>CAYYDT010000013.1:0-12318 GCA_964470705.1 uncultured Gammaproteobacteria bacterium | reverse complement strand
AATATTCTATGAAAGTTAGTGGGGTGGTGGTGGCGAGAAACGAGGAGAAAAACATTGGAAGGTGTTTGGAAAGTTTGCAGTGGTGCGATGAAATAATTGTCATCGACGACTTTTCAACAGATAAAACAAAAGAAATGGCAGAGAAGAGGGGAGCGGTCGTTTACCAGCGGCGGCTGGACAGCGATTTTTCGGCACAGCGAAACTTCAGTCTTAAAAAAGCCAAAAACGAGTGGGTGTTGTTTGTCGATGCTGACGAAGTGGTCTCCCCTTCTCTCGCCAAAGAGATTGTGCGACGTCTAGAAAAACCAGATTGTAATGGGTTTAAAATTCCCCGGCAGGAAGTTTTTATTGGAAAAAGATTACACTGCGCTGACAAGTCTGCTTATAATTGGTCTTTTGACCGAAATAAACTTTTACGATTGGCCGTAAAATCTAAAGGTGAATGGAAGGGAAAAGTACACGAAGTTTGGCATATAAAAGGTGAAACTGGTGAAATGAATAACAAATTAATTCATTATTCATTTCCGGATATAACTACCTCATTAAAAAAGATTAATTACTATTCAACGATTCGAGCCGAGGAGCTTTTTCAGCAAGGCAAACAAACGGGTATCGGTGAGATTATTTTTTATCCACTAGGAAAGTTTTTGAAAAATTTTTTTTGGCAGGGAGGCTTTAAAGATAAAACAACTGGGTTTATTTACTGTCTGCTGATTGCTTTTCAGTCCTTTTTAACTAGAAGTAAACTATGGCGTATAGGTAACCGTTAGGGTAACCTCTTCAGTGTTACCGGCACTATCTTCAGCCACTACATTAATTTCGTTCTCACCTTCTTGTAGGATTACTTGTTCTACGAATTCGCCATCCTGATTTACAATTATCACTCGCTCATTTACTAAAATCCTAGCGCTCGGTTCTGTCCTACCTGAAACCTCTAATTCCTGCTCGTCAACCTCTGATCCATCATCTGGTTTGGTAATTTCTAAATCCGGAGAGACGGTATCATAGGTTATTTCAAATTGATCAGTTTTTTCACTTTCATTACCATCAGCATCAACTGCCCAGGCAATAATTTTGTTGGTTCCTTTCTCCAAAATTACTTTATCAATTTCAAAAAGCCCTTCTTCGTCAACTTCCGACTCAATTACATCGTTATTAACCTTAACCTTCACTATCGCTTCCGGCTCGGTAACACCTTTAATTTCAAATTCAGCACTGTTGGTCGCCTCGGGAATATACGAAAGACGGGGAACTGAAGGTGGAATAATGTCGGTTATAGTTACCTGGTCGGCTTCTGATTTAACCTCTCCTAGAAAATCAACTAAATTAATGAATAGGGGAATTCCCCAAATTACTAAAGCAACACTTAGAATCAAGGTTAAAACCCCGAAAATTAAGGCTCTACGCCTGATTTTATCTTCTTCTGTTAAAGGTTTTTCTTTTTGATGAAACTGATTTACTTTAGTCATACAATTTAGGAATATACGAATTTGAGAATTTAAGAATATGGGAATCTAAGAAGTTATCATACCAAATGTTGGATGTAATTTAAAACCCCTTACCCTAAATTCCTAGATTCTTATATTCCTTCATTCTTATTTATGAGCCTGCGGTCGGAATCGAACCGACGGCCTACGGTTTACGACACCGTTGCTCTTCCAAGCTGAGCTACGCAGGCGGTTATTATATTTTATCAAAAACTGAAGAATAAAGTTTGATTATTCTTTCAGCAACCGCCTCGAGCGTATAATTTTCAATTATTCTTTTTTTAGCATTTACGCCGATTTGATTTTTTTTATTTTCACTTAAATTTACAACAACTTTCGCTGCCCGGGAAATTTCATCCGGGCTATTATGATCAACCAAGAACCCTGATTGGCCGTCGACAATTGCATCCCGGCTTCCTCCTTCATTACTGGCAATAATTACTTTTTCTAAAAGCATTGCTTCAATCATCGCGATTGAAAAATACTCCTGCGACGGGATAACAACCAAATCAGCACTGCCAAAATAAGCAGGCATATCCTGGTGGGGAACTGGCGGCTGTCTTAAAACATAATTTTCAAGGTTTTCAGTTTCTATTAAACTGTTGATCTCCGTAGTATATTCAGTTTCAATTTCCGGCCAGGCAATTAAAAGCAAAACCAGGTTGTTTGTTTCTAAAAATTTTCTGCCTAATTTAACTGCCGCCTTAACTAATGTCAATTGGCCTTTTCTTGGATCGACCCGGGAGGGGACAAGGACAACAAATTTATTATCAATATCCAGATTCTTTTTTAGATCGGCAATGTCACTTTGATCAGCTTTTTTAAAATCATCCGGGTTAATTCCGTTAGGAGTAACAAACAGCCGGGGATCGTTTAAACTAACCGCGTCATATTTTTGCTCAAGGAATTCTTTTTCAGTGGTCGACAAAGGGCAAATTTTATCGGCGTTTTTAAGCGACTTTTCTTCTGACAAAATCCGGGCAGTAAAGTTGTAAACCTGGTCAAGTTTTGACAGCGGCGCTTCTTTTCTTAATAAACAGTCGGCTTTTTTTCTTCTACCCAAGGAATGGGTAGTTAAAATAGTCGGCAGTCTTTCTCCATATTTTTGAACTGACAAACTAAGTTTGGTTACTGTTTCCCAACCATCGGCATAATGGCCATGTACAATTTTATATTTCAACTTATTTTTTCTGATAAAATCTTTTATACAGTCAACAAACTGATCAAGGTATTTACCATAAAGTTGTTCTTTTTTTATGTACCTATCTGCTGGACCAGCCGGAAGTCTAATAATTCTAATTTTGCCATTTTCCAACTCCTTAAGATGCAATTTGTTTGCCGGCTGATGAATAACTTCATTGCCAATAAAAAAAGGGTTGGTGGTATCAATTTGGAAATCGTCTTCCTGATACCGGGTATAGATATCAATTTTTAATTTTGGGTGTTGATTGACTAGAGCCTTGGTCTGCTTGAGCATAACCTCGGTTTGGCCACCTTGGGATTCCTGGCCAAGTTTTTCAATCCAATCCGGTCGGCAGTGCGGGCTAGTCCATAAAATTCTCATTGAATTAAGTTAAGGAGCGGGAGACCAGAGTCGAACTGGCGACCTTTTGCTTGGGAAGCAAACGCTCTAACCAACTGAGCTACTCCCGCATACTAATTGCATGCGCTTTGAAATTGTCAACTGTCCGCCTAAAACGGCGGATGGGCCTTTGGCCCAAACTACTCCCGCACACTAAAATACCTGACTCGAATATAAAAATCCGAATTCTAATTTCAGTTTAACCTAATTACGAGGAATTTCAAGCACCATGCCTGGGACAATCAAATTAGGATTAGCAATTTGATCACGATTCTCGCCCCAAATTTTCGGCCATTGAAACATGTCTCCATAGGCTTTTATGGCAATTTTGCTTAGAGAATCCCCTTCTTCAACCGTGTAT
The DNA here is from genome assembly GCA_964470705.1 of uncultured Gammaproteobacteria bacterium. Taxonomy (GTDB): domain Bacteria; phylum Patescibacteriota; class Microgenomatia; order UBA12405; family JAHJSD01; genus CAYSLZ01. Next base: position 8,888 of record CAYYDT010000013.1, on the reverse strand, counting down.
CTGTCACCGGTTATTTCTACTTCTTCTCCAACACCAGTTTCAGGTAGTTCGCTAACCGTCATTGTCATCCTTTCCGCGTCCGGAATAACTAATTCCTGTCCGACAACTAAAAGATTGGGATTAACTAAATCATTGGCTTCAGCAATATCTACCCAATTATAGCCGGATAAATAATATTTCTCGGCAATCTGCCAAAGATTTTCGCTTTGGCTTACCGTGTGAGTGGCCGGTAAACCGGTTTCTTCCGATTCAACTTCTATTGCTTCCTCGTCACCGTTTTCAACTTCTTCCTGGTTTTTTACGGATGAAGGGATCGGCAGCTCGTCTGTCTGAAAATAGCGGTATGCTAAACCTCCAATTGCCAAAACTACCAAAATTCCCATAACCATGCTAATCACTTGCTCCATACTCTTTACTTTATCTACTATTTTTTTTTCTTTGTTAACTTTGATCAATTTTTTTCACCTCCTAACTATGGGCAGTTAAATGGGCAGTTTGGGCAGAAGGCAGGTAGGCGGGGCTGACGGGACTCGAACCCGCAACTTCTCGCGTGACAGGCGAGTGCTCTAGCCGATTGAACTACAGCCCCAGTAACATAATTGATTTTATCAGTAGACCTCCTTAATTTCAATGACTGAAAAAATTCGCGGCGGGGAAGGTAAAATTTTTCATGGTCTATTCTAAAATTCAGATTAACCGGCTGTTTCTTACTTAATGTATAAATATTTTTCTCAGTTACGAATAATTTATACAGTTGATTTTAGTGTTTTTAAGGATTATTATTTTTAATAAGTTTGAAATTAAAGGAGGTGATATTTTAAAAACATGCCAATAATTATAATTGCTATTCTAGTTATACTCGGAATATATTTTATAACTACCTATAATCAACTGCAAACCCTGAAGACACGAATTAAAGCAGCCATCCAGGAAATCGGCAACCAATTAAAACGCCAGGCAAATTTAATTCCGAATTTGAATAAGTCTGCTAAAGGCTATCTGGAACATGAAAAAGGAATTTTTGATCAATTGACTGAAGCCAGAAAAGCAGTAAACCAAGCCTTGGAGTCGGGAGATACACAGTCAATGCTTGATGCCCAGGACAAAGTCCAAAACGTATTAGGATCATTAAGAGTTATTGTGGAAAGCAACCCAGAAATTAAAGGTACAGAAGTGGTAACAAAGTTGATGAATGAACTTAGGGATACCGCAGATAAAATTATGTATTCCAGAAGAACTCTTATTGACTTAGTTGCTGATTACAACCGAATGCTGGTTACTATTCCAAGCAATCTTGTTGCCGCAGTCGGTGGATTTAAACCTGAAAAAGGGCTTCAAATCGATGAAACCGGTGAACACGTTGAAGTAAGCAAAGAAGAAACAAAAACACCGGAAGTTAGTATATAATAAGCGTATTATGACTAACGTTTATAAACGGGTTGACCAAAATAAAAGGCGGTCAATTTTGATAATGATCGGTTTTATTTTATTTGTTGTCGGCTTTGTTTATCTTATCGGCCAGGCTTTTGATGCCGGTAAGGGAGTTATTGTCGCCGCCGGTTTATTTTCTTTGGCTTCATCTCTGGGAAGTTATTTTTGGGGAGACAAAATCATTCTCGGCCTGAGCGGTGCCAAACCGGCAAATAAAGAAGATTTTTTTGAATATTACACTGTTGCTGAAAATTTAAGTCTGGCTGCCCAAATTCCAATACCGAAACTTTATGTTATTAATTCGCCAGCGATGAATGCTTTTGCCACCGGAAAAAACCCAGAAAATGCAATTATTGCAGTAACTACCGGTTTATTAAACAAACTTGATCGGACCGAACTTGAAGGTGTTGTAGCCCATGAAATTTCGCATATTACCAATTTGGATATCCGTTTAATGATGGTCGTTGCTGTTTTAGTCGGCATGATAACCATAGTCAGCGAATGGATGATTCGGATAAGCCGATTTGGCTCGTCTGATCGGGATAATAGAAAAGCCAACCCTATTGGTTTGGCTGCCGGTCTAGTTGCCTTGATTATTTCTCCAATTGCCGCCAAACTGATCCAACTGGCGTTGTCAAGAAGGCGTGAACATTTGGCTGATGCAACCGCAGTTAAACTGACCAGACAACCGCAGGGGCTAATTAACGCTCTGATTAAATTAAGCCAAAGTCAAACACAACTGAAGACCGCCCACCAGGCAACGGCGCATCTGTTTATTACTAATCCATTTAAAAATACCGGCGGCTTAAAAAAATTAGCTACTCTGTTTTCCACCCATCCACCGTTGGAAGAAAGGATTAATAATTTACAAAAAATGATATGAATATTTATCAAACTCACCCCTTCCCGTACTAGCAGACTTTGGTCTGCGTCAATGCACGCACGCTGAAGCGTGCTAATGCAAAAACATTTCTGCGATTAACGATTGACCGAGGTGTCAATAGTAATACACCTCGGAGGTGTATAAATTGGCAGTGGGGGCGGGGGAATGCTGTTATTTTGGCACTTGACAATCTTAATTGCTTGTTTTATATTTAAACTATCATGAGTTTAAATCCGGAAAAATTAACTTACAACTCCAGACAGGCATTGGCTAACGCCCAGTCTCTGGCTGAAGAAAAAAGCCATCCCCAGGTAATGCCTTTACATTTGCTACTCGGTTTGGTAACTGATTTTGAGGGAGTGGTTGTCGAAATCTTAAAAAAACTCGGTATCGGTATTGAAGACTTAGTTAAAAAGGCGGAACTACGGCTTGAACAAGCTCCAAAAGCCGGCGGAGAACTCGGCCAGGTTTATCTTTCACAGGAGTTAAGCCGGGTTCTTAGCCAGGCAAAAAAAGAAGCCGACAAAATGAAAGATGGATTTGTTTCCCGGGAACACTTATTTTTAGCCTTGGCAGACACCGACGGCCAGACTAAATCTATTCTTGAAGAGTTGGGGATCGAAATCAGTCAAATCAGGAAAGCCTTGGAAGAAGTCCGGGGCAGTCAGCAGGTTACCGACCGGTCGCCGGAGGCCGGGTACAACGTTATTGAAAAATACACTCTTAATTTGACTAAACAAGCTGAGGAGGGAAATTTAGACCCGGTTATCGGCCGGGACCAGGAAGTCAGACGGGTAATGCAGATTTTGTCCCGGCGGAAAAAAAACAACCCGGTTTTAATCGGCGAACCCGGCGTTGGTAAAACAGCGATTGTTGAAGGCCTTGCCCAAAGAATAATCAGCGGTGATGTCCCAGAAAGTCTTAAAGATAAACAAATCCTTGCTTTGGACCTTGCCTCTTTGCTGGCCGGAAGCAAGTTCAGGGGAGAATTTGAAAAACGGCTGAAAGCAGTTTTAAAAGAAATTGAATCCAATCCAGAACTTTATATTTTGTTTATCGATGAACTGCATACACTGGTCGGCGCCGGTTCTGCCGAGGGAGCGGTTGACGCCGCCAACATGCTTAAACCAGCTTTGGCCAGAGGAACTTTACACGCTATCGGAGCAACGACAATCAGTGAATTCCGGAAATATATTGAAAAAGACGCCGCTTTGGAACGACGGTTTCAGCCGATTATGATCAGGGAGCCGTCAGTCGAGGACACTATCGCTATTTTACGCGGATTAAAGGAAAAATATGAAATCCACCACGGCATAAGAATCAGGGACGGAGCAATTGTCGCCGCCGCCAACCTATCCGACCGGTACATCAGGGATAGATTCCTGCCTGACAAAGCAATTGACTTAATTGATGAAGCTACTTCCGCCCTAAAAATCGAAGCGGAATCAATGCCGGCAGAATTGGACAGATTACAAAGAAGCATCCGCCAAAAAGAAATTGAACTTCAGGCGTTGAAAAAGGAGAACACGGATAGCGCAGAAGAAAAAAGAAAAAAATTACAAAAAGAAATCGCTGAAAACAAAGAAATCCTGCGGGATAAAAAATCCGCTTGGGAGCGTCAAAAAGAGATAATGACTAAAATCAGGGACACCAAGGAAAAACTTGATAATTTGGAGGAGGAACTGAAGAAAACCGAGCGGGAGGTTGATTTAAACAAAGCGGCTGAAATAAAGTACGGTAAAATTCCAGATGCGGAAAAAGAGTTGAAAAAATGGCGGCAGAAATGGGAAGAAATCAAAGACGAGAACCGGCTGTTAAAAGAAGAAGTTACCGAAGAGGACATTGCCGAAGTTATCTCAAGATGGACAAATATTCCGGTATCAAAATTAATCGAATCTGAAAAAGAAAAACTGGCCAATCTCGAAAACCGGCTTCATCAGCGGGTAGTCAACCAGGAAGACGCGGTAACCGGAGTTGCTAACGCGATTAGGCGGGCGCGAGCGGGGATTAAAGAAGAAAACAAGCCAATCGGCTCATTTCTCTTTGTCGGGCCAACCGGCGTCGGTAAAACTGAGTTGGCAAAAGCGCTGGCCGAGGTTATGTTTGACAACGAAGAGGCAATGATCCGGATTGACATGAGTGAGTATATGGAAAGGCATTCTGTTGCCAGACTGATTGGTTCGCCGCCCGGGTATGTCGGCTATGAAGAAGGCGGCCAACTAACCGAAGCTGTCCGGCGCCAGCCCTACACAGTTATTCTTTTAGACGAAGTTGAAAAAGCACACGATGAAATTTTTAACCTCCTTTTGCAGGTGCTTGACGACGGCCGGCTGACCGACGGCAAAGGGAGAACAGTTGATTTTAAAAACACTTTAATAATTATGACCTCGAACATCGCCAGCGAAATTATTATGGAATATACCGAAGAAGATAAAGACAGGCAGGAGATGGAAGACAAGGTGACTGAGCGGATTAGACAGTCTTTCCGGCCGGAGTTTATCAATCGGCTAGACCAAATAATTCTTTTTGACTCTTTGACAAAAGAGATGCTTACCGAAATTGTTGATAAACAGATTAAGATTATTGAAAAAAGATTGGCCGGCCAAAAAATCGGCATTGAAGTAACCGACCAGGCCAAGGAAAAACTGGCAGAGGAAGGGTATTCCAAAACTTTCGGCGCCCGGCCGCTGGAGCGGGTTATCCAAAACCAGATTCTCGACCCGCTGGCAATGAAAATTGTCAAGGGCGAAATCAGCGAAGGCGATAAAATCAGCGTTGACGTTAAAGACGACAAAATAGAAATTAAAGATTGAAAAACTGTTACATCCCTTCCTCGAAGACGGTCGCTCATTAGTTTTGCTTTTTTATACAGATACCCCAAAGCTTTCTCCGCTGTTCGCACTCAAAATGTGCTTTCGTTTAGATCAATGAATTTGCAGAGTGCTCACAGGGGCTTCTCGGAATGGAATATAACATCTTTTTTATAATTTTTGTTAAATGTTATTATATGGGGATATATAAACAAATTACAACACCTGAGAGGTGTCAGAATAATTCCTCTAAGGTGTTAACAATATAATGACTATTTTCTACATTATTTTAATTTTAATTTTAATAGCAATTATTTATTACCTTTGGTACGTGACTTTTTCACCTCAGTCAGGACCGGTTTATGTTCCTTCTAAAGATAACGATACTCTTAAAATGGTGGAAATGGCCGATCTTAAAAAAGGGCAAACAATTATTGATCTTGGGTCCGGCGACGGCCGGATATTAATTACCGCCGCCAAAGCAGGCGCCAAAGCAATCGGGTACGAAATTGACCCGGTTTTAGTTATGGAAAGCCGCCAGAAAATCAAAAAAGCCGGCTTGGATAATCTGGCTGAAGTAAAACTTAAAAATATGTGGCAGGCGGATTTCAACCAGGCGGACGTTATTTTTGTCTACTTATTTCCCAAATATTTAGGCAAATTAAAAAAACTGCTTGATGAAAACCTCACCCACCCGGTCACCGTTATCTCCAACGACTACCAAATCCCCGGCAAAAAACCTGATCGACAAGAGGGTAATATTTACTTGTATAAATTTTAGGCTTTATTTCCCCTTTGGCTTCGTATTCTTGCCAAATGCCTTTTCATCTTTTTCTGCCCTGATGACAGATCCCTTATAAAAAGCTTTTTTTCTGGCGGCAGGGGCCGCAAAGAATCAGGTAATTTGACTTTCTTTCTCTCGCTCATATCTTCATAATAACATTACACGGGTATTCTTTGTCAAGAGGGAAATTTTTGTGGTATATTTAATTAGTGGACAAAAAACAAGAAAAAAAATCCCTCACTTTAGAAGACGAATTCAGCATTATAAACAAAGATACTTTTCTTGAAAAAGTTGGCAACTCTATAGTTTGGTTTGCCTCTTCTTGGACGTTTTTGATTATTAACATTGTTTTTTTTGCTGTCTGGCTATTGTCCGGTCTTAACTTTGACCTTTTGACAATGTGGGTTTCTTTAGAAGCAATAGTTTTAACAGTATTAATTTTAATTCAAAGCAGACAATTGGACCTATCGGACCGCAGTCGAAGCATTAAAGACTATAAAATTGATTCTTCAATGGCTAAAAGATTAAAAAGGATGGAAAGTAAGTTAGATGAACTTCTGCAAAAATAAGAAACCTTGGCAACCTGGGTGACTTTAGTTACTTGCGATAGTATTTTTTTCCTTTTAATTTATCTGGCCCTCCTACGCTTAAAGCTACGGAAGGGCAAGCATTAAATTTTTATTTATCTTCTTCCTTGTTATAATACTTTTTGCCTTTTAACTTATCCGGTAAAAGACTTTTGTCATTGTCAGGATACAGTTCGTAGCCTTTACCGTATCCCTCCTTTTCCATTAAATCAGTTACCGGATTGCGGAGGTGAAGGGGGATAGGTAAATTGCCGTGGTCTTTGACATCTTTTTGGGCGGAGCGCAGGGCAGCATACGTCGCCCTGTTCTTTGGGGCTGAGGCCAAATAAACAACCCCGTGGGCGAGATTGATAGCACATTCCGGATAACCGATAGTTTCGCAGGCCCGAAAAACCTCGTTGGCAACAACCAAAGCCGTCGGCTGGGCCATGCCGATGTCTTCGCTGGCAAAAATTACCATCCGGCGGGCAATAAACAACGGGTCTTCACCGGCATCAACCATTCGGGCTAAATAATAGAGGGCGGCATCAGGGTCAGAGGCCCGCATACTCTTTATATATGAGCTAATTGTGTTGTAATGTTCTTCACCTTTTTTGTCAAACCTTAAGTGCTTTGACTGTAAAGTTTCTTTAAAATTCTTAACTGTTAATCCGCCATAAAGCTGATAAGTATTTTCAATCATTGCCACTGCTTGGCGGGCATCGCCGTTGGCCATACCAATCAGCCAATCTTTTGCTTCTTGATTTAAACTAATTTTTTCCTTTTTAATTTCACCAAGTTTTTTAACCGCCCGATTTATAACCTCTTCAATTTCTTCGTCGGTTAATTGATTGAGAGTAAATACCCGGCACCGGGAAAGAAGGGGAGAAATAACCTCAAAACTGGGGTTTTCGGTTGTCGCCCCAATCAAAGTAATTGTTCCTTCTTCAACAAAGGGAAGTAAATAATCCTGCTGAGCTTTATTAAACCGATGTATTTCATCCAAAAACAAAATTACCCGTTGGTTCTTGGCCTCGTCAAGCAAATTCGGCTGACCGGATTTAATTTTTTTAATTATCTGACGGACATCTTCCTTTTTAGCTGAAACCGCAGACAGGTGAATAAATTGAGCGTTGGTTTGATTGGCAATAATTCTTGCCAAAGTGGTCTTGCCGCACCCAGGCGGACCCCAAAAAATCATTGAAAATATTTTGTCATTTTCTATTGCCAGTTTTATTGGTTTTTCTTGACCAACTAGATGTTCTTGGCCAATAAATTCATCTAAACTTTTTGGTCTTATTTTATCGGCAAGCGGTTGATTCATTGTTTATTTTTACTTTTTTGTTTATCAAGTCTGTCAAGCAGTTCTTTAACTGTCATCTCAGGATCAATGCTCATAGCGAATCTGGCTAATTTTTCAAACTTCTCATAATCTCCAGTTCTAAACTTTGTTTTTTCTCCGTCTGTTTCTATCTGGTACCAATCTGGTTCTTTATCTTTATTTTCCATACTTAATTTTAACACATTTTAGCCAATAACCGCACTACCTTGTCATTCCGAGTTCCGCCGAGGAATCCCTTTTTATCTTCCAAAAGAGATTTCTCCACTCCGGGCAAGTCAGACTTGCCTCCGGTCGAAATGACTCCAATTAAAGATGTTCTAATTTACCGTTCCAAGGTGGGGCAAGCTAAATTTCTGTGATCGGTCTTCTAATGCCGGTAAACTGGAAGCTAAAGTCATAATCTGACTGCCGTAACGCTGTTTTAGTTTATCCACCTGATAATAAACCTGGTCCAGTTTCTGTTTTCTTGGCGACGATGAAAATAAATTCATTTGAACTTTACCTGCTGATTGCAGTTTTTTCATTGTTATTCCAGTAGCTCGATAAGTAATTCGGGGGCGAAAAATTTTCTGAAAGGCCTTCTTAACTGCCGAGCTTATTTCCTGAGGGTTGTTGGTAGCGCTGTCCAATTTAATTATCTCTGCTTGGAAATTAAAAGTCTGTGTTTTCAAAATTACTGTAATTTGCTGAGTAACCATTTTTAAGTTTCTCAGCCGGGAACAAGCCTCCTCCAGATTTTTGGTTAACTCGCCAAAAACTTTGGTTCGATTATTTGAGGCAGGATAAAAAGTCCGGGAACGAGTAATTGATTGATAAGCTTCTTTTTTGCCGACTTCTAAAGAAAAAACCTGCTGACCATTAAGCTCCTGCCAGGTTTCAAAATAGGGCTTTGATAAGTGCCGCTTAACCCAAAATTCACTTTTATTGGCAAACCCCAAACCATCCCTTATTGCCAGTTTTTTAAGATAAGCGCTGGTTTGGCTGCCGATGCCCCATATTTCAGCAAGAGGCAGGCCCTTGAGGTAGTGGTGAACTTGATTGGTTGGTATAGCAACCAAACCAGACGGCTTAT
>CAYYDT010000012.1:0-12458 GCA_964470705.1 uncultured Gammaproteobacteria bacterium | reverse complement strand
TAAGCACTTCGGGGACTTTTACCGAACCGTCTTTTTGCTGGTAATTTTCCAAAATTGCCAATACTACCCGATCGGTTACTCCGGTAGCATTTAAGGCGTGGACATAATGCTTTTCTCCCTGGCAATCAACCCGGATATTCAGCCGTCTAGTTTGATAATCAGTGCAGTTGCTGCAGGAGTGGGTTTCCCGATAACTGTTTTCTGCCGGAAACCACGACTCAAGGTCATACATCACCCGGTTGGGAAAAGGCAAATCGCCAGTACAACTAGCCACTAATTGGTAGGGTATACCCAACTCCTGAATAATTTCCTCTTGAACTTTAAGCATTTGCTGACACATTTCATCAGAAACTTTTGTATCCGGTATTGTATAGACATTCATTTCCACTTTATTAAACTGATGAACGCGAAACATACCTTTAACCTCTTTACCGTGACTGCCAGCCTCCCGGCGAAAACAAGTAGAAAAATTAACATATTTTTTCGGTAAATCTTCTTGATTAAATATTTCGTCCTTATGCATTGGAATGACTGAATGCTCAGAACTGGAAATAAGAATCAAACCGTCTTCTTTAGTCTGGTACATTTCCCGCCAATTGCCGTGCTCAACGTAACCCATCGCCCGCTCAATATCTTTTTGAATCAAAACCGGAGGGATCACCGGAACAAAACCGTGGTTCCTTATTCGGTCTATCGCCATCTGCATAACCGCCATTTCCAGTAAGGCGCCATCGCCGACAAAATAGCCGAACCTTGCCCCGGAAACTTTTCCGGCCCGGTCAGTGTCAATAATTCCTAAATGGTCACCGATTTCAATATGGCTTTTCGGCTGAAAATCAAACTTTGGCTTTTCCCCCCAGTCTCTGATGACAATGTTATCGGAGTCATCTTTTCCAAAAGGAACTTCTTTGGCCGGCAGGTTGGGAATCGCCATTTGAGCTTCTGCTCTTTCCCTTTCCAAGGTCCTTAGCTTTTCTTCTAATTGGCTGATTTCGTTTTTTAATAAACGGCCTTTTTCAATAACTTTTTCCGGCGGCTTTTCTGACTTTTCTTTATATTCCTCAACCAGTCTATTTCTCTTTGCCCGCAGTTCTTCAACTTGGACAATCAGCTGGCGCCACTGGTCGTCTAAACTCAGCCATTGATCAACCAATGTTTCGTCGTAACCACGGTCAATGACTGCTTTTTTAACTTCCTCTGGTTTTTCTCTAATAAAATCAGCGTTAAGCACTGTTAATTGGTTACGCGTTACGCGTTAATATGTAATTCATAATTCTAACCTCTGACTAATATCTTTCATTGCTTTTAAATTAATCTTAACAAATTCCTCTAAAGTCAGCCCGAGTTGGCTGCATTTTTCGATGTCATCGCGTCGACATCCGGCGGCAAAACTTTTTTCATCAAACCTGTTTAATACGTTTTCAGGTCTGACATTATCTAATTTACCTCCCATAACCAAGGCAGTGGCAACAATTAAGCCGGTCAAACTATCAACCGAGTATAACGCCCAGGCCATTTCAGTTTGCGGTTTAACCCCGTTCATCCGCCAATTGTGTGCGGCAACCGCATGAAGAATTTCGTCGGAAAGTTTGATTCCTTCCTGCTCTAAAATCTGGCCGGTGCGTGTGCCGTGTTCTTCGTCAGGTATTCCTTCCTGGTAGTCCAAGTCATGAACCAATCCGGCTAACCCCCACTCTTCTTCATCTTTCTGTCTTTCGCTTTGAACATTAAGCCGGCGGGCAAGCGCTTTCATGCACGCTTCCACGGCCAGCATATGCTTAATTATATTTTTGTTCTCCACTTGGTTTTCAATTAGATCTAGGACTTCTTCTCTTTTATTCATCTTTTGGTTTCATTAATGGAAAAAGCTGGCACTCTCTGATCGGCCGGTCAACTAAATAAGCAAAAAATCTTAATGAGGTGCCAAAACCACAGGTTGGCGGCATACCGTATTCCAGCGCTTCAACAAATTCCTGGTCATGCATCTGCGCTTCTTCATCACCTTGGTCCCTCATTTCCTGCTGGTGCTTGAATCTTTTTTCCTGGTCGATCGGGTCATTTAATTCCGAGTAGCCATTGCCAATCTCACTGCCGGCAAAGACTGGGAAAAATCTCTCCACCAATTCCGGGTTTTCTGGTTTGCGCTTGGCCAAAGGTGAAACCTCAACCGGAATATTAACCACAAAGGCCGGACCAACAATTTTTTGGCGGCAGTGCTTCCAAAGTAAATCGACTAATCTTGGTTTGGACTGATCCGCCTGAAATTCAATTTTCAACTCTTTTAATTTCCTTTTAATTTCTTCAACCCCGGCCTGAAAATAGTTAACACCTGTTTGTTTTTCCACTTCCAGGACATAGTCTATTTTTTCCCATTCTTTACTAAAATCAACCTCAAAACCATGGGTTTTAAACTTCTGTGTACCCAGTACTTTTTCAGCAACCAGCCGGTACATTTCTTTGACTAAATCCATCCCCTGGTCGTAATTAGCATAAGCCCAATAGAATTCCATTTGCATATAATCCTGAAGGTGTTCGGCTGACATACCTTCGTTTCTAAACTGCCGTCCAAGTTCAAAAGTTTTTTCAAAACCGCCGACCATTAGTCTCTTCTGCCATAATTCGCCCATACTGATCCTTAAGTAAACATCAATATCCAAAGAATTATGGTGGGTGACAAAAGGGGCGGCATCCGCCCCACCGGTTGTCGTTTCCAAAACAGGTGTATGGACTTCAATAAAACCTTTGTCAATTAAAAAATTTCTTATCGTGTTCCAGAAGATGTGTTTTTGAATAAAAAGGTCTTTTATTTCCGGATTGATAATCAAATCGAGATACCTTTTCCGATACCGCTCTTCGGTATCTTTTAGGCCGTGCCATTTTTCCGGCAGGGGGCGGATTGATTTTGACAAGAGTTTAAATTTTTCAACGGCAATTGAAATCTCACCGGTTTTTGTTTTGACTACTTCCCCCTCAACACCTAAAAAGTCACCCCGGTCAAGCAGGTCTAAAATCTGATATTCTTTCTCCAGATTGTCCTCGACAAACCATAATTGAATTTGGCCGGTCGTATCCTGTAAATCCATGAAGGTCATTGCTCCATGGCTTCTGATGGTCATTATCCGGCCGGCGGTCTTAACTTTTTTGCCCAAACTATCCTTTGACAGGACAACTGATTGTTTTTTATCGTATTTATAGGGGTAAGGATTAATTCCTAATTGGCGAAGTTTTTTTATTTTTTTTATTCTTTCTTGTCTGATTGCTTCAAGACGTGTATTGGCCATTAACTTATTTTACAGTATCGGTTTATTTGACTTCAATAATTTTGTATTCGGTTGCCCCGGCTGGGGTTTCAACCTCAACTGTTTCACCTTTTTTACGGCCCATTAAACATGAGCCGATTGGTGATTGGTAGGATATTTTGCCGTTTAGCGGATCAGCTTCCCCGCCGCCGACAATCTGAATATTTTTAGTTTTACCGTTTACTTCTACGACAACTTTATTACCAACGCCGATTGTTCCGTCACCGTTTTTACTGGTAATTTCAACGTTGGATAATCTCTGTTTCAAGTCTCCAATCTGGTTGCGGACAATAGTTAAGTTTTCCCTTAAATTATGATAGGCAGAATTTTCCGACAAATCGCCTTCCTGACGGGCGGCTTCCATATCAACTACTAATCGGTCGCGCTCTTTTTCAAGTTCGCTTAACTTTTCTTTTAATTCCTTGTAACCTTGTTTGGTTAATATATTTTTCATTTCTTTCCTTTCTAAAAAAGTGTTAAAAAAATCCCCGAATTTTCGGGGTTTAAAATTTCTCCATTATTTAACAACCCCCAACTATTCCACGGGTTTAATCTCCTGGCAGATAGATCTGTAAGTAGGTATATTTTCTATCACTTGATGGCTTAATTATAACAACTGCCAAGACATTGTCAAATAAAGTGCTCCCACGGGGATTCGAACCCCGGTCTTCAGGATGAGAACCTGATATCCTTGGCCACTAGACGATGGGAGCCAGTCCTTAATTATAACATTTATTGGCTTGATTTTTGGCCACCGAGAGATTCAATCAAGGAAATCAACTCTTCTGTTTTTTCATTTAAAACTTGGCTGTTGTCTGCTTCAACATTCAACCGCAATAAAGGCTGTGTATTTGACGGCCGGATATTAGCCCACCAGGTTTTAAACCAAACTGAAACACCATCCAACCAGTCCACTGTGTCTGCTTTTTGATGATAATTTTTTTCTATCCCCTTGATTACCACCTGTTTATCGTTGACTTGAAAATTTATCTCTCCTGACCGCGGGTATTTGTTAAACTGCCTCACTGCAGTTGAAAAGGGTACTTCATTAAGGGATAGATAGTCAATCATTGAAAGAAAACTAACCAAACTGGCTTCAGCAAAATAAACGTCGCGGTAAAAATAATGACACGAATGTTCACCGGCAAATAAAGCATTGCTTTCTCTCATCTCTGCTTTTATTAAACTATGGCCGACTCTCACTCTTTCTGAAACACCGCCGGCATTTTTCACTGTTTCCGGAACTATTCTGCCGCAAACAGCATTATACAAAATCATTTCACCAGGATATTTTTTTAATAATTCACCGGCAATTAAAGCGGTTGTCGCTGTTCCTGATAAAAACTCACCTTTTTCTGATAAGAAGCCAATCCGATCGCCGTCACCGTCTAAAACAACACCAAAATCAGCTTGGCGGCGGTTAATTTCATTTTGAATATCGGTTAAATTGTCCTGATTAAGCGGGTTTGGCAGATGATTAGGAAAATTACCGTCTGGTTTAAAATACAAGGGGATTATTTCAACCGGCAGTTTTTCATTTAAATAAGGATGGCCGAAAAGTTTTCCGGCAACCCCATTACCGGCATCAATAACTACCTTTTTGGGGGTAATTTTTTTTAGATCAACAAAAGACAAACAAAAATCAATCCAATCCTGGTAAATGTCAACGCTGGTCAACTTGCCTTTGTTTTTGGACGATAAATTGAATTTTTTAGCTGATAAAACTAAATCACGAAGCGGGTAAAAACCAGTATCGCCGGAAACGGCTTTGGCTCCTTTGGTCATCATTTTAAAACCATTGTATTCGGCAGGGTTGTGAGAAGCGGTAATCATAATTGACAAATCGGCATCTAATTTCCCGCTGGCAAAATAGACCATATCGGTGCTGACAATTCCCAAATCAAAAACGTTAACCCCTGCTCCCAGAAAAACTTCTTTAAAGAGACTAAAAATTTCCGGGCTTGTATTTCGAACATCGCGGCCAATTGCCACTTGCTTTGGTTTAAAGTAGTCAACCACCGCTTCGGCGAGCCTATTCACGCCAGCCATGTCTAATTCATCGGGTATCACCCCCCGAATATCGTAGTTTTTAAAAATATCCGGATTTATTGTCATCTTTTATTTATCTTCAATTACTGCTTCAGCGATAACATCTGAAAGTTGGTCGGCAAATACAAACTGCAAATCTTTTTTTATTTCTTTAGGAACATCGCGGAGGTTCTTTTTATTCTCTTTCGGCAAAATAATTTTTTCCAATTCCGCCCGGTGAGCGGCTAAAACTTTTTCTTTTACGCCGCCGACTTCTAAAACCCGGCCGCGGAGAGTAACTTCACCAGTCATCCCGACATTTCTTTTAACCTTTTTATTGGTTAAAGCAGAAACTAGTGCGGTAGCAATCGCCACCCCGGCTGACGGACCGTCTTTGGGAACCGCCCCTTGCGGGACATGAATATGAAAATCATATTTCTGGCCGAAATCCTTGTCTTTTATTCCCAATGATTTCCAATTGCTTCTGACATAAGATAATGCCGCTTTGCATGATTCCTGCATTACTTCTCCTAATTGGCCGGTTAAAGTCAGTTCGCCTTTGCCCGGCATTAAAGCGACTTCAATAAACAATATTTCCCCGCCCGCCTGCGTCCAAGCCAAACCAGTAGAAACTCCGGCTTCATCTTCTTTTTCCTTAAACTGGTGGCTGTATTTCGGCGGCCCAAGAAGCCGGTGAGCAGTCCTGATATTCATTTTTGGTTTTATTTTCTTACCTTCTGCAATTCTCATCGCTACTTTCCGGCATAGTTTGGCAATTACCCGCTCAAGTTCCCGAACACCGGCCTCACTGGTATATTTGCGGATTAGGTCTTTAATTAATTTATCAGTTAAATCTATGTCTTTTTGGGTCAAACCATGGCCAACTAACTGCCTTGGAAAGAGATACTTTTTGGCAATATTCATCTTCTCTTTTTCGGTATACCCGGGAAAGCGGATTATTTCCAGCCGATCCTGAAGTGGAGTCGGTATTGTATCAGTAACATTTCCGGTAAGAATAAAAAATACCTTTGATAAATCATAAGGCACTTCTAAGTAATGGTCGGAAAACTCACTGTTTTGCTCCGGGTCAAGGGCTTCCAGCAAAGCTGAGGTGGGATCACCCCGAAAATCAGTCCCAACTTTATCGATCTCGTCTAGCATAAACACCGGGTCAGTCGTTCCAGCGTTTTTTATCCCTTCAATTATCCGACCGGGCATTGACCCAACATAAGTCCGCCGGTGACCTCGTATTTCAGCTTCGTCCCGGATTCCGCCCAGAGAAACTCGGACAAATTTTCTTCCCAAGGCTTTAGCAATTGATTTACCAATTGAGGTCTTGCCAACACCAGGCGGGCCGATAAAACAAATAATATCCGGTGTACCGTTGGCTTCAATTTTTTGTTTTACCTTTTTGTTTTTTTGCTTTTTTAATTTCATTACTGCCAAGTGCTCAAGTATTCTTTCTTTAACTTTTTCCAAACCATAATGGTCTTTATCAAGAATTTTTTGAGCTTTTTTAACACTGACACTCTGGCTTGTCTTTTTGCGCCAGGGCATTTCAATCAGCGTCTCTAAATAATTGCGGATGTAACTCACTCCCGGAGCATACGGCGACATTTTTGCCAGCCGGTTCAGCTCTTTCTCGGCTTTGGCTTTTACTTTTTTAGGCATTTTTGCCTTATCAATTTTTTTCTTTAAATCCTGGATTTCACTACGTGCTCCTGAATCAACCCCCAGTTTTTTAAGTTCCCGGTCAATTGCTTTTTTTCTTTCTTCCAAAACCGACTGCTTCATCTTTTTTTCAAATTTATCTTTTGTTTTTCGCTCTATTGAATGGTCAAGTTTGAGGACTTTTATTTCATGGGACAATCTTTCACTAACTAGTTTTATCCTTGACTCTAAGTCAGATGATTTAAGAATATCTTGTTTTTCATCAACCGGTGCGCTTAAGGCAAAACTAATCTGATCAGTCAACTCAACTAAATTTATCTTCTCTCCGGTAGATATTTTTTGAAGAACTTCCGGGTCAAACCCCTTACCTAAGTTGAATGCCTTGCGGACAAGGCTGAGCATCTGATCAATAGCAATGCGAATCTCTTTCTCATTTTTAACCTCAGTGGTAAAAGGCGATACCCGAACTTCAAAAAAAGAATCATTATCAAGATATTCCTCAATTTCCACTCTGCCCAAACCAACAAAAGCGGCATGAACCGTACCGTCAACCCGAACCACATGCTCCACCCGGCAGACAACACCAACCGGATAAATATCATTTGGCTTTGGTTTGTCAATATCACCTGATTTTTGGGCGGAAATGACAACCAAACGCTCTTCATCTTCTTTGTCAAAAGCCTCCATTAAAGCATTGACAGAATGCGACCGGCCGAAAATAACCGGAAATTCGACTCCTGGAAAAGGAACCATGTTTCTCACGGGAATAAGGGGAAGAATTTCATCCTTTATTTCCACTTTTTCCTTTTTAGTTCTGTTTGGTAATAACACTGTCATATTGATAGCAGTCTAACAAATTATTTGCTAATTGTAAAGAATTTCCTACCACAAAAACATCTTTTCGGCCAAAATTGCAACAATAATATATAATAATAGCATGAAATCTGGAAGAGTCGTTGTTGTCGGCCGGCCGAACACCGGCAAGTCAACGCTTATCAACGCTATTGTCGGCCAGAAAATATCGATTGTTACTAATCTGCCGCAAACAACAAGAAAAATAGTCCAAGGTGTTTACTGGGATGAACGCGGCCAAATGATAATCATGGACACTCCAGGTATTTTTGCCAAAATAAAAGGGCCGGTATCCCAAAAAATTAATCTTGCCGGGCCGAATGAATTTTCACTTGCTGATGTAATTGTTTATTTGGTTGACCGGACCCGGCAGCGTGGTGAGGAAGAAAACCGGGTTCTAGGAATGGTAAGAAAAGCAGACAAACCAAAAATCCTTGCCCTTAACAAAACTGATATTAAAAAACCGGATTATACCTACCAATATAAATTTTTGGAGGATGAGTTTGATCAATGGGTAGAAATTTCCGCCTTAAAAAAACTAAATTTGAATATTCTTGTTGATACTATTTTTGAAAACCTGCCGGAAGGAAAACCGCTTTTTGATCCGGATAATTATCAGGCTTTTCCGGCAATTAATATCACACCAAAAGATTTTGTCGCTGAAATTATCCGGGAAAAAGTTTTTAATGTTTTGTACCAGGAAATTCCCTACTCTGTTGGAGTCGAGGTCGACGAAATAGACGAACGGGAAAATATGTATTACATCAGCGCTGAAATTTTGACGACTTCTGACCATTACCTACCGATAATTATCGGTAATAACGGACGGACTCTTAAAAAAATCGGCACCTTGTCCCGCAAAGAACTGGAATTAATAACCAATAAAAAAGTTTATCTTGACCTCGAAGTCGCTGCCAACCCCCACTGGGTAAAAAAGCTGTGAACGCTACCTAGTGTAGCGGGCCATCAGACCGGTTTTTTCAATAACCGAGTCATTTAAAGCCTCTTCCAACTGGACGCGTCCGGCGCTCGACGGCAAATCAATTTCGGTACTTAATGCATAAAGTTGAAAAATATATCGATGCTCTCCGGAAGGCGGACAAGGACCGCTGTAACCAAACTCACCAAAATCATTCATCCCGACATTTGCCTTTCTTGGAATAGACCTGACACCAATCGTTTTTGTTTCCGGCGAAATATTCCAAACCATCCAGTGGTTCCAAACTCCACCGACCGCATCCTGATCGTCAAAAATTAAAACAAGGCTCTTGGCATCAGCCGGTACATTGTTAATCTCCAACCTCGGGTTAACATCTCCCCCGTCGCAAGTATATTGGCGGGGCATCAAGCCGCCGTTTTCAAAAGCTGTTGAAATTAACTGCATTTTGGGTTTTTGGCCGCTTAAAAATACTTCCTGCTGATTAAAGTCAGCTGTTCTTGCCCGGCTGACTTCTTCAATTTGAGAACCAAACTCTTGAACTCCAAGAAAGATAATAAGGCCTAAACCGGCAATCAAAAATAGGGTTATTTTGGCAGACATTAAAACCAGTATATCAAAGTATAATTTTTAAAGTCAAAGAATTATTCTATAATATAGTCAGCGATGATTATCCACAACAGCGAAATTGCTGAGATTTTTGAACAAAAAGCGAACCTGCTTGATATCAAGGACGACAACCCTTTCCGCATTCGCGCCTATCGGAGGGCAGCCCAAACCATCCGCAATTTAACTGGAAGACTTGAAGAAATGGTGGATAAGGAAGAGGATTTAACCAAACTAGATGGAATTGGAAAAGACTTAGCAGAGAAAATCAAAGAAATAGTTGAAACCGGAAAATTAAAACAATTGGAAGACCTGAAAAAAGAAATCCCCTCTGGTTTACTGGATATATTGGCAATTGAGGGTTTAGGCCCCAAGCGGGTAAAAAAACTTTATCAGCAATTAAATATCGAATCAGTCGAGGATTTGAAAAAAGCAATTAAAAGTAATCAAGTTGAGAATTTAGACGGTTTTGGTAAAAAAACAGCTGAAAACATTACCAGGGCAATTGGTCAACTTAAAGGTAAGGATAAAAGAAAAATAATTTCTGAGGTGGAAGAAATAATACAACCTTTGATTAATTACTTAAAAAAAGACAAAAACACCAACCGTGCAGTAATAGCCGGAAGCTTTAGAAGACGGCAAGAAACCATTGGCGACGTCGATATTTTAGTTAGTTCTCCAAAAGGTAAACAAATAATTGACCGGTTTATTAAATACGAAGAAGTAAGTGAAATCCTTTCTCAGGGAGAAACAAAGTCATCGGTTAAACTGCGCACCGGAATGCAAATCGACCTGAGAGCAGTAGAAAAAGGGAGTTTCGGGGCTGCCCTTATTTACTTCACCGGTTCAAAATCACACAATATAGAATTAAGAAACTTGGCAATTAAACAAGGTTATAAAGTAAGCGAATATGGTATTTACAAAAACGGCCAGCGGGCCGGCGGTGAAACAGAAAAAGAAGTTTATCAAATTCTTGGACTAGACTATATTCCGCCAGAACTGCGCGAAGCAAGAGGTGAAATTCAGGCTGCTGAAAAAAAACGGCTGCCGAATTTGGTTAAACTTGAGGATATCGCCGGCGACTTGCAAATGCATACAACCGGGTCAGATGGGAAAAATACAATTGAGGAAATGGCAAAGGCGGCGAAAAAATTAGGCCGTCAATACATCGCCATTACTGATCATTCGGCACACCTGGGAATAACCAATGGATTAAACGATAAACAACTTGAGGAACAGATTGAAAAAATTGACAAAATTAACAAAAAAATAAAGGGGATAAGAATCCTTAAAAGTGTTGAGGTTGATATTCTAGAAAACGGTTCTCTTGATATTAAGGATTCGGTATTAAAGCAGTTGGATATTGTTACCGCCTCTGTCCACACAAAATTTAATTTACCGGCTAAAAAACAAACTGACCGGATTATTATAGCAATGGACAATAAACAGGTAAACATTATCGGGCACCCAACCGGACGGATTATCAACCGCCGGCCTCCGTACCGGCTGGAAATGGAAAGGTTATTTAAAGCAGCTAAACAAAGAAATTGTATTTTGGAAATCAACGCCCACCCCAGCCGGCTGGATTTAAACGATGTCTATGCTAAGCGGGCGAAAGAAATCGGCGTTAAGATGGCTATTAATACTGATGCCCACCGGGTAGAAGAGTTAGGTTATCTGCGCTACGGAGTTGACCAAGCCCGCCGCGGCTGGCTGGAAGCCGAAGATATCATCAATACCCTCCCAGTTGACGAACTTGAAAAAGCAATTGCCAGAAAGTAAGGAATTAACTATTCAAAATCTACTGCTTGGTGGCTTTTGGCAAAAAGAAAAATAAAAAAAGCGCCGATAAATATCCCAATTAAGTTTGAAAACAGATAAAGGCCGGCTTCTACGAAAAACCCGAAGTTTAAATTTTCAACGGCTATACCCATAATTGCAATTGGCGGCACCAACGCAACGGCAACCGCCACCCCGGTTAACTTTTCAGAAACATCAGAACCAAAAAAACTTAATCCAGCTGAGGCGCCGGCAATTAAGGCAACGAAGTAATAAACAACCATATTTTGTTCTAGTTTGGCAACTAAATTTATTTGATAAATATTAACATTGAATATAAAAGACAGAATTGAACAAACGAAAACACCGGCAAATATTTCTAAAAATAAACTCCTCAGCGATTTGACGAAAACCGGTTTGTCCTGCCAGACAACCGCCGCTGGCAGAACCAAAACTGAATAAATTATCGGCGAAATTATCATTGAACCAATAATTATCGGCGTAGAATTTATTGACATTCCAAGCACGCATGTGGCTAAACCGGCAATTGAAAGGAAACCAAAATTAAAGTCAAACTCTGATTTTTCTACTAACTTTTTATAAAAGTTGTTAATCTTGATTTGCTTAATAAATTTTAATTTAGACCAAAAAGCCATTTTACTATTTTCATAATACCAGAAGGCCGTATAAATACCCAATCTAATTAATCTTTAAGCTTAAGGGGATTTTTCGCGGCGGGAATTCGATCCTCAGGATGACGGGATAAGGAGGAATAATTAAATTTGGTGGTTCCACTCGTTGGCAGAATATTTTTGGCGGTAAAGATTTTTAGCAAGAGTTTTTTCTTTCTGCGTCAATTCACCAGATTGTAAAACCAAATTTCTTATGGAAAATAATTTTTTAAAACCCTCTGTCATTGCCTTGGCAACTTTATCAATTCCCGGTTTTTTTTTAAGCTCTTTTTCTAAACTGGTGACTGATTTAAGCGCTTGTTCAAAAAGATTCTTTTTTTCCTCATCGCCAGTGAACAAACAATCAAAAAGGTGATCAAGATTATTTTCAATTATAATCGTTCCGTGCTGTAAAACAACACCTTTTATTCTCGCCTGGGCATTTCCGGAAATTTTTTTGCCATTAATAACAACGTCATAGGGATTTTGATTAAGATAACAACTGGCTTGACGTTCTTGGGATTCAGCAATCTTTTTTTCAGCTTTTAAACCAATATTTTTCAACCCTTCAACTAAACCGTCGCTTAAAAACCGGTAAGCATCAACCACTTTTTC
>CAYYDT010000011.1:0-13025 GCA_964470705.1 uncultured Gammaproteobacteria bacterium | reverse complement strand
CCGACTATTTCAGCTGGAGAGAAAGTAATTTGATTTAGAGGTTCGAAAGGTTCGAGAGGTAAGAGAGACAAATAATATGTAAAACTTGACATATGATTTACAGTATGATATTTTGTAGTCATGTCTAAGAAAAAGTCAAACAAATATAAACCAATTCCGGAAATTGTCAGCACATCCGACCTTCAAAGGCAATCCGGCAAAATAATTGATGCCGTAAAAGACGCCGGCGAACCATACTTAGTAGTCCGCAACAATAAACCGCAAGCTGTAATCTTAAGTGTCGAGGAATACGAAAAAATGAAAAACTTGCAAGAAGCTTATCAGTGGGCGGAGACGATCCAGGCGATTAAAGAAGGAGAAAAAGAAATTAAAGAAGGGACTATTGAAAAGCTGGATGGTCCAATGAGTAAACTTTGGCAACACCTGCAGGATAATGAAGATTAACGTCTACACCACTAAAAAATATCGAAAGTCTTTGAAAAAATTTCCACAAAACTTACTTGAAAAACTAGATGCAAAAATTAATTTGTTTGTACAGTTCCCGTTTCACCCAACGCTTAAAACCCACAAATTATTTGGTAGTTTAGAAGGCTATTATTCCTTTTCGGTTAACTATGAATATCGAATTATCTTTAAGTTTATCAGCGAAGAAGAAGTTGTTTTCTTTAATATCGGAACCCACAAAATTTATCAGTAGGTGGCGAATTTTTTGAAAAAGAAGCCGGAGAGAAGGGTTCCGCCGGCGAGAAGGAAAATTGTCGGAGCGGCAATCCCGACTGTCGGCAGAGTTTCGCCAGTGTCACTGCCAACCGCCTCCCAATCAACATTGTCTGCACCTAAAGTTAAGGTGAATGAAAGTTCGCTTTCATTGTTGGTCAGCGTAATTGAATTATCACCGGCCGCCAGCGCTTCCGGCGGTGTCCAGGACCAATTGCCGCTTTCATCGGCGGTAACTGAATATTCATCGCTGTTGACAATAATATTGACGGTTGATTCCGCTGGTGCTTCGCCTGCTAAAGTCGGCTGTAAACTGGTGTGGTACCACTGGCCGTAGGGTTTTCCGTCGGTGTTGACGCCGTCAATTGATTTTAAGTTAAACCCAGAAGCAAAGATTATCCCCGGCATAAAAAGACAAACTAATAAAACAATTAAGGTCTTAACCAAAACCTTCATACAATATTGATACCATAAAATTGAGTCACAGGCAAGAAGGTTGACAAAACACTTATCCGTACATTAAAATGTACATTAAATGATGAAAACAATGAGCATTACCAGTGCAAGAAAAAAGATTTTTGATTTAGCCGATCAAATAAGTAAAGAAAAAGATTACGTTGCTTTGACATCGCGGGGAAAACCAAAAGTGGTCCTGATGGCTGTTGAAGAATTCGAATCCTGGCTGGAAACCCTAAAAGCCGTCAACCAATTCCCAAATTTAGATAAAGATATTGAGCAGGCGACGGAAAATATTGAAAAGAAAAACTACAAGAAACTAGAAAAAGTTCTTTCTGAACAAGGATTTGTTCTTGCAGATGGCGATGAAAAATGATTATCAAATAGTTTTTGACAAAAAGGCAGAAAAGGACCTAAAAAAAATCGGCCGCAATGATCGTCTTAAAATCTTGGGTAAAATCGTCAAGTTAAAAAATGAACCGCACTTGGGCAAGAAATTAAAAGGCGGATTTAAGGATTGTTATTCACTCCGGATTTGGCCTTATCGGGTGATATACAAAATTTTTTCCGAAAAAAGGATTATTGTTATTATCAGAATAGGACACCGGCAGGGGGTTTATGTTTAGCCGTCCACCTCTGCTGCCAGTTTTCTCGGCTGGTCGAGTTGGATTTTATCAATCGACCTGACCAACTGATTTGTTCGGGTTGTTTCCACTTTCCGGTACTGTTTGGTCAGTGAATCAATCCGCGAGCCGATTTTTTCAAACTCCTCATTATATTTATTAAACTGTTTTTCAAATTCTTTAATCTGAGTAATTATTTGATAAATATTTTCCTGGTACCGGAAATTGTCATATGCCTGGCGGACCATTCTTAATATCGCTGTAAACGAAAACGGCCCGGCCAAAATAACTTTTTTCCTCATCGCCTCCGACCAGATTTCATTCATCTTGTCGTAAATATATGAGAATATCATTTCATTGGGGACAAAAAGTATCACAAAATCAACGGTATTGCTTTCCGGATTGATGTAATCCCGGGTGGTTACCTGCTTGATTTTTTCTTTGACGTCGCGTTCAAACTTTTGGAAATATCTTTTTTGGGCATCCTCATCTTCAGTTTCCACTGCCCGCTGTAAATTGGAATAAGGAAACTTGGAATCAACGTTCACCCGCATTCCATCCGGCAGAAAAACGCAAAAATCCGGCCGGGTTTTTGATTCTTTTTGTTCTTTATTGAATTCATAGTCAATCCCTTTAACAAAACCGGTCATTTTAAGAAGATTTTCCGCCACCTGTTCGCCAAACTGGCCTCTTAACCGGTTATCGGAAAGAACCCGTTTTAAATTTTCTGTTGTTGTGCTTAAATCTTTAGTGATTTTTGTCTGCTCCTCAACTTTGTTTTTCAATTCCCGGAACGAGCCGATCCTGTCTTTTTCTGCACTTTCCAATTTTTGATTGCTTTTTTCCAGTTCTTTTTTTAAATTTTCAACTAAATCTTTTATGGCATCTCTTTTATTCTCCAAATCAGTCTTGATTTCTTTTTTTTCCGCCCCAAGTTTTTGGTCAGCCATGACAATTAACTGCTCATTTATTTTTGGGAAAAGTTCATTGACTTTTTGTTCCAAACTTGTGGCAAGCGTATCTGCCTGGCGTTTGTTTCTCAAATTTAAAAACAGAAAAGCAATTACAAATCCGGCTAAGACACCGATTACTATATATAGAATCATTATCCTATTGTAACGCAACCGAGGAGAAAAATAAAAAAGGGGGTTGTCAACGGGAAGTTTGGTGAATGATGTATTATAATTAGAAAGAATTGATAGGTGTTTCACCTCCGAGGAGTCAATTCTGACACCTCGCAGGAGAAAAAATTATATGACAAGCAAAATTGATGTTGACCATTTGGCAGAATTAACCAAACTGTCAGTAACCGATAAGGAAAAAGAAAAACTGTCTAATCAGTTAAAAGAAACAGTCGACTATATCAATGTTCTCGACGAACTGGAAACATCAGCGGTCCAGCCGACTTTTCAAGTCACCGGCCAGTTTAACCCCGGCCGGGAAGATCAGCCAAAAGATTTTTTGGACCAGGACTCAGGCCTGGCCAACGCCCCAAGAAAAAACAAGGGTTATTTTGTTGTTGAGAAGATTAGTTGGGGATAAATTAGGTGTTAGGTGATAGCTGTTAGTGATTAGTGAAATATAAATGTGAATAAATTAAATGAACTAACGATAAAAGAGGCGGGGAGGGGGCTGGAAAATGGAAAATTTTCAGTGACAGAATTGGTGACCGCCTGTCTGGAGAAAATCAAGTCCACCAATAACGAACTGAATTCGTTCATAACTGTCTGCGAAAAAGAATCACTTGCCAAAGCCAAAGAATTTGATCAAACATTAAGCAATCAGCCATCAGCAATCAGCCATCAGCCATTGTTCGGCATCCCTATTGCCGTCAAAGACAATTTCTGCACCAAAGACATCCGGACAACCGCCGCTTCTAAGGTTTTAGACAATTTTATTCCTCCTTATGACGCCGAAGTGGTTGCCAGGTTAAAAAAAGCCGGGGCAATAATTATCGGAAAAACAAATATGGATGCCTGGGCGCACGGGTCGTCAACCGAAACTTCGGCTTACGGAACAGTAAAAAACCCGCATAATACCAAACATTCTCCGGGAGGATCTTCCGGGGGAAGCGCAGCGGCAGTCGCCGCCGATCAAGTTATTGCCGCTGTCGGCTCGGAAACGGCCGGATCAATCCGCCAGCCGGCTTCGTGGTGCGGGGTGGTCGGTTTTAAACCGACTTACGGCAGGGTAAGCCGATGGGGGCTGATTGCCATGGCCTCGTCAACTGATTCGCCGGGACCAATCACCAAAACCGTCGAAGACGCGGCGATAATGATCAAAGTTTTGGCCGGCAAGGACAATAAAGACGCCACCAGTTCAGATGAAAAAGCGGATGATTATTTGGATTTAAAAACAGATCCACAAAAAATTACTATCGGCGTTCCCAAAGAATATTTTTTGACCAACATGGACAGCGGTGTGAAAAAAATAATTAAAGACCGGCTTGCCCAACTGGAAAATTCCGGGTTTAGAATTAAAGAAATATCGCTTCTTGACCCGAAATATTCAATTGCTGTTTATACAATTGTTCAGCGGGCAGAGGTTTCATCAAATTTAGCCAGATTTGACGGCATCCGGTACGGCAGTAAGCGGACAAATTTCGGACCGGAGCCGAAACGGCGGATCATGCTCGGCGCCCATGTGCTGTCGTCAGGTTATTACGACCAGTATTACACTAAAGCCCAAAAAGTCAGGACTTTGATTAAAAAGGATTTGGATAAAGCCTTTGAATCTGTTGACATAATCGCCGCGCCGACATCGCCGACAACCGCTTTGAAAATCGGTGAAAGTGAAAAAAGCCCAATGTTTGGTGAAATGCAGGATGTTTTAGTTGAAGCAAGTAGTTTAGCCGGCCTGCCAGGAATTAGTATTAATGCCGGATACACCGACGGGCTGCCGGTCGGCATCCAATTTTTCGGCCCGCAGTTCAAAGAAAAATTAATTTTACAAATTGGCCAGTTTTTTGAAAAAAATGTTTAAGGAAATTGACTTATTTAAAAACCGGAAATTTTTAAGACTCTGGGTTTCTCATGTTTTATCCCAACTCTCTGGTTACGGACTGTTATTTTTGGTTATTTCTAAAACTTTTGAACTGACAACTTCAAGTGTAATTACCGGGATTGTTTATATCTCATTTTCACTGCCGATAATTTTTATTTCGCCTTTTTCTGGATCCCTGGTTGATGCCTGGGCAAAGAGGAAAACTCTTATTTATACTTACCTCGGCCATTTTTTAATCATCCTTTTAATTGCCGCTTCTTATTTTGCCGGAAAACACGATCTGATCTATCTGCTGCTTTTCTTTTTTTCAGCGGTAACAACAATTAATGATCCGGCCGAACTCGCACAACTACCCGATTTAATCTCGGAAAAAGAAGACCTGCTTGTCGCCAATAATATTATCTTTTTTTCAGACCAAACCGCTCTAATCGTTTCTTCCACCTTAGCCGGTTTGATGGTCAAGGTTTTGGATTTGCCACTTACTTTGGTGCTGATCGGTCTGATGCCTTTGGCGGCTAGTTTTATTATCGCCGGCCTGCCGCAAAAAAAGGCTAAAAAAGAACCCTTATCCTTACTAAATGAAATTGGAACTTTGATTGCTAATCTTAAATCCGGATATAAATTTCTGACTGAAAACAGATTAGTTGTTTACTCATTTGGGTTAGTTGTTCTTTTCCGCGTCTTCACTTCGGTATCTGTTTTACTCCTGCCGAATATCGCCAAAAATATTTTTAATATTTCTGTTTTTGACGCCGGCTACTTTATTGTTTTGCCGGTGGCAGTCGGCCTGATTATCGGGACAATAATTTTAAACCGGTTAAAAAAAGACACCCGGAAAAACCAGTGGATCGGGTCTGGTTTCTTTTTGATGGGTATAGCGATTTTAGCGGTAATTTTCGGTAGACAGAATAATCAGTTAATCCAAACCTTTCTTGATTTGATTTATTTAGTTTTTATTGGGGCGTCGGCATCAGTAATCTTTTCTCCTTCTTTGACTTTTCTTCAGGAATTTACACCTGACCGAGTGAGAGGATATACTTTCAGCAACTTGATGTTTTTTGTCCACTTGGCAATTATTCCTTCATCTTTATTTGCCACGTCTTTAGCGGAAGTCCTTGGTATTAAAATTCTACTCGGCTTAATCGCCATCCTGGTTTTATGTTTAGGTTTTTTAATTATTAATAAAGGCAATGAAATCATCTTGGCAACCAATCATCGGAGTTGAAATCCATGTTGAGTTGAACACTGCGTCGAAAATGTTCTGTCGTTGTATAAACGACCATTTTCAGGCAGAACCAAACACTCATCTTTGCCCGGTATGTCTTGGCCTGCCCGGGGCGCTGCCGGTTCCTAATCAAAAAGCAATTGACCAGACAATAAAAATATCTTTAGCCTTGGGGTGTAAGATAAATCAACAATTTTGGTTTGACCGGAAAAACTATTTTTACCCTGATCTGCCCAAGGGCTATCAAATTTCACAGCACTTTTCGCCGATTGGCGTTAAGGGTAAAGTGCCGATATTGGTTGACGGCAAATTTTTAGACATTGGCATCGCTGATGTGCATCTAGAAGAAGATACCGGCAAATTGATACACCAGGAAACTGAAACTTTAATTGATTTCAACCGCAGCGGTGTGCCTTTGGTGGAAATAGTTTCTGCGCCGGATTTACATTCAGCTGAAGAGACCAAGGCCTATTTGAAAAGGATTCAGCAGGTTCTGCGCTGGCTGGGTGTTTCTGACTGCGATATGGAAAAGGGGTCGATGCGGCTGGAAGCCAACATTTCAATAGCCGACACCTCGGAGGTGTTGTCAGACTCCTGCGAGGTGTTAACTCTTCCCGATTATAGAGTCGAAGTGAAGAATTTGAATTCGTTTCGGTTTGTGGAAAAAGCGATTGAATATGAAATTGACCGACAGATAAATTTACTTGAGGATGGCAGAAAACCACGGCAGGAAACTCGGGGTTTTGATTCTGACCTGGGAAAAACTTTTGTTCAGCGGGGTAAAGAAGTTGCCAAGGACTACCGTTATTTTCCCGAACCGGATATACCGCCTTTTAAATTAAAAAACTCGAAAACTCGAAAACTCAAATCAGAAATCGATTCGCTGCCGTGGGAAGAGGAGAAGAAAATAATTAATGCCGGTGTAAGGTGGCAGTGGTCGGAAATTATCGGCCGGGAAAAGAAAACAATTGGTTTGTTCTGGCAGACTGTAGATAAAGGCATTGACGCCAAAGGCACTGCTAATTACATTGTCAACAATCCTTTGCCAAAGAAAATTACTGCCAATCAACTGGCTGAAAAAATAAAAGCCAGTGAAGATCAATTTGATCTTCCTGAAAAGGAAATTAAGAATGCGGTTGAAAAAGCGATTGCTGACAATCCGCAGGCGGTAAACGACTATACCAACGGGAAAAAAGAAACGGTTGGATTTTTGATCGGCCAGGTAATGAAACTGACCGCCGGCCGCGCCGAACCAAACATTGCCCGAAAGTTTTTAATTAAAAAATTAAGTGAATAAAACGAAAATATTTTTGATCCGGCATGCGGAAACTAAGGACAACAAAGGAGGCGTGCCTTTGGGCCAGAACGATTCACCGTTAACGGCTGAAGGCGAAACTCAAGCCAAAAAAACAACTCAATATTTGGCGGATAAAAATATTGATAGTATTTACTCCAGCGACTTAGGCCGGGCAGTGAAAACAGCCGAAATTATTGCTCATAAATTTTGTTTGGAGGTAAACCAAACACCTGATTTCCGAGAAATTAGTCTTGGTGATTGGCAGGGATTGAGCTTTCAAGAATTGGAAGCAAGAGAAGTTTTTGAAAAAAACATCCGGCCGCCGAACGGTGAAAATATTTTTGATATTGAAAAGCGGGCACTGCCTAAATTTCATCAGCTGGCCGACCAACATCCGGGGGAAAATCTGGTTATTGTTGCTCATTCAATAACAAACCGGTTAATTTTAACAACCATCAGTCATTTGCCGGTTGAAGATTACTATAAAATTGATCAGGCCAATTGCGGTATCAACGAAATCCACACCAACTCTTCAGGTTTTGAAATAATCAAAATAAACTACATCGGCCATTTAGGTTAAATTACCCAAGGTGCAGGTACAAACCCACCTCTAAGGTGCATTTAAAGGGGGGATTTTTTTCTGTTATACTGTATTCAGAAATATAACTTTTATAACTGCCCCAGAAAAAGTTATTTTCTGGATTAAACTACCCAAGGTGCAGGTAGTAAAGCACCTCTAAGGTGCAGGTACAATTATGTCGAAAAAATCTAATTTTGTTCATTTGCACAACCATACCGAATATTCACTTTTAGACGGATTAAGCCAGATAAAACCATTGGTCGCCAAAGTTAAAGAAATGGGCATGGATGCAATTGCAATCACCGACCACGGTGTAATGTACGGTGCGATTGAATTTTATAAAGAATGCAGAAAACAAGAGATCAAACCGATAATCGGCTGTGAGGTTTATATGGCCTCACGGTCGCGTTTTGACCGCAACGTAAAAAAGGACCGCGACCGGTCGCACTTGATTTTACTGGCGAAAAACAAAACCGGGTACAAAAACTTAATGAAACTGGTTAGTTTAAGCCATTTAGAAGGCTTTTACTATAAACCAAGAATTGATTGGGAAATACTGGAAAAATACAGCCGGGGTTTAATCTGCACCAGCGCCTGCGTCGAGGGAGTTATTCCGCAATTGTTCCTCCACAACCAGCCCAGAAAAGCAGAAGAAGCGGCTGAAAAAATGGTTGATATTTTTGGCGAGAATTTTTATCTGGAAATACAAAAACATCCCGGACTGGAAAACCAGGAAACAGCCAATAAAGAAATTGTTAAACTAAGCCGGGATTTGGGTATTCCTTTAGTCGCCGCCAATGATAATCACTATATTGATAAAGAAGACGCTTTTGCCCAAGACGTATTAATGATGATTAATACTCAAAAAACAATTGACGACAAAAACAGATTATCGATGATTGATATTCCTGATTTTTACGTCAAATCTCCTCAGGAAATGGTCAGCCAATTTAAAGATTTTCCAGACGCAATTGCCAACACACGGAAAATTGCTGACGGGTGTAATCTGGAAATCGAACTCGGCAGTTGGAATTTCCCGCCAGTTAATATACCAGATGGTGAAACGGCTGAGTCAAAACTCCGTAAAGAAACATTTAGACGGGCTGAAAACCATTACGGCAAACCTCTAACTAAAGAAGTGCAAAAAAGACTTGATTATGAACTGGAAATTATCTGCACCAAAGGATATGCGTCTTATTTTTTAATCATGAGAAAATTTATTGAATGGATGGAGAATAACAATACAATTACCAACACAAGGGGATCAGCGGCCGGATCATTGGTCTCTTATGTTAACGGAATTACTTCTGTTGACCCGCTGACCTATCATCTGCCTTTTGAAAGATTTTTAAACCGTAAACGACCGTCGCCGCCAGATATTGACCTGGATATTTCCGATGATAAAAGGCAGGATTTACTTTACCATATTGTTGATGAATACGGCAAAGATTCAGTCGCCCAAATCTGCACTTTCGGCCGGATGCTGGCCAGAGGAGCAGTTAGAGACACGGCAAGAGTTCTAGGCTATGAATATGGCGTTGGCGATAAATTATCCAAACTAATTCCATCGGGTTCACAGGGGTTCCCAATGTATATCGACCGCGCCTTAGATGAAAGCCCGGAGTTGAAAAGACTTTACCAAACAGATGAGGATGCCAAAAAAATTCTTGATTCGGCAAAAAAAATTGAGGGGGCCGCCCGCCATATCAGCGTTCACGCCTGCGCTATGGTTATTGCTCCGGAGGGCAAAGTAATTAATGACTTTTCACCAACCCAAACAGAACCGGGCGGGGATAAAATTATTACCCAGTATGAAATGCACGCTATTGAAGATGTTGGTTTAATTAAACTCGATTTCCTTGGCATCAGAAACTTGTCTATTTTGGGCAATACTATTGAATACGTTAAAAAAACAAAAGGTGTTGAAATTAACTTAAGAAAATTACCACTAGATAACCAAAAAACTTTTGACATGCTTTCAGAGGGAAAAACAATGGGGGTTTTTCAAATGGGCGGAAGCGGAATGACCGACTGGATAACCAAACTTAACCCCAACAGAATTGAGGATATTATGGCAATGGTTGCTTTATACCGGCCGGGACCAATGGCGGTTATTCCAGAATACATCGCCCGCAAGGAAGATCCTTCCAAAATCGACTACCCTCACCCGAAGATGAAGGAGTTTTTAAAAGAGTCTTACGGTTTATTGGTATACCAAGACGATTGTTTGTACACAGCAATACATCTGGCCGGATATGACTGGGTAGAAGCAGACAAGTTCCGAAAAGCAATTGGTAAAAAAATTCCCTCCGAAATGAAAAAGCAAAAAAACAAATTTATTAAGGGATGTATGAAAAACAGCGGATTAACCAAAAAAGAAGCAGAAGATCTTTTTGGCAAAATTGAACCGTTTGTCGGCTACGGTTTTAACAAAGCCCACGCCGCTGCCTACGGCATGCTTGCTTATCAAACCGCTTATATGAAAGCGAATTTCCCGGTTGAGTACATGACCGCTTTAATGACTGCTGAATCATCTAATGATGAAAAAATTGCCGCTGCTTTAGATGAATGCCGGAAAATGGCAATAAAAATTCTGCCGCCGGATATCAATCAGTCGCGAACCGGTTTTACGATGATCAAAGATAAGAATTCTCTAGATAATTTGGCGATACGCTTCGGACTGTCGGCAATTAAAAATGTCGGCGAGGCGGCGATAGAAGAAATAATTACCGCCCGGGAGAAAAAGGGCCAGTTCACTTCTTTAACTGACTTTTGCATCAACGTTGATTCCCGAAAAGTTAACAAAAAAGTTATTGAAAGTTTAATTAAGGCTGGAGCGATGGACGATTTCGGCAACCGAAAATCAATGCTCGCCTCAATTGAACAAATCAAAAAAAGAGCCGACGTCCGGCAGAAAAATCTGCGCAACGGCCAGACTGGACTGTTTGGTCGTTTAACTAAAGACAAACCGGTTTTAAAAGACAAACTAGTTGATTTAGAAGAATTTACTAAAGAAGAATTGCTTAGATTGGAAAAGGACTTACTCGGTTTTTATTTAACCGAACACCCGTTGAAAAACCAACTAGAGAAATTATCAGGTATAGTCAGCCATAAAAATCATCAGGTTAAAAACCTTAAAAAAGGCCGGGTAAAATTGGCCG
Organism: uncultured Gammaproteobacteria bacterium; assembly: GCA_964470705.1. Lineage (GTDB taxonomy): Bacteria > Patescibacteriota > Microgenomatia > UBA12405 > JAHJSD01 > CAYSLZ01. The sequence continues at coordinate 1,963 of CAYYDT010000011.1, read as the reverse complement.
GGATTATCTCCAACAAAAGGATTGTCACCACCAGGAGATCGGGAAGGGAAATGGCTTTTATTGATTTGGAAGACGAAACAGGAAAAGTTGAATTAGTAGTTTTTCCCAATCTATTTCTTAAATCTAAAAAACTAATTGCTGATGAAAAGCTGGTGGTTATTGAAGCGAAAGTGGAAATTAGAAACGACGAACAGTCTTTAATCGCTGAAAAAATTACTGACGCTAAAAAATTACCTAAAAAAAACAATCCGAAAATAGAACCGACCAAAACAGAAAAACCGACTTTTGATTTTCGTGTAAAAATTCCCAAGTCAACAACCCGCCAAATCCTGGTTGAATTAAACTCTTTTCTACGCAAAAACGAGGGCGACAAGAACGGTGTCTTAGAATTTCCCAACGGCAGGGACGTAAAACTTTCCTTCGGCGTCGATTGGACAGAAGATATAAAAAAGAAAATTGAAAAAATATTAACAGGTTAATATTTTCATTGCTAGATGACTAAACTGCGTCATTCTGAGGAACAAAGAGACGAATAATCCCATAAGGTCCCCACCTACACCAAGTCGGACTTGGTAAGTTGCTGATATTATATTATTTTGCTACAATCTAGGCTATGGCAATCAAAGCAAAATGGAACGAAAAGGTCGAATTTCACGTCGGCGATACTGTCCGCATTGACTACAAAATCGTAGAAGAAGGCAAAAAAGATCGGACACAGCCTTATGAAGGCATTGTTATCGGTATCCGCGGGGCAGGGGAGAGCAAAAGTTTTACTGTCCGAAAAATCGGCGTTGACAACATTGGCGTTGAACGGATTTTTCCTTTAAATTCGCCCTGGATAAAAAACCTTGTCGTTGTTAAAAAACCAAAACGCAAAATCCGCCGGGCAAAATTAAATTATCTTCGCACCCAGCCGGTGAGAAAGAAAAAGAAGAAAAAGAAGAAAAAATCTAAAAAGAAATAATTGCTCCATTGCTCAATGGTCTTCTGCAGTTAACAAGAAACCTAACTTTTCAACTTTATCCTTCACCTTTTCAGCTGCCAAAAATGCCTGCCTTAGTTCATCTTCGGTATAATTTGGGATATCCGGCGGATACCGAGACTCGATATAAAATCCCATCAATAGTTCACAAGCGTTAGCCAGTTCCCTCAATTGGCTGTTAATTTTTACAACATTGCTTAACAAAAGTGTCAAATCGTGAGTTCTCGGTGGTTTTATTTTGTTGAGAATTAAATAACCCTTTAAATATTTTTCTGCTGTTTGCTGACAGAGAAAGCCGACCTGAGGGTAGATATCTTTTTGTTTTAAACCCACCTTTGCATATTCATAATCTGATTTGCCTGCTTTAAACCACTCTCTTGCTAGTTTTTTTTGATTAGCCATAAAGAACCCTCCCTTTTTTTAAAACCTCGTCAACAAAATAATCACCCATTGCTGACCGTTTTTCTAATTCTTCTGGGGTGTAAACAATTGGATCGAGGGCATATTGCCGATCAATATTTCGGACCGCTTTAAAAATATCCTGTGTCCTAAAAGCTCTTTTTTTGGGGGTTTCTTTTATGACTAAAAGATCGATATCCGAATTTGAGTTAACTTTTCCATCAACTATCGATCCAAAAAGAATTATTTTTTCGGGTTTATATTTATTACCAATTATTTCGGCTATTTTTTCAGCCTCCTGGTAAATAGCCGATTTCTTATTTTTCATTGAAAAAATTATAGCATAATAAACTGCATTGCAACTAAATCATATTACTGATATTTGTATTAGCGGACTCTTGCAATAAATAAAGCATGGTTATCCTCCGAGGTGTTCGAATGGACTTCTCGGACGGCGTGACGAAGCGATAACATACTCCGAAAACATGTTATAATAACAAAGTTTTCGCCGCCATCGTCTAGTGGACTAGGATCTCAGCCTTTCAAGCTGAAGACACGGGTTCGATTCCCGTTGGCGGCACA
>CAYYDT010000010.1:0-14756 GCA_964470705.1 uncultured Gammaproteobacteria bacterium | reverse complement strand
TTTGGGCAATATTTAGGAGATATAGATTTTGTAATGAAACCAACTAATTATAAGAAACTAAAACAAAAGGTCAATAAAGGAAAAATAAAAAATGCTAGTTTATTTAACCGTCCCCATTGGGATATGATTCAAGTTACAACCCCTAAGATTTCTTCAATTGCTTTTATAACAACAAAGGATTTTGCTAAAAAAATTAGAGTTAAACTAAATTGATTTATAATACTTAAAATAGTTGATAAAATTGAAATATGAATGTAGTAACATATACCAAAGACTTGTCTAAAGTTGATCAAATAACTCGAGACTTGTTTGAAAATTCCTATCAAAAGAACTCGGAAATTTATATCAAAATCCATTTTGGAGAACCAGGTAATGATAAGACTTTACAACCAAAAGATATTGAACCAATCACAACTGTTTTAAAAGAGCTTAATCTAAAGCCTATTCTTATTGATACTCCTGTTGCTTATCCTTCACCTCGAGGAACTGTTAAAGGATATAAGAAAGTAGTAAAAGAAAAAGGATGGCACAAATTAGCTCCTTTTGTCATTTCCGATAACTATATAAAGATTAAAACTGAAGACTTAACTGTCGAAGTATGTAAAGAACTTGTTGAAGCAGAAAATGTTTTGGTCATTTCTCATGTTAAAGGACACGCTTGTTCAGGATTTGGCGGAGCAATTAAAAACCTTGGGATGGGGGGAGTGAGCAAAGAGACTAAAGCATTAGTGCATGGATTATCTCAACCCAAATTTGTTAAAGAATGTGAAGGTTGTGGTATATGCGCTGAACTGTGTCCGGCTAAAGCTATAATCATGAAAGAAAGAAAAGCAGTTTTGAATAATGACACCTGCTGGGGTTGTTCAATTTGTCAAATTGAATGTCCACACAACTGCCTTGCTCCTAAAAAAGCAACATTTGATGACTTGTTAGCCCAAGGAGCCTCAGCAGTTATTAATAATCTTCCCAAAAAAACCTTTTACATAAACCTAATAAAAAATGTCACCAAATACTGTGATTGTGAAGTAAAACACGGCGGAGTTATTGCTGACAATGTCGGCGTATTGTTTTCTCAGAATCCAGTTGCAATAGACAAAGCTAGTATTGACTTGATTAGAAAACAAGAAGGTAGAAAAATTTTTAAAGAACTAGAACACAAAGATCCGTTGCTTCACGTTGATTTTGCTGCAAAATACACGAATTTAAAAAACAATTACCAACTCCACAATTATAAATAATATTTTTATCCCGCCCGGAGGGCAGGCGGCTGAAAAAGGTAAAAAATTCCCGGGGCAAGCTTAGAGGTTGTCCAAATACAGCCGGAGTTGAAAGGCAAGGTCTGATTTTAGGTTTTTTCTGACGAATTTCTTTTGATTTTCGCCAACCAATTCTCCCATACCCTGAAGTAACCGCTTCTCAGGTGTTTCTTCGGTAATTTTCAACGCTTTTTTTAATGCCTCCTTTAAATACAAGCCGGTTTTTGACTTAACCACTTTTTCCCTAATCTCCCACTTATTTTTCAAGAAATACCACAAATCAAACATATCACGACTGGCCAGCTTTCTTCTTGTAATCAAAGCCGAAAGTTTGCCAGCGGCCATATCCGGTTTTTTCATGACCAGCATCGGTATCCCCAAATAATTTTTTGTATCAAATTCAGATACTGACTTCCTTTTAGATATTTCTACTTTGATGTTTTTCTGACCAAGTTCATAATTAACCAGAAAAAATAAGGTGTGTTTTTTCTCTGTTGATTCATCAAGACGGCCAAATTCCTCCAATATTTCCTTGACTTTGGAAATAATCAACGATTTATCAATATCTTTAAGCAAACCAAAATCAAGGTCAACAGACATTCTCGGAAGATCATAGAAAAGAAAGGCGGCCGTCCCGCCTTTAAACCCCAAAGCAGTTTTTAGATCTTTGTCCGTATATATTTCCTTTAAAATTTCAACCAAAACTGTTTTGTGCCGCTGTTTATCCAAGTGATTCATTTTTATATTTTTTATAGTAATCTTTAACTCTATTTTCCAAAGCTTTAGCATGATATATTTTCATTATCTTCTTAACTTTTTTCCAGTCTAAAACACTTAGGTTGTCATAATAGTAATCTTTGTAAATAAATACAGCGTCTAGAAAGGCCCTCTCTTTGCTGGCAATGAAATAATTTTCTTTTTTGTATACGCCGGTTTCGTCGGTGAGAATTTCGTCTTTAATTTTTCGATATGAAATATTTATTTGATCACAGGTAACTTTACGAGTGAGATAACTAACGGCGGTAATTAAGCCGGAATCCTGAAAAATTAATCCTTCGTCTTTTAAAACTGTTTCCAGACTGATATAGGAAGGAGTGTAGATTTTGTTGGCTAATTCCAAGGGATTAAAATCACTTTTGGCATAGATTCCTTTTCTCGGGCGGGTAATTTTTTCTTTTTTGGCATAGTAAGACAACCTCCTTAAGAGGTCTTTTTGAGGAATATCCGGATACATTAAACTCAGTTCTTTGACCGTAAATACGGTTTGATCGGATTTGTATATGTTTAAAATTATGTCCTTTTTCATTAAATTTGAACTGTAACTTACAATTTTTGTAATTACTAGTTCAAGTTTAGTTTAATTGGGTCTAATTGTCAACCATATATCTCAACACTACTTAACGTTTAGAATATTATCCTGAGATTGAAGGCAGGACGCAGGCACGAGTCTGGTGGCGCAAATGCGGGGACGGCCGGGACACTTGCTTGTGATTAAGAAAATTTTTGACTACAATAGAAGTATGACGCAGGCTAAAGCCTGCTAATACAAAATGATGGACCCGCCAAAAACAAGGTATTTAGGCGGGCAAGGAAGGAGGTGAGAATATGGCAGATTTAAAGGTCGGGACAATTTCACATTTTTTCGGAAAAATTAATGTTGCTGTTTTGGACATTGAAGACGAGTCGCTGGAAGTCGGCGATACAATTAAAATTACCGGAAGAGGCGAGGAGTTTGAACAGGAAGTCACCTCGATGCAGGTTGAACACGACGCAATAGAAAAGGCCGAGCCGGGAATGAGTGTTGGACTAAAAATTAAAGATGGCGAACAAGTGAAAGAGGGCGATGAAGTGTTTACTGTTCAGTAAACAGTAAACAGTAATAAGGAATAAACATGTCGATTTTTATTTATCACGGCGATGACAATTTTAAAAGCCGCCGGGAACTTACCAATGCCTTGAAAGATTACCCGCAGATAAAACATTTTCAAGGAAAAGATATCACCGCTGAAAATATTACCCAAGCAAGCGGCGGTTTGTTTAGCCGGGGGAATACCGGTTTAGTTTTGGAAAATTTTTTTGGCTTGCCGAAAAAACAACTTGATGAAACTGCCGAGTATATTAAAAAACTAGATGAAACTGTCGATTTTTTCATTTGGCAAGACAAACGGCTTTATCCAAACCAATTAAATAAACTTCCCGGTTCAAAAAAAGTTAAGGAGTTTAAACTGCCGAATACAATATTTAAACTGCTTGATTCCATCGGCATTGGCGATGCTAAACAATTGCTTGGTTATCTGCAAGCCAGTTTTCAAACCCACCCGCCGGAATTGATTTTCTTCTTGATCCAGCAAAGACTGCGGCAGATGATTTTAGCCAAAGAGAATTCTCAATATTTAAGCGGAGCTGACTGGCAAAAGAGAAAACTTTATACCCAGGTGAAAAATATTTCTAGCGATTTGATTTCTTTTTGGTACACTGAAACAATAGAAAGAGAATGGAAAATGAAAACCGGCCGGCTGGGGCGGGAAATAAAAGACGACCTGGTTAATTTAATGATATTTTTTAATAGGGAATAGGGGATAGGGGATAGCGTATAGTGAATAGTTAATAGCGAATAGTGAATAGTAATCAATATAAAACTGAACCATATTTCAAAAGAATTGATAAACCCTGGGGGTATGAAATAAAATTCACCCCGGATGACTTTGCACACACCGGCAAGATTCTTTTTATTGAAGCCGGGAAAAAATTTTCATTCCAGTATCATGATCAAAAAGAAGAAGTGTTATTCTTATTTTCCGGCAAAGCAATTATTTGGATTGAAAACAAAGACGGAGAAACTGAAAAAAATCCAATGCTTTTAAAACAAGGGTATTTAATTAAACCCGGTCAAAAACACCGAGTTGAAGCCATTGATGACACCACAATTTTTGAAGTTTCTGACCCGGAAACGGGAACTACCTTCCGTTTAGAAGACGATTACCAAAGAGATGACGAAAAAAAATAACGCCGCAAATAGCAAGCGGGGTAAGGATATTCTCTGGTTTAAGGATATTGACAAAGATGACGCGGATTTAGTCGGCAGTAAAGGCGCTAATTTAGGCGAGATGGTCGGCTTTCTTGGTGAACTGGTTCCCAACGGCTTTGTGATCACTTCATCGGCTTACCACCGTTTTATTGAATACAACAGTTTTGCCCCAAAAATTAAAGATATTTTAAAGGCGACTAATGTCGACCAAAACACTGAACTTGACCAGGCCTCGAATCAAATCCAAAAAATGATTACCAGCGGAGACTTGCCGGAAGACATGGTAAATAAAATTATAATGTCCTATAACCAACTCGGTGATTTGCTTGGCCTTAAACTAAGTTTAGTTGCTGTCCGCGCTTCGCCAACCGGAAAAAATTTATCCGATTCCAGTTTTGCTGGTCAGCAGGAAACTTTTTTAAACATAAAAGGCGAAGCAAACTTGATTAACTATGTCCGGCAAACTTTTGCCTCATTATTTACACCCCGGGCAATTTTTTACCGGGAAAAAAGGGATTTTAACCATTTCGAAATTGGATTGGCAGTAATTGTCCAAAAAATGATCCAGTCGGAAGCTTCCGGAGTTATGTTTACTATTGACCCGGTAACTAATGAAAAAGATAAAATTGTCATCGAAGCGGTTTGGGGACTTGGCGAATATGCAGTCCACGGCGTAGTCACCCCTGATCACTATAAGGTGCTGAAAGCCGAGAAGAAAATTATTGAAGCCAAAGTCTATCCTCAAAAGTATAAACTTATCCACCGCCAGGATAATAATATTAAAACCAAAGTGGCAACAGAAAAACAAACCATACAGAAACTTAACAGTTCGCAGATAATCAATTTGGCTGAGATTGGCGAAAAAATTCACCAGCATTATTTCTTTCCCCAAGACATCGAATGGGCAATGGCTGACCACCAGCTCTATATTTTGGAAACTAAACAAGTAACAACGATGAAGAAGGCAAAGGGCCAAATGCTGAATGCTGAAAGCAATATTCAAGGGGAGTTGGTGCTTAAGGGCGATCCGGCCGGGCCGGGTTTAAGCGGCGGAAAAGTTAAATTAATTAAGAAAAACGGAGATTTCAGCCGGTTGAAAAAAGGCGACATTTTGGTAACTGACATGACTGCACCAGACCTGGTTACCTCAATGAAACGGGCAGCGGCAATTGTCACTGATTTTGGCGGACTGACTTCACACGCAGCAATTATCAGCAGGGAATTAGGTATTCCCTGTGTTGTCGGCACTGAGAAAGCAACTAAGATTTTAAATGAGGGCGACGATGTTGTTGTCAACGGAGAAACTGGAGAAGTGTGGCTGGGTACTTTAAAAAATAATAAAACTCAAATTAAAAGAAATAAAAATATAAATAAAAAGCCCGAGAAAGAAATTAAGACGGCGACTAAGGTTTATGTCAATTTGGCAGAATCGGAAATGGCTAAAACCATGGCCGGCAGAAATGTTGACGGTGTTGGTCTGCTCAGAGCTGAATTTATGATTGCTAAAATCGGCACCCACCCCCAACGACTTTTACAATTAAACAAAGGCGATGAATTTGTTAATCAGCTGGCCGGAGAAATTAAAAAATTCTGCCAGGCTTTTAGCCCAAGGCCGGTCGTTTACCGAGCGACGGATTTTAAAACCAGCGAATATAGACGGCTTAAGGGCGGTAAAGATTTTGAACCGGAAGAACCAAACCCGCTTCTTGGTTTCCGGGGAGCTTTAAGGTATATCAGCATGCCAAAAGTTTTCGAATTGGAAATTGAGGCAATTAAAAAAGTAAGAAATAAGCACCGGTTGAAAAATTTATGGCTGATGATTCCATTTGTCCGCACACCAGGAGAACTTGTTGAGGTAAAAAGAATTGCCGCTGCTCAAGGCTTGACCAGGAGCCCGAGTTTTAAACTGTGGATGATGGTGGAAATTCCCAGCAACGTTATTCTGCTTGACCAGTTTATCAAAGCGGGAATTGACGGCGTATCTATCGGAAGCAACGATTTAACTATGCTTACCCTCGGCCTGGATCGGGACAATAACGATATCGCTTATCAATTTGACGAAACCAATCCAGCTGTTTTAAAATCGATTAAAAAGGTTGTTAAAACTTGTCACAAGCATAATATAACCTCATCAATTTGCGGCCAAGTGGTCAGTGAAAATTCAGATATAGTTGAAAATTTGGTCAAATGGGGAATTACCAGTATTTCGGTTAACCCGGATGCTATTGACCGGACAAGGGAGATAATTAAAGACGCTGAGAAAAGGCGAGTGAATAGTAAATAGTGAATAGTGATTAGTAAAATGAAAATTAAAGATATAAAAGCGAGGAAGATTCTAAATTCCAACGGCAATTGGACAATAGAAGCGGAAATAAATGCTAACGGCCAAACAACAACCGCCTCTGTACCGGCCGGCATTTCATTAGGGGAAGACGAAAAATCTCCGGTCGCCGTTGAAAAAGCAATAGATCAAGTAACCAACGAAATTTTTTCGGCAGTAAAAAATAAAGACTTAACTCAATCTAGCCTGGATAAAATTCTTGCTGAAGGGGGATGGGGAGCAAACGCCACTTTGGCTGTTTCGGCAGCGTTTTTTAAGATGGGTAACCCCGTCCAAGGTGTTAAATCACCTAAGTTAATGATGCTTATCTTTGAAGGAAAAGAACACGGCAATAAAAATTTAAAAATCCAGGAGTTTATGTTTATTTTTAATACAATTGAAGAGGGAGTCAGGGTTTACCAAAAAATCAAAAAGCGTCTGGAAAGCGAAGGAGTGATTACCACTGTCGGAGTTGAAGGCGGTTTTTCACCACTGGGTTTTAACGACAAAAAGATATTAACTATTCTTAAAGAATACAAACTACCAATTGCCATTGACGTTGCCGCCAACACTTCGCCGATGGTTTATAGAGAGGTTTTGCAAATTTTCAAAGATTATCCGGTAATAAGCATTGAAGACCCGTTTCCGGAAAGCGACCGTAATCTATGGCAAAAACTATCTGCTGATTTAAAAAATTTTCACCCGGATGTTTTGGTTGTCGGCGATGACCTAACCGTAACCGACAAAAATAAAATAGACCAAGCGGCAGCAGAAAAATTAATTAACGCTGTTGTTATCAAACCAAACCAGCAGGGAACAATTACAGCGGCGGTAGAGGCAGTAAACACCGCCAAAAATTTAGGCTTAAAAACAGTTGTTTCTCATCGGGGGGAATCGACTAATGATACTTGGATTGCCGATTTCGCCGTAATCAACCAAGTTGATTATGTCAAATTCGGCGCCCCGGCAAGGGGCGAGCGGATTGCCAAATACAACCGCCTACTTGAATCAAGAATTTAAGTCAAGGACAACGGTAACTTCGCCTCGGATTTTCTTTTTCTTTTTCAATTTAGCAGCCACTTGTATAATCGTCCCTCTGGTTTTATCCTCGTATTTTTTGGTCAGCTCCCGGCAGATAACCACTGATTTGTTGCCCAAATTTTCTTGAATAATTTCCAGCGTACTGATTAATCTTTTCGGCGACTCGTAAAAAATAACTGTCGGAATAATCTGCCTGTTTTCATGTAATTGATTAAAAATATCTGCTTTCTTTTTTTTACTTTTGGTTAAAAATCCCAAAAAGCAAAACCTTGTCGGCGGGAATCCGGAAACTAAAAGCGCTTGAATCAAAGCAGTTGGGCCGGGAATTGAAATTATTTGAATACCTTCTTCTATTGCCCGGCGAACCAGCTGATAACCGGGATCAGAAACCAGGGGGGTGCCGGCATTACTGACCAAACCAACCGCTTGACCCTTTTTAAGGAGATTAATTATTTCAGCAATTTTTTGATGTTTATTGCGATCGTTGTAACTGGTTATTTTCGGCAGGGAAAGGTTAAAACAATCAAACAACTGGACTGTTTTCCGGGTGTCTTCGGCAAGCAGAAGATCAACTTTTTCTAATGTTTTTTTTGACCTTTCTGATATGTCGCTCAGGTTGCCGATCGGGGTTGAAATTATATATAATGGCATTAGATTGTCTTTTGTGTATAATGATTTAATGAGACAAAAACTTAAATATATTCTACCAAAGTTTTTTTTTCTTACCGGCTTTTTTCTTTTTGCCTTCCCGGCAAAGGCGCAATCAGAATTCGAAAAAACAGCAAACATAGTTTACCAAGTTGGACCGCGCGGTAATGCTCAAGTAAGCCAAGAAATCGAATTAATCAACAATTTTTCTCATATCTTCCCAAAAGAATATCAAATCCAAATTACCGGCGATAAAATCAAAAACATTGTCGCCGAAGACGGCGATGGTTCAATTATCAGCCAGGTCCAGGAAAAAGAAGAAACTACCATTGTCAGTCTGACTTTTAACAACCCAGGAATAGGCAAAGAAAAATCAACCAAGTTTTTTATTAATTACGATTTGGATGAACTGGCAGTAAAAAGAGGGCTGGTCTGGGAAATATCCATCCCCCGGCTAACGAGCATTAAAGATTTTGAAAATTTTGATTTGACAATTAAAGTCCCTGAGACTTTCGGCAGTTTATCTTTTTCTTCAATAAGCCCTTTTTCACATCAAAACCTGGAAAATCAGTTCGTGCTCAAATACCAGAAATCACAATTAGGTGAAACGCCAATCCTACTTGCTTTTGGCGAATTCCAGGTTTTCAACTTTGATCTTGATTACACTTTATATAACAACACCGCTGAGACCGCATTTAAAACAATCGCTATCCCGCCCGATACCAGTTATCAAACAGTTTTCTTGACTGACATCAATCCAAGACCAATAAAAATAACTAACGATGACGACTATAATTGGCTCGGTGTATACCAACTCGACCCTGGTGAACAAAAATATATTAACGTTAAAGGTCAGGCAAAAATATTTCCAATGCCGGAAAATAGTGCTTATTCCCAACTCTACCAAAATAGGCATTTAAATGCCTATTTAAGAGACGATGAGTATTGGCAGGTAAACTCGCCGCTGATCAAAGAACTGAGCAACTATTTTTCCCGGCCAAGCCAGATTTTTGAATATGTAATCAGTGAACTTGATTATGATTTTGAAAACCTCAAGCAATCGGAGCGGCTGGGAGCAATAAAAGCCCTTGATTTAAAAAGCGGAGTCTGTACTGAATTCAGCGACGTTTTTATCACTTTAGCCAGAGCCAGCGGTATACCAGCCAGAGAACTGCAGGGTTTTGCTTTTACTGAAAACAAGGAGTTGTTTACTCTGGCCGCTGAAAATGACGTTCTTCATTCCTGGATAGAATACTGGGACCAAAATCAGCAAATTTGGATTCCGGCGGATCCTACCTGGACAAAAACAACGGAAGGAATAGACTTTATTGACAATTTTGATTTAGGCCATTTCGCCTTCGTCATTCACGGACACAGCAGTACTAAACCAGCGCCTCCTGGATTTTACAAAGGTGACAATGAACAAAAGAACGTCCAGATAGAATTTGCTGACAAACTTATCCCCAAGCCGGAACCAAACCTAGAAATCGAGTTAATAAAAGGAGAAAACGAGGCGCAAATTTTAATTAAGAATACCAGTCTGTCGCCAGCTTACGAAATTTCAGTAATCCACTCCGGGTGGGATAAGGAAATTCAACAAGAAGAGGACATTCAATATCTGCCGCCTTTAGGCGAGGAAACGTTCACAATTCCTCAACCAGGGTTCTGGCAGAAAATTTTTACACAACCTGATTATCAAGTTGTTGTCAACCAGAAAAGTTATCAACTGGATTACCCTTACCAAAGATTGAGTTTTTTTGATTTTTTTGATAACCTTGTGTCCAGGTTTAAAAAATAATGAAAAAAATACTTAAAACAACTTTTATTACTTTTCTCGCCCTGAGAATAACCAGTTTTATAATAATCACCTTAACATTTAATCAGGGGTTAAAAACCTTGATTTGTGCCAGTTTAGCATTAACCGGGTTTGAATACCTACTGAAACCAATTGCCAAAATTTTGTTTCTACCAATTAATCTTTTGACCCTCGGCACACTTCGCTGGGTGATCGACGTTATTGGCCTTTACCTGATTACCATTTTTGTCGATGGATTTAATCTGTCTGCTTATTATTTCCCGGGAATAAACTGGCAGGGGATAGTTCTCCCGGCAATTAATTTTTCGATAATCCCCACTTACATAATTACTGCTCTATTGATAAACTTAAATATTACCTTAATCAGCTGGCTGATAAAATGAAAAATGCCTTATTGATCATCCAAATTATAGTTTCCATCGGCCTGATCGTTCTGGTTGTCCTTCAGGCCTCACCAGAAAACACCAGTCAGCAAACAGTTTTGATTAAGCCCAAATATACCCGGCGCGGAATGGAAAAAATTACTTATCTATTATCATTTTTCCTCCTTGCCACCTTTGTCATTCTTTCTGTTTTACAAATCATACTTTAAACTAATGAAACAAATAAGTTTTTGGTTTCAATATATAACGAAAATTATCAGAAGGTATTGGTATACAATTATTATTAGTTTTATTGTCAGCGGGGCAGTTTTCTTTTTGATTATTAATATTTCACCAATAATTAGTCAATATTTTCCCCAAACCAGACGTATTGGTATGGTCGGACGATACCGGCTAAACAACCTGCCACCAGATATTTCTCACTTATTCAGCCACGGTTTAACAGAAATTTTACCTAACAGCCGGGCAACAAGTTCACCTATAGTCAACAACTGGACAATTGGGGGAGAAGGAAAAGAATATACCTTTTTCCTAAAAGACGATGTTTACTGGCAAAACGGTGATCCATTTAAACCAAACCAAGTTGATTACTCAATTAAAGGTGCTCAATTTGAATACCAGCCTGGTAAGGTAACAATTACCCTTGAATCACCTTACGCGCCTTTACCGACACTATTGACTGAACCGCTGATTAAACAAAACAAAATTGGTTTGGGTGAATACAAAATTACCAACATAGAAGTTCAATCCGGGGTAATTTCAAAGATATTACTGACTAAAAATAACCCTCGGAAAGAAAGAATCTGGGTAAATTTTTACCCTACTGAGGAAGATTTAATTACCGCTTTCCAATTAGGAAAAATTGACGAGGCCTGGGGAATTTCGTCACTGGACCAAATCGAAGAATGGAAAAACATAGAAATAAAAGCAACTAAAGATGTCAGCACTAGTTATGTCGGCTTGTTCCTTAACACTGAAAAATCACCTTTGAACAATAAACGCTTCCGGCAAGCGTTGGCCTACTGCATTGAAAAACCACCGGAAAAAGACCGGGCAATCAGTCCAATTGCTCCCAATTCCTGGGCATACAACCCAAATATTAAAACCTATCAGTATGATCCCAATCACGGCAGGAGCTTATTGGAGGAAGATTGGGAAAATAACGAGGAAATTAATTTAACCTTAACCACCCTACCAGAACTGCTCAACTGGGCTGAAAAGGCAAAGGAGGATTGGCAGAAAAACTTAAATGTTAAAATTCAGATAAAGGTTTCTCGGTTCGCTCCCAATCCGGGAAGTTTTGACATTTTTTTGGGATATGGAATTATCCCAACCGACCCTGATCAATATTCATTCTGGCATTCAACACGGACCGAAAACCTAACTAAAATAAATAACCTCAAAATAGACCAATTGCTGGAAAAAGGAAGGAAGACCGTTGACTTCCAGGAAAGAAAAGAAGCTTATTATGATTTTCAGCAGGCACTTTCCGAGGAAGTGCCGGTTATTTTCCTTTATTATCCAAAAAACTACACTATTCAGAGAAAATGATTTCTCTTGCTCCAGGTATTAATTTCTGGTAAACTTGAAGAAAACTTGCCGAAGTGGCGGAACTGGCAGACGCGCACGGTTCAGGATCGTGTGGTCTTTTAGACCTTGTGGGTTCAACTCCCACCTTCGGCACTCAAATAGGCCAAGCCAATGTTATAATATAGGCAGACAAAAGCCAAGGTAGTCAAGTTGGTCACGACACGAGTCTGAAAAACTTGGGATGCCGGTTCGATTCCGGCCCTTGGCACCACGTAATAATTCTGCTTTGCAGAATTAAACGTGGTAGGGACGTGATTTCGTACTCGAAATTTTACGTTCCACCAACCGTCGCTAAAGTTATGGTTGGCAAGCACCAAAAAAACGGGCTTGCCCGCCGTAGCCGCGATTGACGGCGTAGGCGGGAGTAGCTTGGACCAAAGGCCCATCCGCCTCTGGCGGACAGCTTTTTTGCATCTCAAGTTGCGGGTATAGCATAGTGGTTAATGCCCCTGCTTTCCAAGCAGGATACGTGGGTTCGATTCCCACTACCCGCTCAGAATTTCGCCAATTATGGTGAGCGTAGCTCAATGGCAGAGCGCCTACCTGTGGAGTAGGTGGTTGAGGGTTCGATTCCCTTCGCTCACCCCGCAACTGCGGGGCTTGTAGCTCAGTTGGCCAGAGCACTCGGTTTACATCCGAAAGGTCGTAGGTTCAAGTCCTACCAAGCCCACCGTCGAGGTGCTGGAATTGGCAGACAGGCAGCGTTGAGGACGCTGTGTCCTTTTGGACGTGCGGGTTCAACTCCCGCCCTCGGCACAAATCAAATCTATGAAAGGGAATTTGACTAACTTAGGCTATGACCAAAAACAAAAACAATGAACTTCAAAAGTTAGAGAACTTTGTCATTTTTCAAACCGAAAAGGGTAAAGTTAATGTTGAGGTTTTTTTCTATAACGAAACTCTTTGGCTGCCCCAAAAACTGATGGCAGAATTATTTGAAGTTGGAGTGAATACCGTCAATTATCACCTGAAGGAAATTTTTGAAAGTGGAGAACTAAAGGAAAAAACAACTATTCGAAAATTTCGAATAGTTCAAAAAGAAGGCGAAAGAAATGTCTCTCGTGAATTAGATTTTTATGACTTAAATGCAATTATAGCAGTAGGCTATCGCGTAAATTCCTATCGAGCAACTCAATTCAGAATTTGGGCAACCAAAGTTCTGCATGAATTTATGTTTAAAGGTTTTATTTTGGACGATGAACGTCTCAAACAGATAGAGCACTTCGGCAAGGATTATTTTGATGAACTTTTGGAGAGAATTCGCGAAATTAGAGCCAGCGAAAGACGTTTGTATCAAAAAATAACTGATATTTACACTCTATCTGCTGACTACGATAAAGATCACCCGATGACCAGAGAGTTTTTTGCCACAGTCCAAAACAAACTCCACTGGGCAATTACCGGCAAAACAGCAGCAGAAATTATTTACACCAAGGCTGATGCCGAGAAAGTAAAAATGGGCTTAAAAACGTGGAAAAATGCACCTGACGGCAAAATCTTAAAAAGCGACGTTTCCGTTGCCAAAAACTACCTTAATGAACAACATATTAAACAGTTGGAAAGACTAGTTTCGGCTTATCTTGACTTAGCAGAAAACAGGGCTCAAAGAGGCATTGTAATGAATATGGAAGATTGGGTGAAATTTTTAAATAAATTTTTAGAATTATCTGATTATCCAATTTTAACTGATAAAGGTAGAATCCCTGCTTTGGAAGCAAAAATAAAAGCAGAAACAGAGTATAACAAATTTCGAACTAAACAAGATAAATACTTTGAAAGCGATTTTGACAAAGAAGTAAAAAAATATCTGGAGAAAGGCAAAAAAGATTAATGAACTTCGGTAAAAACAAATCAGCGCCTTTTTTAGTGTCTGTTATCTTTATTATTTTGTCAATCTTGAATTTTTTCCTGGTAGGCAATATCAATAAAAATACCGGCGGGAACCTGGTTATCAACGTTATTGACGGCGACACAATTGTTGTTAATAAAGGATTGTTGATCAGACTGCACGGCATTGACGCACCGGAACTTAAATTCTGCGGCGGACAGGAAGCAAAAAGAAGATTAGAAGAATTAGTTTTAGATAAAAACGTTTCTCTCCAAGAACTGGGAATGGGGGAGTACAACCGGGTACTTGGTTTAGTTTATGTTGGCGGTCAATTTGTAAATGAAATTTTATTAAAAGAAGGCCACGCCGAACTTTTCGGCGCTCAGACTTCTGCCAAAGAAAAACTGCAACAAGCTAATCAGTTCGCCAGAAAAAATAAAATCGGCATTTATGACGAGTGCATTTCTGACCAGCCGTCTGAGGAGGAGTGCAATATTAAAGGCAATATCCATGCCCGCAGAAAAACTAAAATCTACCACCTGCCGGAGTGCCCGAATTATAAAACGACTATTATTGAAACCTTCAGAGGAGAGGAATGGTTCTGCTCGGAAGAGGAGGCAATATCAGCCGGATTTGAAAAAGCAGAAAACTGCCCATAAAAAGAAATCTTGTCTAAACTAGTGTATATTGGTAAAATTACAATACCCAACGCGGATTGGCGCCGCGCCCGCCATCGCAAGCATGAGCTTGCTCAGGCGTTGCGGGCAGGCAGTGGCTAAAGGTTATCGCAAATTTCGGGGATTGGCGCAGTGGCTAGCGCGCACGCTTTGGGAGCGTGAGGCCGCC
>CAYYDT010000009.1:0-17636 GCA_964470705.1 uncultured Gammaproteobacteria bacterium | reverse complement strand
GTTGCGGGGCCAGGAGTCGAACCTGGTCTGTGAGGTTATGGGCCTCACGTGCGGCCGTACACTACCCCGCGCCGATACCTGTATTATACATAAAAAGAAGCTAATCATCAATCTGAGAAGTTCGAGAGGTTCGAGAAAATTAGTTGGGTTCTAGATAATTTAAAAATTGCCGAGGGGAAACAATCTTAATACCCTGATATTCTTTCAAGGGCAGTAAATGTTTTTTGTCTCCCGAAATTAAAAACTCAACTTCCGCGGACAAAGCACAATCTAAAATCCAATTATCCGGAGGGCAATTTTCAATTACTTTAACTGTTCTGTCCGGAGTAACCAATGAAAAGCTTTTTAGCAATAAGCGTTCGACCAAAACTATTTTTCTTTCCGAAAATTCCAATTTATTTTTCAATACTCCGCAAACCTCGTTAATAATAAATTTTGAAATATAACCGTCAATTTTCCGATCAATAATAAGGTTAAGTATTTCACGGGGTAACCCTCCAAAAGCGATTGCCGATATTAAAACATTGGTATCCAAAACAACCCGCCTCATTTATTTGACCGATAATCGTCAATTAAATCTGAGACATCATTAACCGCATAACCCAAATCTGAAACTTTTTCATCGCCGTAATTAAAAATGTCCTGCCAAGCCTTTTTCCTGGAAAGATAACTTCTAAGCGCCTCTCTGATTAAACCGCTTCTGCTTCTTGCCTCTGCTTCAGCTTGGATATCAATAACTTTTAGTAAGGATTTAGGCATAGAGATATTTATTGTTTGTGTTTTCATTGTACAAACATTGTATGAAAATTAAACAAGATTGTCAACCGCAATGCCTGAGAGGTTCGAAAAGTTCGAGAGATTTTGAATGATATAATTCAGGTATGGAAAAGAAAAATCGTCAAGCATTAGCACTGATTTCCGGCGGGCTGGATTCTAGCTTGGCCGCCTGGTTAGTTAAAAAACAAGGTATTAAGGTTAAAGGGATAATTTTTAAGTCGGTTTTTTTTGGACCAGAAAAAGCAATTAAAGCGGCTAAACAACTAAAAATTCCCTACCAAATTATTGATATTTCAAAGGAATTAATTAGAGCAATTAAAAATCCGGCACATGGTTTTGGCGGGGCGGCTAATCCGTGTATTGACTGCCACTTAATAATGGTTAAAAAGGCCAAAGAAATAATGGAAGAAAAAGATTTTGATTTTGTTGTCACCGGCGAAGTAGCCGGCCAACGCCCTTTTTCTCAAAACAAACATGCTTTAAAAATAATTGCCGAACAATCAGGCCTCGGTAATCGGCTGGTCCGGCCGTTATCGGCTAAAAAACTGGAACCGACACTGCCTGAAAAAAAGGGCTGGCTGGATCGAGACAAACTCTTAGGGATAAGCGGACGAGGAAGAAAAAAACAGATCAAACTGGCCGGAGAAGCAGATCTTTTTTATGACCAGCCGGCCGGTGGATGCATACTTACTGAGAGCGGTTTTGGCAAAAAAGTTTTCGACCTGAAAAAACATTTTCCAGAGGTTAATATCAACGACGCTAAATTGCTTAAAATCGGCCGCCATTACTGGCAGGGGGACAACCTAGTTGTTGTTGGCAAAGACGAAAATGAAAATAAGCAATTAGAGCGGTTGGCCCGGCCAGGTGATTTAATTGTTTCACCGGCTAATTTCATCGGGCCGGAGGCTTTAATACGAGGCAAGAATGTTGACAAATCACTAACCACCAACACCAAGCACCTAGTTTTAAAACACACACCACCGCGGAAAAAAGAGTTGTTCCGACAACCGCTGATTTTTTTCGGTTCAAGTTCTGATTCAGTTTTAGTCTTGAAGAAATTATTAACCGCCGGCATTGCCGTCGGTGGAATTGTCACTAAACCGGACAGTAAATGCGGCCGGGGTCAAAAAAAACAGGATTGTCCAGCAGCGGAATTCGGCAAAAAAGAAAATATCCCGACTTTTAAATTCAGTCAACTCGATTATAAAACCAGGAACCGATTAGAGCAAAAACTAAAATACCGGCCGTATTGGGGGGTTGTTGCTGTTTACGGTAACATTATCCCGAGTTCGTGGCTGAAATGGTTTAATATTATTGTCAATATTCATCCGTCACTGCTTCCCAAGTGGCGGGGGGCGGCACCGACAATCCGAGCGATAGAAGCCGGCGACAAAACCACCGGATGGACAATTTTTAAAATAGTTAAAGAAATGGATGCCGGGCCGATTATCGCTCAGAAAAAAACTAAAATTAAAGCCAACGAAACGGCCGGAGAATTAACAACCCGATTATTCAAATCGGCCGGTGATCACCTGGTAGAAATATTCAGCCAACTTTACCAAGCGAAAGAACCGATGTTTTGGGAATTATCTCCCCAAAAAGCGTCAAAAGCGACTTACGCAGAAAAAATAGATAAAAAAGAGGCAAAAATTGACTGGTCCCAACCGGCAGAAAAAATCGTCAACAAAATCAGGGCCTTAAACCCATATCCCAGCGCTTATACGACAATTAAAATCAACGGCAGAGAAAAGCGACTAAAAATCTGGCGGGCGAAAGTTAACAAAGGAAGAGTCGTTCCCGAAATTGTCCACCTTGCCGGTAAATGCCGGTGTTCCTGGGAGCAGTTTTCTCGTGATTATGAAGTAAACCTTGAAGATTTAAAGAACGCAGACTAAGGTCTGCTACTGCAATTGAACAAAATAGTTTGACTTCGCTTACCACTACAGTATTGTCAAGGAAAGGATAATAACCCCGACAGAAAAGAGAAAATGAATCCTGGAAATCGCCTTGACCCAAAAGTCCATTTCTCCGGAAACAGTCTCGGTCATCATATCCACCTGCCTGACTACCACCCAACCAAAAACAAGGTAGACAATTAAACCTAAAAGAACAAAAATTTTGGCAACTGACCAAATAGAAACTCCAGTAATAAAGTTTATTAATTGTTCCATTTAATTATCTTTTTCTTCTCACCTCCGACTGCAGTTTTTTTAATACTTCAACAACCCTGTCTGGCTGAGGCACCCGTTCAAATTCGATTTCCGGAACCTGGCCGGCGGTTTGAATGCGGACAAAACCGTAATTAAATATCGCTTCAATTGCCCCGCACATTACAAAAGTAATATCCTGGATATTCCTAATCTTGGCGTCGGTTATCTCTTTATAAGCCAGATTAAAAAAATCAATATCAACAACCCGTCGGTCGGTAACAATAAAAACATGAAAGTACCAGGATAAAAAATTTTCAAAAAGATAAGCAAAAACAAACATATACAACATAAGAATTAAAACAAACTGGAACCTGGGCGGAAGATAGTTAATAAACGGAAATTGAACGATTAACAAAGGCAGGAAAAAAAGGATAATTCCCAAGAATATCCAACCGATGTTAGTTATTGGGTGTTGGCGTAAAAGAAGAATTATTTCTTCACCTTTCTGCTGGGTTTGGAAACGGGCATTTTTCGGCCGGGCGTTATAAGATGACAAAGGGGAATGCCTTTTCCCAACGATCTGGTAAACTTCCTTTTTAACACCTTTAGATTTTATCTTTTTTTTCTCTGCTTTGCCGCTGTTCTCTTCGTCACGGGCAGGCGGCGGTTTTGGCTTGTAAATTTCTGCCATTTGGCCTGATTATACCACAGGAGAGATCCTTCGGGGTCGAAGTCGACTCCCAGGATAACAAGAGTAAACCATCATTCTGAGGAACAAAAAGACGAAGAACCCATGAGATCTCCGCCCGAAACACTTGCGCTTAGGTGGTTGCGGACAGGAAAAGTCCGTTTTTAACTGTTCGGCCTATGGCCGAACTTATGTTATACTAAGAGGCGATGAAAAAACCAAGTTTTTTAGCCCCCCAAAAAAAGAAAAAAAAGAAAAAGAAAAAAGACAATAAATGGAAAAAAGCCGCCCAGGCGGTTTTGATTACTTTTTTGCTATTATACGCTTTTTTGGGCATCGCTTCTTTTTCACAACAGCCCGAAAACGAAATCGGCCTGTCTGAAGCCTTAGAAAAAATTAAAAATGACCAAGTTTCTAAAATAGTTGTTATTGATGACCGGGTCAACCTCACTTTAAATAACGACCAGGTCGTCTACACTCAAAAAGAACCGAATATCAGTTTCGCCGAAATCTTAACCTCTGCTAATATTGAACCGACAATGGTTGATTTTCAAGTTAACAACCAAGACTTGCTGAAAATTGCCGGCAACCTTATTGCCACTCTCGGCCCAATCATCCTTACCGGAATTATCTTTTGGATAATTTACAAAAAAGCCGGCAACGCCCAATCAAGCATTTTCTCGTTTGGCAAATCAAAAGCAAGGTTTTATAAAAAAAACGGCAAAGCCACTTTCGATGAAGTTGCCGGCCTGGAAGAAGCGAAAAGTGAAATAAAAGAAATCGTTGATTTTCTGAAAAATCCGAAAAAATATCAAAAAATGGGCGCCAGAATCCCCAAGGGTGTACTTTTAGTCGGGGCAAGCGGGACCGGAAAAACTTTAATGGCCAGAGCAATTGCCGGCGAAGCAAAAGTGCCTTTTTTGCATATGGCCGGATCGGAATTTATGGAAATGCTGGTTGGCATTGGAGCTAGCCGAGTTCGGGATCTCTTCCAAAATGCGCGCAAAGCAAAAAAAGCGATTATTTTTATTGACGAACTGGACGCAATCGGCGGAACCAGAGGAATGGGCGGTTTTGGCGGCAGCCACGGAGAAAGAGAACAAACCTTAAACCAACTATTGGTTGAAATGGACGGTTTGGAACCAAACGAAACAATAATTATTTTGGCAGCAACTAACCGACCGGACATTCTTGACGCCGCTTTAACCCGACCCGGGCGATTTGACCGACGAATTATTTTTAACCTACCTGACATGGAAGAACGAGAGGCAATACTAAAACTTCACGCTCAGGGCAAGCCGTTTTCGAAACAAGTTTCGTTTAATAAACTGGCTAGAAGAACAGTTGGTTTTTCAGGTGCGGATTTGGAAAACATGCTTAACGAAGCAGCGATTTTAGCGGCCCGGAACAATAAGGAAGAAATCGGCTCAGTAGAACTTGACGAAGCGGCAATCAAAGTTAAACTTGGCCCACAAAAAAAACGACTGGTTTCAGAAGAAGAAAAAAAGATTTCCGCTTACCACGAAGCCGGCCACGCGGTTGTCAGTTACTTCTGCCCAGAGGCAGACCCAGTGGAAAAAATATCGGTTATCGCCCGGGGGATTGCCCTCGGTTACACACTTATGCCACCGGAAAAAGACCGGGTTCATGAAAGCAAAACCCGACTGGTTTCAAGAATTACCACTCTTATGGGAGGCAGGGCGGCTGAAGAATTAATTTTCAATGAAATGACCTCCGGTGCCGCTCAAGACATTGAACACGCCACCAAAATTGCCAGGAAAATGGTGGTTGAGTTTGGGATGAGCGACCTTGGCCCACTTTATTACGGCCGACAAATGGACACCTCGGATTGGGGCGGAGTATACATGGAGCCGGAGGATATTTCTCCGCAAACAAAATCAAAAGTTGACGACGAGATTAAAAAAATTGTTGACGCTTCACACCAAAAAGCAAAAGAAATTTTAAAAAAACAAAAAACTTCGCTTGATGCAGTAGCCAAAAAACTTATTGCCAAAGAAACTTTGGATCGGAAAGAATTTGAGAAAATAATCAAAAAAAACTAGCTGTTAGCTTTTAGGGACAATTCTCAGGCTATTTTTTTTCAACATTAAATAGCGGGCTGCGGATAGAAATATATCCAGGGGCCCGGAGGTTAAAAGCTCTTCTGAAATCTGAACCGGAAATATTAACCTTTCCTAAATTAGTATCAAAACTTACTGTTGAGGTGTGACCGTCGTTACTATAATTAACCGAGGCACTGGTCACCGAAGTAAAAGCGCCACCGTGCTCATTGGCTTTACTGGTTAACTCGTCAATCGTATAGGGATTACCGGTTACCCCGCCAATCGAACAAGCCCCTATTGTTATTGGCAAAATCCGATCATCATTGCCTTGTTTATCTAAAACCAACCAGGCGTTTAAGATATCAGCCATCTCTTTTTCATTAAGCCAGGGATGAGAACGATTACAGCCAGGTGAGGTTGAAAGGTAGCCGTCCCGGTACCAAGCTGAGTAAAACCATGGCGTCCCCGCTTTTACTTCCCAAGCTTGGTCGGGCCAGCATGAGTTATCGCCACATTCTGTATCCCAATGGCCGGAAGGATAAGTTAAATAACCGCCGGCAGTAGAAGAATAATAAGTAATTACATCCTCAATTATTTGCCCTTTGGTTTCATCAACTGCCTGCTTCCAACCAGAAGGTGGGCTATCAGCTTTATCTTTTCTAAACACCTGGCAGGCCTGGGTAGTACAAATTGTTTTGCCTTCTTGTTTATAACGGTAAGCATAAGTCCTAGCGGCAACCGCCTGAGCTTTCAGTGCCTCAATCGACCAATTAGAGGGCATCTCGGCAATACCATAAAGGTAATAGCCGTCAAACTCCACGTCTCCTTGACCGGCAACAGAGATTGTGCCGCCGGTATCTTTACCTACCGCTTCTTTTCCATAGTAGGCTTTTAATATTTGCTGATAATTCTGGCCAGCGTCTGCCCGGCCCTTAGCTCCATACTGACTCATTCCCCGTCGATGGGTATAACCGCCAAAGGAAAATCCGCCAAACCAGTTGCCGCTTCCTGGATCACAGTAACTAGGACTACCCGGCGGACCAGAACAAGGGATATTACTTTTTGGTACATTCCCAACACTTGTTGTAAAGGTTCCTGAACGGGCGGCCAGCAGGGCTTCTTGCTTAGCACTTAATTCTTTTATTGTCGTAGATAAAACACCAAGATAATCTTCAGTTTTGGCAATTTCTTTTTCCAAAAAAGCAACCTGGTTTCTTGATTCCTCTTTCTTATTGGCAAGCCATTTTTTGTTTTCTTCAACTTTTTCTTTGTTTTCCTTTAAATCAACTAATTGACTGCTTAGTTTTTCAACTGCCCGCTTGTCTTCATTAGCAATCAACTGCTGGTAAAACATATGCCGGATAAAATGACTGTTATTTTCAGCGGCCAAAAACATGGTCAACGGCGAAAAACTCCGCTGGTGAACGTAAAGACGGCGCACCCGGCTTGCAAAAAGAATTTTTTGGACTTCAATGTCTGCCTCCTGGTCAATTATTTTTTCTTCCAGATTAGCAATCTGGTTATTAGCCGAAGAAATCATCCCTTCAAAACGGTTAACCTGAATCTTGTATTCCTCCAATGTCTGCTTGTTACTTAGATTTGCCTGATCAAAAGAAGCAAGAACGTCTCCACATTCTTCAATTAATCGCTGGCATTCGTCAATTGTCTGACAATCCTCACGGCATTCAGCCGCCTGGACAGAAGGAGCGAGAAATAAAAACAATATCAAAAAAACCAGCATTTTTTTCATTCCATAAATTCAACACTATAAATCTTATCAAGTCCAAACAAATAAACAACCGTCCCGTCGGGAGAAACAGCAATGCCGCGGACATTATCTATTTCAACTGGCTGGCGGGCAAGAAATACTCCCTGTTTTGAAAACAGCCAGACTATTTTATTTTCTTCGTCCCAAAAACTAATCCGGTCTGCTTCCTGGCTGACAGCCAAATAAACCGCCTTGCCGATACCAGTTGGCAGTTGAAAATCTAAATCCTGCTGATTGCCAGACAGATACAAGTAAACTTCACCAGTTTCTGCCAGTAACCAAATATTAGTCTCAATTACCAGATCAGACAACTTGGCAAAATCTAAACCGGCAGTTGATTTAAACCACGGCCTTTCCCGGCCAATACCGTCGGTAATTGAAGGGAAACGCCAAATCTCTTCTTGGCTTGAATCCAAAAGGTACAAATTACCCAACCAGCCACCGGCACTAATTGGCTTAAGTTGACTGTCCAACTCAATTAGTTCTGACATTTTCTCATTTTCAACCCAATATATCTTCCTGCCGTCGACAAAATAAATCCTGTTTTGGGTAGCAACTGCCAATCCCGGTTTAGACAATTCTTCTCCACCGGCAACTATCTGAGCAGATTTTGAATCTAGATCTAAACTTATTAACCGCCTGCCGCCAATATCATGAACTAACGCTTCCACCCCGTCAGTATAAACACTACTCACCTCAATATTTTCGTCAACTAAATCCATATCGTAATACATTCTTGGTTTTAAAGCTTTTTCCCCCAAACTCTCTTTAACTTCATCCATTCGACTTAAATAAGCTTTCGCTTTTGAACGGTCCAAGGCCTCTAATTCTGCGTTTATCTCTTTTGCCTGATTAATCAAGTTTATGGTTTCCTCCGGATCAAGATTGCGAATGGAATTAGCGTTAGATATTCTCTCTTCAATTTGGGCGGACAATTCAGCAGCCTTTATTTCACGCTGGTGCGTCTTTCTTTTTTTCCAGCCGAAAAATATTGAAACGCCTAATAAAATTAAAAAGCCGAGGGCAAGAGATAAACCGGAAATTTTTTTAAGAAAAACTTTTAAAAAATCAAGTTTTATTTTCGGCTTTTTTATACTAAACAGCTTTTTTTGTTTTTTTGGCCGGTCTGGTTTAACTTCCGGCTGAATAAATTCCGGCTCTTTTTCTTCCGGGCCAATTTCAACCACTGCCGCGCCTAACCGGCCCTGATTTTCGCGGGCATGAACAACCGGAGCCCAAATTTCAACCATCTTATCTAAATCTTCAGTCGCTAACCCAGAAGGAATCATTGTCTGGGGAAGTTTGTCGAAAAAATCTGTTGTTCCTAGTAAAAATATATCGCCGGTTTGAATATAGCCGGAAGCAGACACCGGCTGACCGTTTTCCGGACTTAAAAGAGTGGTTGTTTTTGACTGCCGCCGGAGAAGGATTTTTCCCTGGTGGTAAATAATTAAGTAGCCAATATTTTTCCACAAAACCAAGCCGATTAAACTGATTTCTTCCGGATGTTTAAAATACTGTGATTTTTCTTTGGCGACTTTCCTGGCCGCTTCTTCTAAAGCGGCCATTGGTTTTTTCTCCAAGTCGCCGTAATATTCTTCATGAAACCTGGAGATTATTTCCCGGCCGACACTGGCTGTCGGCTGATCTTCTTCAATCTCTCCCAAACTAACCAAAAGAACCAATTCCCCCCTTTTTTGGAATTTTTCTTTTTGGTCGGGAATAAAATGGTGAACCTGACTCCACGCCCCCTGGTCAGGCGTACCCAGAACCTGCTTGACCTGAGTTTGGAATTTCATTATCCTCATTATAGAACATACTTGTGAACTTAACAAAGCTTGTTTATAATGATTACATAAATGCACCAAATTATTCTCCCAAAAATTAGATTTATTTTGATATTTTTTTTGGTTCTTATAAGTCTGACGCGTTCAAATTATGAAACTTTTGCACAAGGAACTTTCTTTTGTGACACCGGTCTCGGTACATGCAGAACCGTAGATACCAGTTGCGAAACTGGTTATAAGGCCTCTTTTTCATGTGAGGACTATCCAATCTCAGATTGTCCTCTTATGTTTTATGACTGTATCCCAGAAAGTGCTGAAACTAGCCCCGCACCATCTCCACTGCCCCCTACTAACACTCCGACACTAGGACCTGCTTCATGTGGACAGGCCGGAGAGAAATGCTGTTGTGCAAGCATACCTCCGTACAATTGTTACTGTAACGAAGGAAGCCCAAGTAGCCCTGACGACCCCCTCCTTTGTCAATGTATTGCTGGTCCAACACCCACCCTACAACCAGGTAGTTGTGGGGAGATAGGATTGCCTTGTTGTCCGGGAAAGATATGCAATCAGGGTATCGCTACTGACATTACTGATAGTTCTGGCCAAGTTGTTGGGTGTATATGTAATAGTCCTAATGAAACTAACGTAAGTGGAACTGATATTTTCTGTGACAAAGGAGACGGCATTAACACCGCTATTGGATGTATTCCAATAACAGGCGGAAATGCTTTTGTTGAATGGCTATTCCCAAAATTATTAGGTATTATGGGCGGGATCGCATTTTTACTGATGCTTTACGGCGGTTTTTTAGTACTCACTTCCACCGGCAATCCGGAAAAGTTAAAAGCCGGCCAGGAAACAATCACCAGCGCCATCGCCGGTTTAGTTTTTGCAATTTTCTCCCTCTTTATATTAAGATTAATTGGTATTGAGATATTACATATTCCAGGACTAGGTTAATGAAAATATACGCGGAAGAAATCGAAAAGGTTAAACTGCCAGATTATCCAAACAAATTTGAATTTGCCGGATCGAGTTTGGGTGATATTGTCAGCCAAATTTTAAATTACGCTATTGTTTTAGCCGGAATCGCTTTTTTCGGCTTTTTAATTATGGGCGGATTTGATTTATTGACTTCTGCCGGCAATCCGGAAGGAATCAAACGGGGAACAAATAAAATAATTTACGGTTTAACCGGATTTATTATTGTCATGGCCTCTTATTTCATTCTCCAAGTTGTCGAACTAGTTTTTGGAATCACTATCACCGGATAGAAAACATGATACAATAAACTATACCCTTTTTATGGGATTATAACCTTGAGGAACTAAAAAAATCATCTCCTTTTTTAAGAAAGATAATCAATTATGTGATAATTTTTATTTAACTGGCGGTACTGCCCTAAGTGTTTATTACCTCAATCACCGCTATTCAATTGATTTAGACTTTTTTACTGAAAAAAAATTTGTCGACTAGACTTATCACTGCAGGACGGATAGAGGGTCAATTTTTACTCCGTTTTTTATTACCTCAAAATGCAAGTGGATTCCGGTTGATCGGCCGGTAGACCCCATCTGGCCTAACGCCTGACCGGCAGAAACTTGCTGGTTGGCACCGACATATATTTTATTAAGGTGGGCATACAGCGTCTGGAAACCGTCGCCGTGGTCAACAACAACGTGATTTCCATAACCATACCGACCGTAAATTACCGCCGACACCCGGCCTCCTCGAGAAGCGACAATTGCCGGACTTCCCTGATTGGCAATATCTGTACCTCGATGGTACCAAACATAGCGCTGGGTAATCCTACCATTTGTCGGCCAAATAAATGTACCGCTCCCGCCGGTTTGAACATCTGCCTGAGCCAAATAAACAGGCGGTTTAGGAGCTACCGGCTTGGCTTCCGGCTTAACTCCATCAGGAACAATCAAAGTCTGGCCGACCGCCAAACCAAACGTCTCGTCGTTGGCAAAAGAATTAAAAGGAAAATCAACAACTGCCTGGGGATTAGCCTCATACTTTTGAGCAATAGAATAAACCGTTTCTCCACGCTGTACCTGATGAACAATTCCCGTTACCGGTGGAATTTTTAACTGCTGACCGGATTTAATGCTGGTAACAGAAGAAATGTTATTAGCCCAAATTACTGTATCAATGGAAACGCCAAATTTTTCGGCAATAGAAGAAACCGTATCGCCGTCGCGAATAGTATAAGTAACAATTTCCCCCCGCTGATGCGACGACTCAACCGTAGTTACACTTTTTTCTTCCAAATTATAAGTGGCAAAAGCCGAGCTCGGTGAATAAGTGTTCCATTGAAAACTCTGATCGGCAACTAAAGCCTCTTCTATTTTAGGCGTTAAAGCAATCCCCAAAAATAAAAACATGGCTAAAAAAAAGTGAGTAAACGGCCTTGCCCATCGGCCTCGTTTACGGTAAAGAAGACCAGAGAAAAACCCCTTTATTGACTCAAAATGGGAAATTAGTCCGGAAAAAAAATCTTTTAAAAATTTAAGGTAGGCAAGCAGAAAAGAAACAAAATCTTTGCTTAACGGTGTCAACTGGTCCCTAAGATTGTCAAAAAATTTCATTGCTATATGGTTATAATTCTGAGGCTTCAGCGATTTCCGTTAAGAATTCTTCGTTACTTGCTGTTTGTTTAAGTTTTTGAACAAAAGCTTCGGTGCGCTCTTCTTCGCCAAGAAGATCAATCATCCGCCGCATTCTTTTTATTGCGTCCATTTTATCTTCACCAAAAAGGAGCTCTTCTTTGCGCGTCCCTGACCGTTGAATATCAATTGCCGGATAAATCCGTCTTTCGGATAAACTTCTGTCCAAGTGAAGCTCCATATTACCGGTACCCTTAAACTCCTCATAAATCAAATCATCCATCCGGCTGTCTGTCTGAACTAAAGCAGTACCAATAATCGTTAACGAACCTTTGTCCTCTATCTTTCTTGCTGCACCCAAAAAATGTTTGGCAGGGGCAAGCGCGGCCGGGTCAAATCCACCGGAAAGTGTCCGGCCAGAAGTCGGGGTCACCAGGTTATAAGCCCTAGCCAACCGGGTAATTGAATCTAAAAGTATAAAAACATCTCTACCCATTTCAACTAATCTTTTCGCCCTAGCTAAAGCAATTTCCGCCGCCCTAGTCTGTTTGACTGGAGATTCGTCAAAATTACTGGCAATTACCTCACCTTTAACCGATCGCCTTATATCTGTCACTTCCTCTGGTCTTTCCGCGATAAGAACTGCCATTAAATGAATCTCGGGGTGATTTTCAGCAATTCCTTCTGCCATATCTTTTAACAACCAGGTTTTCCCAGCTTTAGGTGGTGAAACAATCATTCCCCGCTGGCCAAAACCAATCGGGGCAATCAAGTCAATCATTCGGTTGGTAATTTTGTCCTGGGTGGTTGACAATTTAACTTGAGGTTGTGGGTATATCGGGGTTAGTTTATCAAACCAAGGTCGCTCTCGAACTTCGTTCAATGGTTTATCATTAATTTTTTCAACTTTCAACAACCCACGGTAGCGTTCATTTTCTTTTGGCTCCCGCACTTGGCCGCCAACTAAGTCACCCTCACGAAGTTTAAACCGACGAATCTGGGAATTAGAAATATAAATATCCTGCTGAGAAGGTGTGTAATTCGGCCTTAAAAAACCATGGCCCTTAGGCTGTGTGTCAAGAACACCACCCTGATACTCGGTCGGCACACTAGCATCCGGGATGATCCGTCCATCAACTTCTAACAAGTCTTCTTTTTTTGCCTTAGGCTTTTCATTTTCAGCCTTCGGCTCATTCACGTCATCAGCCGTAACAATTTGAGAGTCATTTTTATCTGTAGGCATAATTTATATAGATTAATATTTAACGTAGGCTTTTCGCTTGTCTTCACACCTAAATGCCAAATGAAAAATGTCCAAATGAACAAATGAATTATGAGGCTGAATTGTTTATACCAAAATACCCCCACCTTGTCAAGGTTTAAGTCAATGCTAAAATAAGGATATGAAGTTTTTTACAATTAGAGTTCCCCGAAACAATGAAGATAAAATTGAACAAACCTACGCTCTTTTGTCAAACCTGATTGAAAAAAAAGGTCTAGCACTGCCCTTTTTGAGTAAAACCGAAACGATTTACTCTTTTGAAATCGTCTGTTTCAACCAAAAAATTTATTTTGTTGCCGGCGTACCTGAAAACAAAGTTGACTTTTTTAAAGCCCAATTGCTGGCCCAGTATAAGGAAGCAGTACTAGAGGAATTTAAAATTAAAAATTATCAATTACAAATTAATAATTCTAAATTCATAAATAACAACTCTGATCTGGCGTTTACTCAACTACAGTTGACCGGGCCGGCTTATCTGCCGATTAAAACCGCTGACCGGTTTGAAGAAACAGACCCTTTATCTTCAATTCTGGCAACAATGGCCAAGTCAGACAACCCAGATAACTTTTTTCTTTACCAAATCATTCTTGCGCCAGCCCCGAAAGGATGGCAGAACAAATACGCCAGTATTGCTGAAACAGGCGGCGGCAAAGATGAAAACGACAATTATAAACCCCATCCGCAAAAACAGTTGATCGAACAGAAAATTTCCAACCCCGGTTTCCAAACCTATATCCGGTTAATGACCTACAACGAAAATACTCTTAAATCTTTATCCGCTTCTTTCGGAATATATGCCGATCCGGCCTCGAATTCACTCACTGAAAAATCACCTGGGTTTTTGTTTAAAAATAAAGTTGAAAAAGCGATTTACAACCGCCGGCCGGCCGGCACCAGTCAAATTTTAAATACCGCGGAAGTCAGTTCTCTTTGGCATCTGCCTAATAATAAAATTACTTTGCCAAACATTGCCTGGGGGCGGGAACTAAGGTCTGACCCGCCGGACAACCTGCCGGCAGCAACCGGCCAATTAACCGACGAGGAAAAACAGCAGATAACCTTTATCGGCAAAACCGAATTTAAAAATCAAGTGGCGACTTTTGGGATTAAAAGAAAAGACCGGCCGCGCCACATATACACTATCGGTAAAACCGGAACCGGAAAATCGTGGCTGCTGGCGAACATGGCAATCGAAGACATCCGCAAAGGCGAAGGAGTGGCAGTTGTTGACCCGCACGGAGATTTAATTAAAATCCTGCTTGACTACATTCCCTCCAACCGGATAAATGAAACCTGTTTTTTCAACCCGGCTGACCCGGATTATGCTTATCCACTTAATCCCTTGGAAGTAAAAAACCAGGCTCAATACGAGCTGGTTGCTTCTGGAATTGTGTCTATTTTTAATAAACTTTACGGCCACTCCTGGGGGCCGAGAATGGAACACATTTTACGCAATACCCTGCTTACCCTTACTTCAATCGGCGGCACAACTTTGTCGGATGTAATAAGAATTTTGACTAATAACAATTATCGGAGCAAAATGATTGCCAAACTTGACGACCAGGTGCTTCTTCGTTTTTGGCACGACGAATATAATTCGATGAGCCGAAATTTCCAGCAGGAAGCAATCAACCCAATTTTAAACAAAGTCGGCCAATTTGTTTCTTCGCCGTTAATCAGAAGAGTCCTTAGCGAGCCAAAATCAAAAGTAAATATCGAGGAATTCATGAACGGGGGAAAGATTCTTCTTTGCGATTTGTCAGCCGGGAAAATCGGCGAAGACAATTCCGCTCTTTTAGGAGCAATGATTATTACTCAAATTCAACTGGCAGCAATGAACCGGGCCTTTCAGCCGGAAGAATCAAGAAAACCGTTTTATCTTTTCGTTGACGAGTTCCAAAATTTTGCTACCAAATCATTTATCCGAATTTTGTCGGAAGCAAGAAAGTATAAACTTAACTTGACGGTTGCCAACCAATATATGGCCCAGCTGGACAGAGAAATTTCAGATGCCATTTTCGGCAATGTCGGCACATTGATTTCTTTTCTTGTCGGCGCTCAAGACGCCCAAATACTTCAGCGCGAGTTTGGCGAAGAATTTACAGAAAATGACCTGGTCACCATGGGACGTTATAGGACGTTGTTAAAACTTTGTATTGACGGAGAAACATCGAACCCTTTTTATGCTCAGACTCTACCTTTACCCGACTGCAATAATCAGAACCGGGACAAAATCATCCGCGTCTCCCGGGAAAGGTTTGGAGAGAAAGTTAAATAGCGGCTAGATGTTAGCGGCTAGTGGTTAGTGAACTTCTCTACGATTTCGCTGGTCCCGAAGCGAAAACTTTGCCAACAACTTCCTTTCTTCTCGTCTCCCATTTACACCTTCTCTCGCCTGCAGGCGCAGAGCAATCGCGTTTACCTGGTCTTCTCTAACCCGATAATTTTGATCTGCACGATCTAATACCGTTTCAGAAACTCTAAATTCCATTTTGGTAATTAAATTTAATAAATAACTGTAAATTTAACGCAAACTAAAGTTTGCTATTACGTTCCCGTAGTAGCAGGCTTTAGCCTGCGTTACCCAGCGCGGACTGAAGCCCGCTAATCCCTAAAGTGTGAATGAAAAGGTGCGGTTGGTTTGGTGTCTTGGTTTGTGTTTGTTGTCTTGTTTGTGTTTTTGACCCGCTCTCGCGGACCTAACTTTTTCGCGGCCAGTGGAGCTTTTCCACTGCCGCAAAAAAATCTTACCAACCGCACCTTGCGGCTGGGGAGGGGGTAGCATACGCCACCCCCTTTTTCCCAACCTCTCCGGAGGGGAGAAGGGCTAGGTGATCTTCTTACTGTTCTCCTTGACCGAAGGTACGCTCAAGATCTTCTTGACCTCTCGCCTCTTCTTTTCTTCCTTCGTCAAGACTTTCTTGCTACGCTTCTTTGTCTTCTTTGTCATCCTTTTACCTCCCTGTAGTTACCGTAACGTCTATGTATGATGCGTACGTAGTACTACAAATGCATCCCCCTCCGGAGTGCGACAGTAAAAACTTAAACTCAATTAAGTCCTTGCTGCCAAACTCCGGAAGGAGATCCCCTCCGTTTTTTAATGTGCAAATTTCCTCGAATACACCTGCTTTTAGGTATAAAGAGGAAATGTATCTTTATTTTACCAGACATATCCTATATTACGCAAGTGACGTACTCGTCATTCTGAGCGAAGGCAAGTTTTACTTACCGGAGTCGAAGCGGGTCGCTTCTCAAATCCTTCGAGCGTCTCGGGTGTCTCGAACTTTGAAAATCAGAGATTTTCATCTATAATTACCGCATGACAGTCCGGAAAATGCTTATCTATTATCTAAAATCTGGTCAGGCAAATATCGGAGGGATAATCAATACTTCCAATATGATTTATTCCCAACTTAAAGCAAGCGATGACCTCGGAAACGATGAAAAAGAAAAAACTCTCAAAGACATTGAACAGCTAATCCGGATAGTTGCTGAACTGCAAATCAGTCTGGCCGATTTCGTGATTTTGCTTTCAGAAGAACATGCCGATCTCGCCAGTAAAATCAAACTGCAGAGTTTTCAAAGTATGGAGCAGGGATTGGCAAAAATCAGCCAGCATTTAAACGACAATCTGCCGAAAAGAGATGTGCCGGTAATGCCCCGGGGGAGCGACTTGGCAATTAAACTTTTTCAACTGGAAAACAGCTTATCTGGAGCAGAAATGTTTTGGCATGAAGAAAAAGAAAATTTTGGAGAAAAAGCTGAAGACGTTAAACCAATTACCGATTTTTTAACATCGGCAAAAGAATTTGCCAAAATCGCCGGCCGTTGGGCAAATCTATTGCTCCTTCAAAAAGAATTCCTCTGGGTCGAACCGAAAAATAGCGACTAGGTGAAAGAAGATACTAACTAGTGTAAGAAAAAAGCCGAAGGGAATAGTGTTTAAAGTAATTTGTGTATGTAGAGGTAGATGTGTTTGTTGTGAAAGTGGCAGGAGTGGAAAGCCTTTCGGCCTCCCACTCCGATTACGCTACCTTCATCGCAAACGATCCCTCGCTTGCGAGTTCTTTCTTGCCACGTTCACAAAAAACTCCAAAAGGCCTGCTACATACAAGGCTTCGAGGAGATTTGTAACTGTCAAGAAAGAGATTAAAACTACTGGCCAGGTCGCCAGCCTCGCTAAACCAACGGCTGATAAAGAGGCGAACGCCACTTCGAAAAACCCCAGCCAGTTCGATTCCATTGCTGCGAGAGCAGCAACGAAACACAACAACCACGGTGTATAATTTGCCCACTCCTGGTCAAACCCGAGCATTACAAGCACAGACAAAAGAACTAGTGCTTGAAGTACATCAAACAGAACTGAGCGCCTCTTTCCCATCTCTACCTCCTGAGCCGTTTAGGCTCGATACACGCTTCACTTTATCCAAACGCAACGGAAAAAGGGCCAAAACATAAACCCTCTTTCTGCTGCGTTTGGAACTATTTCCTTCGGCTGTAAAAGTGCAA
>CAYYDT010000008.1:10615-19307 GCA_964470705.1 uncultured Gammaproteobacteria bacterium | reverse complement strand
AAGCAAACCTGGTCCACGCCGGCATTGACCAGCGCAAGGCACACGTCAACGCTAGGGAAGCGGCCCCAAAGTTAACTATCAACCCGCTAAAAAACAGCCAGGGTGAAATTATTTCACCAATCGCTATCCACCAAAATACAATTGCCGGTTTGGAAGCACCGAAAACCAAAAAAGAAACCGGCGAAGAATTAAAAATGAGCAAATCCAAGCCGAAATCAGCAATTTTTGTCCATGATTCACCAGAGACAATTAATCAAAAAATTAAACAAGCATACTGCCCACCCGAAGAAATAAAATTCAATCCGATAATCAACTGGGTGGAATTTTTAATTTTCTGGGGAGACAAAAATTACGCCGGTGGAATAGAAATAAACCGCAAAAAAGAATACGGCGGCCGGATAGTTTATAATAATATTGACAAGCTGAAAAAAGATTACCAATCAGGAGATTTGCACCCGCTGGATTTGAAAAACAGCGTTGGTGATTGGCTGGTTGAAAAACTTCAACCGGCAAGAGATTATTTTCAGGAGGAAGAGCCGAAAAAGGGTTTAGAATTGATGGAGAAGTTAATGATTAATAGCGAGTAGTGAATATTAAAGAATATTTTGATAAATTACCCAAATCAGTAGTTTTTGGTTTAGCCCTCCTCGTAATTTGGGAAATTATTTTAATTTTCCAGGGAGCAAAGTGGATCAACTTTCTCCTTCTTATTTCCGGTGCAGCAGTCGGATACTTAATCATGGAAATCGACTGGGCCTTTCCCAACGATCAAATAAAGCGATTTCTTCCGCTTATCCTGCTGCCAGTAACCTTGTTTATCCTCACTTCAACCGGTGAAATTTTAGGTAAATCAATCGTAGTTTTTCTTAATTTGAGATTAATTGTTGACCAGTTTTACCCGGAAGACAAAAATGAAAATAAAGATCGACGAAAATAAGTGTATCGGCTGCGGGCTCTGCCAGGCCCAAGTTCCAGAAGTATTTGAAATTGATTATGACAAAGGAAAAGCAGTCGTTTCTAACCAGCCGCCAACAATGACTGATAAAATAAAAATGATCATCGAAAACTGCCCGGTCAATGCAATAAGCTGCAAAAATGAATAAAAAACTATCTTTTTCTCTGCCAGTTTTAGTCTTGATTATCATCGGCTCGTTTTTAGCCGGAACAATCTGGCAAAAATCGGGGATTGATTATTCAATACCGCAGACAGCGGTTGAAAAAACAACCCAAAATATCCGTTTTCAACCGGAAAAATCACCAACACCAATAATCGAAATTTACTTACGGTCTTTCGGCCAAAAAGATAAGTTGTTAACTGCTAATTTAAAAAAAACCGCTCAATTTTTTGGCGACCTAGTTGTCTGGCAGCCACACTATTTATTTCATCAGACTGAAAAACCTGTTGATCCCGACCAGTGTTTGGCCACCGAGGAAGGCTTATATTTTTGCTCTGATCTGGGCAGACAACAACTTAATCAAAACGTCCGCGAATTGTGTGCTTGGGTATTAGCTGATAATAAATTAAACTGGTGGGAATTTATCAATGCTAATTACCAAAATTGTTCTTTGGATGAAATAGACGGCTGCTGGCAAAATCAGGCGCGGGAATATAATTTACCGGTGGAAGAAATCCAAGACTGCTTCAGCACCAAAGCAGTGGAGATAATTAAAGACCAAATCAAGGTTAACAACCGAAGAAAAATCAATTATACCCCGGTAGTCTATATTAATAATCTCAAACTACCCCCCAACGATTATTCCGACGAAAACAAGATGACCGTTAAGGTGGAAAACGAGTATTTTCAACGGCAGGAAATCAACTCTCCGGAATACTTTATTACCACCATCTGTGCCTCGTTTGACCAGCCCCCGGAAATATGCGGTAAATAGGATAAAAACACAACTTGAATACAATGGATAAAAACATTATAATGTAAATAGTATAAACGAGCTAACCTGCTTAATTATTTCTGCAGGAAATTCTGTTCATCAGAATTTTTTTTTGCTCCGGTAAAGGTTGCAACCATGATAAAAGATAACAAAAAACTGAATAATATAGAAAAATACACCGGAGAACAAATTGTTGTTCTTGAAGGATTAGCCCCTGTCCGGAAAAGGCCGGCAATGTATATCGGATCAACTGATGAAACAGGGCTCCACCATTGCGTTTATGAGATTGTCGATAACGCTATCGACGAAGCTTTAGCCGGTGCGGCAGAAAATGTCTGGGTTATCCTAAATGAGGACCAGTCAATAACCGTTATTGATGACGGCAGAGGCATTCCTGTTGAAAACCATTCAAAATACAACAAATCAACTTTAGAAATTGTAATGACAAAACTGCATGCCGGCGGTAAATTTGAAGGTGAAGCTTATAAAATTTCCGGCGGTCTTCACGGCGTTGGCTCAAGCGTTGTTAACGCTTTGTCATCGTCAATGCAGGTTGAGGTCCACCGCGATGGGAAAATTTACCACCAGTCATATCAAAGAGGCGAGCCGAAAACAAAAGTCAAAGAAATAGAAAAGACCAAAATACCGGAAGCATCTGAATTTTTGTCGAAGGATGATACCGGAACAATAGTTAAATTTAAACCCGACCCGCAAATATTTAAAAAAACAACCAAATTCAGCCCGAAAACAATAAAAAACTCCTTGCGCGACCGGGCATTTTTAATCTCCGGACTGTTTTTTCATTTTTATAATAAAATTAAAGAAACTGAATATCATTTTTATTTTGAGGGGGGCATTCGGTCGCTGCTTGAGCAATTAAACCAAGGCAAGGAAACTATTCATCAACCGATTTATATCCAAGGTAAAGAGGGTGATCACGAACTGGAAATCGCTATTCAATACCTTGATAACCAGCGGACAAATATTGTTTCTTTTGTCAATGTTATCAAAACCCAAGAGGGCGGAACTCACGAATCAGGGTTTAAAAGCGCATTAACCCGGGCAATTAAAAAGTATGCTGATAAAAACGAAATTGAAAAAAAATTAAAAAATGGAACTATCCGGGGAAGAGATACCAGGGAAGGATTAACGGCAGTAATTTCACTAAAAATGCCTTCCAAAGACTTACAGTTTGAAGGTCAAACTAAAGGAAAACTTGGCAACAGTGAGATCCGCCCATTTGTCGCAAAGATCGCTCGCCAAGGTTTGGAAACCCATTTTGAAGAACACCCGAGCGATGTTAATTCTATCCTAGGGAAAATAATGCTCACAGTCAGGGCAAGGAAAGCGGCCAAAGCAGCCCGTGACGCCATTTCCAGAAAAGGAATTTTTGATTCTTTGGGGCTGCCCGGAAAATTAGCTGACTGCCAATCCAAAGACCCGAAAAAATCAGAACTGTTTATCGTCGAAGGTGATTCAGCCGGCGGGTCAGCAAAACAAGGGAGAGACAGGAAATTTCAAGCGATTCTGCCTTTAAGGGGAAAAGTTCTAAATACGGAAAAAGCGCCTTTGGATAAAATTGTTGAGTTTCCGGAACTTAAAGACCTTATTGTTGCCCTGGGTGTCGGTATTGGTGAAGAAATTGACATGGAAAAACTCCGATATCATCGGATAATAATTATGACGGATGCTGATGTTGACGGCGCTCACATCGCCACTTTACTGCTTACTTTTTTCTTCCGATATCTGCCAGACACAATAAGACAGGGAAATTTGTATATTGCCCAACCGCCTTTGTTTAAAGTTAAGTCCGGAAAAAAAGAACAATACGTTTATTCTGAAAAAGAAAAAGATAAACTTATATCAAAATTTACCAAAGAAAACAAATCAGTGGCTATTCAACGATATAAAGGGCTTGGTGAAATGAATCCGGAACAACTTTGGCAGACAACAATGAATCCCGAACACAGAATATTAAAATTAGTCAGAATTGAAGACGGAGAAAAAGCAGATGAAACTTTTACTATATTAATGGGCAAGAAAGTGCCTCCCCGCAGGCACTTCATCCAAACCCATGCCAAAATGGCAACATTGGATATATAAAAAAATTAAAATTAAAATTAAAATATAAGTAATATGAACAAAGAGATCCCTAGCGGACCGGATTCACCAAGAATAGTCTACTGCCGGGTGGAAATACCTAAAGGCGGCACCAACAAATATGAGTTTCACCACCAATTAAACCAATTAATTTTGGACCGTGTACTCCCTGGTTCAGTATTTTATCCGACCGAGTACGGTTATATTCCTTCAACCATTGCTGAAGATAATGATCCGCTGGACATTATGGTCATGGTTTCTTCGCCAACTATTCCCGGGTGCCTTATCCGTTCACGGGTTATCGGCGGGTTGGAGATTATTGATACTGGAGAAAGAGACACCAAAATAATTGCCGCCGCTGAAAACGATCCGCGGATGTCTGAATATCAAAACCTGGAAAACTTAAACTCAGCAGTAATGGAAGAAATTGCTGATTTTTGGCAAACTTATGCTAATTTAGAATTGTCTAAGGAAATTGAGGTTGGGGAATGGCTAAATAAAGATCAAGCTTATCAAGTAATTAGGGAAAGTCAAAAAAGATGGCAAAAAATAAAAAAATAATACCCAAAGCTGATGAAATCAAACCAGTAAGTATTACTGACGAAATGCGCCAGGCATACCTTGATTATGCAATGAGCGTCATTGTTTCCCGGGCTCTGCCTGATGTTCGGGACGGTTTAAAACCAGTTCAAAGGAGAATCCTTTACGCTATGCACCAGATGGGATTGAAAGGCGGAGCAAATTTCAGTAAATCAGCTAAAATTGTCGGTGAAGTTTTAGGCAAATACCACCCCCACGGAGATAGTTCCAGCTACGGCGCCCTTGTCCACATGGCCCAGGAATTTTCAATGCGCTATCCGCTGGTTAACGGTCAGGGAAACTTCGGGTCAATTGACGGCGACCCGCCGGCCGCCATGCGCTACACTGAAGCAAAAATGGCTAAAATCAGTCAAGAAATGCTTCAGGATATAAACAAAGAAACTGTTGATTTTACTGATAATTTTGACAGAACTTTAAAAGAACCAGTTGTCCTGCCAACAAGAATCCCTAACCTTCTTCTTAACGGCGGGGACGGTATTGCCGTTGGTATGGCGACAAAAATCCCGCCGCATAATTTGACCGAAGTAATTAATGCATTGATCCAAATGATCAATGACGGCAAGTTGGAAAAAAAGGAACCAGACACGGAAATGGAGTTTAAAAAACTTGATAAAGAAAAGAAAAAATCGGCCGAAGAAGTAATTATGCAGGAAGTAAATCAATTAGCTAGTTGGAACTTTGAGTTTGAGTCGAAGACATCAAGTACTGAACTACTGGATTCAATTAAAGGCCCAGATTTCCCAACCGGAGGAGAAATTTTTGATCATGAGGCAATAGTTAAAACCTATACCACCGGCAAAGGGAAAATTCCTATTCGGGGAAAAGCAAAAATTGAGGAAACCGGCATGGGCAAACATAGTATTATTATCAACCAATTACCTTACCAAGTTAATAAAGCTGATCTGGTGGCCAAAATTGCCAAATTGGCCAGAGATGAAAAAATTACCGGTATTGCCGATTTGCGCGACGAATCCGACCGTGACGGCATCCGGGTTGTCGTTGAACTAAAAAGAACCGGCCGGCCAAAATCAATACTTAATAAACTTTATAAATACACTTATCTTCAAAAAAACTATCCGGCAAATTTGGTTGCTTTAGTTGACGGTGTTCCGCAGACTTTAAACCTGAGGCAGATAATCCTGCTTTTTATCCGCCACCGGCATCAGGTAATCCGAAAAAGAACGCTTTATCAGTTCCGGGAAGCGAAATTTCGCGCCCATATTTTAGAAGGGCTTAAAATTGCCTTAGATAATTTAGATGAAATTATCGAGACAATTAAAAAATCAAAAGACGCTGACACCGCCAAGGAAAACCTGATGACCAAATTTGAGCTGACTGATATTCAGGCCCAGGCAATTCTTGATATGCAGTTGAAACGTTTAGCCGCTCTTGAACGCCAAAAAATTGAACAAGAATATGAAGAAATAAAGAAAACACTGGAAAACCTTAAAAAACTATTAACTAAACCCAAAGTAATGATTAGAAAGATAACCAGTGAGTTAAAAGAAATCAAGGAAAAATACGGCGATGACCGAAAAACAAAGGTTTATAAAAGAAAAATCGGCGAATTTGACGAAGAAGACTTAGTGGCTAAGGAAGAAGTAATCGTCACCATTACCAAAACCGGCTATATTAAAAGAGTCGGCCGGGGGACCTACCGCAGTCAGCGCCGGGGTGGGAAG
This sequence comes from uncultured Gammaproteobacteria bacterium, assembly GCA_964470705.1. Classification (GTDB taxonomy): domain Bacteria; phylum Patescibacteriota; class Microgenomatia; order UBA12405; family JAHJSD01; genus CAYSLZ01. The sequence goes on along the minus strand of CAYYDT010000008.1, from coordinate 13,035 downwards.
GGCGTCCAGGGGATGACAACCAAAGAAGAGGATACAATTGAGGATTTATTTTCTTGCACCACTCACGATATTATTTACTTTTTTACTGACCAGGGCAAGGTTTATGAAAAGCGTGTCTGGGAGATACCTGAAGGCTCAAGAACGTCTAAAGGGCAGGCTATTATTAACCTGATTGATATTGAACAGGGAGAAGAAGTACAAGCTTTCCTTAAACGGTCTGCCCATAAAACCGAAGAAGAAAAATACATCTTTTTAGCGACTGTCAAGGGACAAGTAAAGCGGACTAGAATTGACAAGTTTGATAACATTAGAAAAACAGGAATAATTGCCATTGATATTAAGAAGAATGACCAACTGGTTGACGCAAAAATTACCAACGGTAAAGAACATATTTTCCTAGTCACCAAAAAGGGGAAGAGTATCCGGTTTAAGGAAACTGATGCTCGGGCGATGGGGCGAACAGCGCAGGGAGTTATCGGAATTAACCTTAAAAAAGGCGATCAGGTCATTTCACTGGGTACTGTACCGGCTGAAAAACCAGTTCCTGATGACAAGCGCCGGAAACTTTTCCGCCATCTGCTGGTAATTACCGAAAGGGGACTTGGCAAGAGGACTGACGCTTACAAGTATCCGCTTCAAAAGCGGGCCGGAGTCGGAGTTAAGGTCGCCAATATCAATAAAAAAACCGGTCTAATCGCTACCGCCCAACTTGTTAACCAGGATACTGAAAAAATAGTTTTAACTTCTAAAAAGGGTAAAATTATTAAACTGCCGGTGAAAAACATTCCGGTCTTAGGCCGGACAACCCAAGGGGTTATCTTAATGCGCTTCAAAACAAAAAACGACTCGGTAGCGGCAATGGCCTGTCTTCAAACAAACGGAAAAGATTAATTCTTCTTGTTGCCGGAGTGATATTTACGGTGAGTTTGGTGCAGATGCCGGTCAGTAACATGGGTGTATATCTGAGTTGTAGAAATGTTTTTATGACCTAACAGTTCCTGTACCGACCGCAAGTCAGCACCGTGCCTTAACAAGTCGGTAGCAAAAGAATGTCGCAAAACATGCGGAGTAACTTTGATCGGTATTTTAGCTTTTTTACGATATTTTTCAACCAATCGCTGAACTGAGCGTGAAGATAAGCGCAAATCCTCGTTAGACATCGATGGGTCTTTTTTGCCTGAATACCTAATAAACAATGGGTCATAATGGTCATCCCGGGAAACTAAATAGCGGTCAAGCCAAGTGGCAGCCCGGTCGGAAAGAAAAACCACTCTTGGCTTTTGCCCTTTACCGACAACACCGACTTCTCGGGTTTTAAGATTAATTTCATCTTTGTCTAAACTAACTAACTCACTTACCCGCAGACCAGTGGAAAACAAGGTTTCTAAAATGGCTTTGTCCCTTAAACCGATTTTGGTTGAAATTTTCGGCTGGTTTAAGAATTTTTGCAATTGGTCGGCATTTAGAAATTCAACCTTTCTTTCCTGTGTTTTTGGCAAATCAATTTTATCCGGGGCAATTACTTGGTAATTATTTTTAATCAGCCAGCTGAGAAAAGAGCGCAGTCCAATAATATGGTAAGCCTGCGTCTTTTTTTTAAGGAAAGTGCCTTTCCGTGTTTTGATTCTTGCCAGGTAAATTCGGTATTTCCGTATATTTTTCGCGTTAAGATCGGCCAGAGTAGGGGAGTCCCCTTTTTTTTTCTTTAAATAATCATAAAAACGTTTTAAATAATGACGGTAATTTCTGATTGTTAAGGGCGAGCAGTTGCGTTCAATTTCCAACGAATTTAGATATTTAATTACCAGCGGCCATAAGCGATTGCCGCCTTTGTTTTCACTTTTATTTTTTGACATCTCATTTTTAGACTACCACTTTCCTTTCTTCGTGTCAAAATTGTGCGACGTAAGTAAAAATTAAAATTTGTAATAGCGGACTTTAGTCCGCGCGATAAAAGAAACCCACCCTTTACGCAGACTAAAGTCTGCTAATACAACCTATCCTCTGGCATAACCTCGCCAGATCGATTCTAAGCGGTTTTTATATAATCAGCAGTACATCCGGCCATCATTCCGGAGCCAAGTTTCTTTTTTCCGCATTTTTTTTGACAAAGAGTAGTGGAGAAATGCGTGAATATAAATTAATTTAAATCGAAAAACTCAAAGAGAAAAGAAATATAAGAACTTAAATTAATCTATATATTATTTAAATTTTAGTTTTAATTTCTTTAAATTTTTTTAAAAATTTATTTTTAATTTTTAACTCTCTCCTTCCTTCTGCTATTTATCGCGTCGCAAAAGAAACATTGTGCGACATTATGCAAAATGACCTCTCTGATAACAGGATATCTATATTAGGAGAGTTTAGAGTTTAGAGTTTAGAGTTTAGAGTTTAGAGTTTAGAGTTTAGAGTTTAGAGTT
>CAYYDT010000008.1:0-10515 GCA_964470705.1 uncultured Gammaproteobacteria bacterium | reverse complement strand
TAGGGTTTAGAGGTAGGGGTTTAGAGTTTAGGGTTTGGAGTCTAGAAGCTGGGGTCTTGGTTTTCCACAATCAACATTTAATTTTTGCTTATTCTCCGGAAATAAGTAGTAAAACAAGCCTGATTATCAATCAACGACAAATACTGCTAATTGTGAAAAGTACCCTATAATTTTCACGCATCGGATAAAATAATTATGGGATATTGATAAAATATATTATAGGACTTTACCACACCTCTCCCCTGCCCGGCCTGGCTGCCTGTCTACCGCCAACTAGTAACCCAAAATAAAGCTAAAAACGTGCCCAAACCAACATAAAGAAACTCCCGAATAGTTTCTCGGAAAAGTTTTTCCTGCCAACGTGCCTGAGCCAAACCTAGGAATACATAAACGATACTGGTCAAGTATAAAGCCGCCCTAGTTGTCTCTAGCGGCCAAAAGGATAAACTTAAAGCGATTTCTGCTATTATTAGGGAAAAGATAACAGAAGTAACCATATTATCACCTGAAAAAGGCCTAATCAGTCTCGCTCCCCAGAAAAAATGTATCAAAATTGGCAGGTTAGCCCCAAAAACAAGTAGCCCATTCTGCCAACCTGGTAGACGGAGTGAAAAGATAACTTCATAGAATAAAAAAGCGGAAACTAGGGTTATTAACAAATTAACTGTGTTCGCCGCCCGGTATAGGGGGACAGTTTTAACTTCCAGGGAAACCAAAAAAACGTTTTCGATAAGAAAGAGGGTATAAATTCCGAAAAAATAAATAAATACTAATATTGACTGCCAAACCCAATTTACACCAAACAGGAACCTAAATAAACTAATTGCCAAAGTAAATAAAGCCGGCAAAATTAAACTCGCCAGTAAATTGCTTTTTTTTTCCACCATAGTATAAAAAAGAATTATTTGATATAAGCCGACACCAACCGAAAACCCGATTATACCGGTAAATTTCCATTGATAGGAAACAAGGCTGAGGAGAAAAAAGGCGCCAGTTAAAATAAAACTGGAGATTAAAAAATAGGTTCTTTTAGTCATTGGTAAAAACCGATTCTACGTCCGGGTGATTTTTGACAATTTCAATAAATTCTTTGATTTTGTTTTTTTGAGTCTGGTCTAAAACAAGTTTGTCTTCAGCAATTAAATCAATTCCCGACCTTAAAACATCAAACTGTTTCTCGGCTTGATCAAGAAAATCTTTCAAATTTTCAGGCTTTACTAAAACCTCTATTTGATCATTAGTTTCACTAATATCTTCCGCCCCCAAATCAATAAGATTAAGAAAATCTTCCTCTTTGGGTTTTTTAATAATTACTTGCGCTTTTTTATTAAACTTGTAAACAACCGAACCTGGTTCGGCCAAACCGCCACCGTGTTTTTCAAAAATATTTTTTATCTCCTGTATTGTCCGCTGGCGGTTGTCAGTAAAGGCTTTTATTAAAACAGCCAGCCCAAAGGGTCCATACCCTTCTAACACCAGTTCTCTGGTGGCATCGGCCTTATTTAGGGCATTTTCTATCGCCCGTTCAATATTATCCTTGGGCATATCCTCTTCCTTTGCCCGTTCAATTGCCTGACGCAGCTGGACATTTTTATCCGGGTCCCCTCCCCCGCCTTCCTTAACCGCCGTCGAAATCAACTTGGATAATTTACTGAAAACCCTGCCTCTAGCCTGATCTTGTGCATTTTTTTGGCGTTTTATGTTCGCCCATTTTGAGTGTCCAGACATAAAAACAAAAGTTCGAAAGGCTCGACAATTATTAATTAACAACTTGCCTTTTTCAAACTTCTCAAGTTTCTCCAACTTCTCGAGCCTTGTTAATCTATTTTAACATCTTTAATTAATAACTCTATATCACCGATACCGTTTCCGGATCCTTCTTTTACCTGACAGCCCAACACCCGGCTCAATCGGCGAACTGAATAAGTTTCGCTGAGTTCAGGTTTTGACAACAAAATCAGACAATCTTCAAATTCGATATCCAAATTTAGACTATCGACTTCCACCACCCTTATTCCCATATTAATGGGTATTTCACTTATAAGACTGGCCAGGCCTTGGCTTCCACCAAGATTAAAAACCGACAAGCTGATTTCTTCCTTTTTTACCATTGGGTCAGTTAAATATTCGGTAAACTGCCGACTGATTACAGATGGATCAACCCGAAATACTTCCGTATTTCCAGCTAGATAATCTACTTCGCCGTAATTTTCAAGATCAATGATCTGCCAGACCAAATCCTTGTCAGACAAATACCGCCAAACGCGCCAAAAAGTAATGTTTTTAGGCGGAACAAAAAGACGGGACAAACTTTTTTTCACCGTACTTTCCTCCAGTCCATCTAATTTTAGGCTTGTATTAATAAAACTTTCGTCAACCGCTAGGCCCAGAAAATAACTTAAACTGCGATTATAAATCAGTTGATTTTCTTCTTGTTTAGACAAAAGCGACAATTTTTCAACTTGATACTCACCAAACCAAGGAGTATCTATCATTGTTTTAGCCGGGATGCGAATAACAACCGCCATTTCTTTCCCCGGTGTTAAGGTTAAAACATAACTATCCTTGTTTTCTGCTTCTATGCCAATTGATATCTGCCCTTTGCCTGACCAGGAATTTTTTATTTGATCAATAGTTTTTAATGCAATAAAAACCAGGCCGAGAACCAATCCCACACCGATTATCAACAAATATTTTTTATTGTTTTTTTTTCTAGTCATAATTTTCTAATATTTTTTTTAACTTATCCGGCAAACCAATCTGATATTTTACTCTTTTGTCTATGCCGGGGTGGAAAAAACTGATTTTTTGGGCAACTAAAAACATTGACCTTTCTTTAGATTCTTTACCCCCATAAAGGCTATCACCCCAAAGAGGATGACCAAGATACTTAAAATGAACTCTTATTTGGTGAGTCCGACCAGTTTTCGGCCATACTTTAACTAAAGTATAATTCCGACCGTTAATCCGATAGTTTTTAATTGGTTCAAACTTTGTTTCTGCTGGTTTACCATCCAGTTTTACTCCGTATTTAAACCGATTATATGACAGCCGGCCAACCGGACTGACAACTTTCCCGCTGGTTTTTAATTCACCATGTATTAACGCATTATACGTCTTTTTTACTAGTCTTTGTTTAAATTGGTTCTGCAAATTTTCAAATACCTGCTGATTTTTAGCGCCTAAAACTATTCCCCAGGTATCTTTATCCAGTCGGTGGACTATCCCGCTGCGGCAGACCGCTTCTCGACCATCTAGAGCCTTTCGAACTTCTCGAACATTATTATTTACCCAATCTTGGAGAGTTATTCCTTGGTAAGTTTTAACTTTTAGTGTAACCCAACCTCCGGGTTTGTTAACCAGAAAGAGATGGTCGTCCTGATAAATAACCTTTGGCTTAAGATTCTTTTTCTCGGCAGTGGACACATTTAGTAGTTTCCGGGTAAACCATCAATCTTTTTGTATTTATAAACTCACCACATTCTTCACAAATTCCATATTTTCCAATTTTAATTCTGGTTAAGGCTTTCCTTATTTGAATCATCCTTTTGTTTAACTGGTCAGAAATTGCTTTTGATCTGGCATGATCAAACTGTTCGTCAGCTTCCATATCCGGCTTGCCACCTTCATTTACCCTGTCCTCGTTGGCAAACGGATCCTCTTCTTTTACCTTTGATTCCTGCTTTTTAATTTTTTTCAACTCTTCCGTCAGAAAGGTCTTTACCGGCTCAAGTACCGCCTGGGGAAAAGTAAATTTTTGGTTATCGTCAGACATTTTTATTTAAATTTGGTTTAACTTTTTCACGGCCGGAAAGAATAATGATCCCGGCTATACCAACTACTAAACTAATCGACCAAACAATTAATTCTACCAATCGCTGATGATAAAAATCAAGTCCAAGATGAAAAAAGGCAACAAAAGTCAGGTTTACCAAAAAGAAAAAACCAACCTTTCCGCTTGGATACCACAAAAAATTACGGTAATTTCTCCAGTAAAAACTGATTAAAAAAGCAAATAAATAAATAAGTCCTTCTAATTCTCCTCCGAAGCCGATAGCTAAACAAGCCAACCCGGGCCAGGTTAATTTTTCAACCGTCAACCAAAAACGCCAATTAGACAGCATATGGAAAATATAAGCAGTAATTACTACCGTTAAAATAAGACCGAACGCCGATAAGTTAAGGCCTAACAGGCGGTATAAATAATTTAGACTTAATCCAAGAAGAATACCAAAAATGGTTGCTTTAACAATTTGGTCTTCTGGAACCTCGTCTTTTAATACCCGGTAAGATTGAAACAAAAAAATAAACCCAGCTAAAATTTGCAGACCCAAACGGATTCTGTCCATTTGTCAATTATAACACGCGACGCACGCTAAAGCGTGCTAATACAAAAGCGGCATGAACCCCCGTCGCCTTTGTAATAGCAGAGTTTACTCTGCGTTATCCACACGCACGCTAAAGCGTGCTAATACAAACGGCACAACTGTACTAGCAACCTTTAGGTTGCGTCAAACTTTGGTTGTCGGCGGTTGGCGGAAATGCTAAAATCAACGTATCAGCCGCGATGGTGGAATTCCTGCCCGCCAGTTAATCGCAGTATGAGCCGTGTGCGAACAGCACTAAAAAGGCGAATACTAAGATACGGCGGGGGCAGACTTTTACCGTCAGGTAAAAATTTTCGGATATGGCCGCGATGGTGGAATTGGCAGACACGCAGGTCTCAAAAACCTGTGAGGCTTACCCCTCGTGCCGGTTCAACTCCGGCTCGCGGCACAGAAAACCTTCACTAAAATTGTTTTTATCTTTTTATTTCAAAAAAGCTGACTTTTTTGGGATTGAAGTAAAGTTCAAATTGGCCAACCGGCCCGTTGCGGTGTTTGGCAATATCGCAGTTGATCAATTCCCTATTTTCATCGTCGTCACGGTAAAGAAACATAACCACATCGGCATCCTGCTCTATACTGCCGCTCTCCCTTAAATCAGCCAACCTCGGCCGATTGCTGCCCCGCTGCTCTACTGCCCGGGAAAGTTGAGATAAAGCCAATACTGGAACTTTTAACTCCCGGGCCAAATTTTTTAATCCCTGAGAAATATCAGATACTTCCTGAACCCGGCTGTCCCAGCGCCTCTTTGAATGCATCAACTGCAAGTAGTCAACAATAATCAAGTCCAAACCTTTTTCAATCTGCAGCCTTCTTGCCTTAGTCCGAATTTGAAGAATATTCAACCCGGGCGTATCATCAATATATAGTGGCGCCTCAGCTAATACACCCATTGCTTCTGACAATCCTGACAAGTCTTTATCATTTAGCTGGCCGGTTTTCATTTTCCAGGCGTCAATATCCGCCTGACGGACCAGCAACCGGTCGACCAATTCTTCCTTACTCATTTCTAAAGAGAAAAAACAGGCGGGCAATTTTTTTTCAACGGTAACAAAACGGGCAATGTTTAAAGCCCAAGCAGTTTTACCGACACCAGGCCGGGCGGCAAGAATGATTAAATTACTGTCCTGAAACCCAGCCAAAAAATTATCCAAGTCCTTGAATCCGCTGGGTACTCCCCTCAATCCGTCAGCTCTTTTCTGAAGTTCGTCTAAACGATCAAAACTTTCTGCCAAAGCTTCTCTTAATGATGTCGGTATTTTTTTTAAGTGCTGCTGGCTTAATGAAAATATCTCCTGTTCGGCTTCATCTAAAGCCTGATCGGCTTCAATCTCTTCATCAAAGGCCACCTGGTTAATTTTGGATGAAGCGGCCGCCAACTCTCTTTTGGTGTGCAAATCTTTAACTATTTGGGCATAGGAAACAGCATGAGCCGACGTTGGAACAGAATTTGCTAATTTAGATAAATAAGACCGGCCGCCTATTTTCTCCAGATTTTTCTTTTTTTTTAGTTTTTGGGCTAAAGTAACCAAGTCAATCGGCTCGCGCTCCTCATACAACTCCAGGGCGCCTTCAAATATTGCCTGGTGAGCAGAATCATAAAAACAATCTGGCGACAAAACATCAGCTACTTCAACAATGGCGTCTTTGTCAATTAAAATTGATCCCAAGACTGATGTTTCAGCTTCTTTTGAGTGGGGCGGGACTCTTAATTGTTGAGGTGAATTTCTCGTCTTAACCATATACCTTTAATTAAGGGCAAAATAGTCTATTCCTTCCTCGGTTAAATCAGATTGCTTTACCTTTACTTTTTCTGTCGGTTTTATATCTTCTCTGTCGACTTTATCCAAAAACTCTTTTCCTATTTTATACCCCAAAATAACACCTTTCGGCGAAAGCCTTTGTACAGTTTCCATTGCTTTTTTCGCTTCCTTTTTTGATCCCTCTAAATTCAAAAAAACTAAGTCTAATTGCCCAAACCGATCAACTTTTTTAGCATCTGGTTTTTTCCATCCGGATGAAAGCCAACAAATGCGCCAGCCCTCGGTTATGATTTCCCAATAACCTTTGCCGACACTGGAAATCTGCGTCCCGCCGATTTCATATTCGCCTGGTCCGGGAATTAGAAATGGTTGATCGCGGTTCATCGGTTCAATATTGGATAAATTAATTTTTTTAGTACTATCCGGTATAAAAAAGTCTACCTTTATCTTATTTTTCGGCCGCCCAAACCCAAAATAATTTCGGTTTATTCGAACTCGGAACAAATTTTCACTTGGGTATTTTGTCGTCAGCATAATATTCAAATATTAACATTAATGCCTTGTCAAAACAAGGCATAGCTTAAAGCTTAATGCTCAAGGCCAAATGCTAATTGTCAAATATTAAATAATAAATAATATATCAAAATATGTCAAAAACTAGTGCTTGACAGGCCGGTTTTGTTTTCATATTATAAAACCAGGATGAAAAAAGAATTGGGCATAGCAATTTTTATCGGGATTCTCCTTGGCTTCGGCTTAAGCGCATTTTTTTGGGCGAAAAATATCCAGCCGGGAGTTTTTGATCTCGCTTCCAACGAAACCGTCGAGGAAATCACTGAAGAAATCGAGATAGAAGTTACCCCGGCTGAAGAAAATATCGAAGAAGATATTTTCCTGAACATTTTTCAACCGGAAAATGAAATAGTTTCTGATAGTCAGAATTTAAAAATTAGTGGAGAAACTTTTGCCAATGCTGTAATTGTCATTTTTTGGGATAATGGAGCAGATATTTTGGTTGCTGACAAAGAAGGCAAATTTGAAAACCAGATCGAACTCACCGCCGGGGAAAATACGATTAATGTTTCAGCCTATGACGACCAAGGCAATAAATCTGCCCAAACCTTGACAGTAACCTATTCTACTGCTAAATTTTGAATAGTAAACAATGAATAAAAAATTATTCCTAATCATCGGTTTTGCAACGCTAGTATTATTTTTTCTGCCGATTAGTTTGCAGGCTGAAGAAGCAGACCTATCCCCGACTCCGACTGATGAAGTTGATCCCGACAGCGTCAAGGGCGTACGCGAAGAAGTTGAAAAGCGGGTCAGGGAAAAAATTGATGAGATAATAACCAGGCAGGAAAAAAGAGGTTGGATTGGAGAAATAACCGAAACCTCGGCAATCGGGTTTAAGATACAAGTCGGTGAGGAAACAAGAACTGTGACTATTAATGACGAAGCAACAATTATCAATGAAAACCGGCAATCAATAAATTTTGAGGACTTAGAAACCGGCGACTGGGTTATTGCCATGGGATACACTCAAGTCGACGGCAGTTTGGATGCCAGAAGAATAGTTGTCACCACTGAAAAAGACCCGCTGGAGAAATTATCGATTTACGGAATAATTACTGAAAAAGCGGCCCAGGATGAAATCCTCCTTGTCAGAAACAATGAGGAAAGTTATGAATTGATTTTCACCAATGATTCTGAAATCAATCTCCAACAGGGCACCGAAATTGAAGAAACTGAATATAACGACTTGGCTGTTGACCAAAAAGTAGTTGCTGTCATTTCTCCAACGGCAGGAGCCGGAGCAACCTATCAGGTTGAAAATATGCTTGTTTTAAGATCACCGGAAGAAGTTCAGGAAAAAGCGGAAGCTGAAACTGCTGAAACCGCTACCGAAACTGCAGAAACCGAAGACACCCCTGTCGAATAAATCCAATAACAACGCACGCTAAAGCGTGCTAATGCAAAATCCGATTCCGAAGTCTTTACCCACCTCCGAGGTGTTCGAATGGACTCCTCGGAGGTGGAATTTATGGTTGTATTTTCGCTGTTATCAAACTATAATAAAATTATGACCAGCAAACCACAGACCTTAAAAGGCTTTCGGGATATTATGCCGGAGGAAATGGTTATCCGGCAAAAAGTAATCGATATTCTTTCCCGAACTTTTCAGTCTTTCGGATTTCAACCAATAGAAACACCCAGTTTAGAATATACCGGAATTTTATTAAATAAATACGGCGAAGAGGCAGAGAAACTGGTTTATACTTTTAAAGACCTTGGCGACAGGAATGTTGGCTTAAGGTACGACCTGACAGTGCCAGTAGCCCGGTTCCTCGCTTCCCACCAAGGAAAAATTACTTATCCGTTTAAGCGCTACCAAATTCAAAACGTTTTTCGGGCAGAAAAACCGCAGTACGGCCGGTTTCGAGAATTCACCCAGTGTGACTTGGATACTTTCGGCGTCTCCACTCCCCTAGCCGACGCTGAAATAATTCTTGTTGTTTACACCGGTTTGAAAAATTTAGGCTTCGACCAATTTTCCATAAAAATAAATGACCGAAAATTATTAAGCCGTCTTTTTAAAGAATTGGAGATAAACGAAAAAAGCCAACAAATGTCAATTCTTCAGTCAGTTGACAAATTAGACAAAAAAGGTAAAAAAGCAGTGGGTAAAGAATTGGAGAAAAAAGGCTTTGAGACTGAATTAATAGAAAAAGTCTTAGAAAAATTGGAAAATTTATCGCCAAGTAAAGATCTAAATTTAATTTTCGAATTTCTTGAAAAAAGCGGAATGGGAGAAAAATACTATCAGTTTAACCCTAGTTTAGTGCGTGGGTTAGATTATTACACCGGACCGGTTTTTGAAGCGGTAGTTACCCAGCCGGATATCGGATCAATCGGCGGCGGCGGCCGGTATGATAATTTAGTCGGCCAGATCGGCGGACCGGAAATTACCGGAACCGGGTTTGCTTATGGGCTTGAACGCCTGGTAGAAGTAATCCACAGCCAAAAAATTTGGCCGGAAATTAATATTAGCCCAACCAGGGTTTTAGTTACTGTCTTCTCGCCGGAACTGGCAGAAGAATCATTTAAAACAGCCCAAGAGTTAAGAAAAAACAGTATCAATACAGAAGTCTACCTAGACCCGGATGAGCGTCTGGATAAGCAGCTGCAGTACGCTAACCGCAAAAATATCCCCTGGGTGGCAATCATCGGCCCAGACGAAGCCAAAAACGAAACCATCGCCCTCAAAAACATGTCCTCCGGCGATCAGGAAAAACTTTCTATGGAAGAAGCAATTAAAAAACTTTCCAAGTAAATCTTACTTACCTTTGATTAACCAACCCCCCAAGATAATTTGCCTTGTAAACAACTTTGGCCTCGCGTCTAATTTCTTCCTCACCGGAAAATCTTTCAATTTCACCCATCCTTCCGTTGGCATAAACATATTTCCCCTCAGCGTAAGTTTCAGGACCACGGAATGGATATTTTTCCGGCATTTGCATTAAGGCATTTCTCAAAACCCGGTATACAACTTCCGTTTCCGCATCGGGTTCAACCCAGCCGTAATAAACCATCATCCAGACGGGCTTATCTCTGTAAAAAACAACTGTTCTCCCGCCGTATGGCTCACCGCCGAAATAATTGTCGTGCGATTTCCAGTCACCTTTTTCAAAAATTATCGTCGTCGAACCATCTGGTTCTTTAATCTGCCTGTTTTCGTTTCCGCTTGCATACCCCGCCCGATTCGACTCCAACAAAAATTGCTTCAGTTTTTCAACTTTCATCCTGCTTAAATTCTACCAAAAATTTTTAAATATATTTTGATATCCTCCACCCAGCCGGTATAGACATTTTTACAGTGATCGTCTTCGTCTTTTTTGAGATAGTAAAAACTTAGGTCGGAAGCAATAAAAAGAATACTGCAAAACCTCCCGTCCATTTTTTCAAACCAAATCGGATCGCGGAAACAAAACAATATCTCGCCGGCCAGCCAATCCAAATCATCAACTGGCAAATTACCTTTAATAAAATCATCTGCCGCCTTTAAAAAAACTTGCCGATACTGCTTGATCGTCGCTTTTTTCGGGTCGTCGCCCAAGGAAGAAAAATACTTCTTTCGGACAAAGTCGCTGTTTACCTCCAATTCCACATCCTCCCCGGTATCCATAAAAATCGTCGCCATATGAACCAATTTTACCAAATTATTCTTCTGGTTGGAATTAAATGTTTTGGGGAAGTAGAGGTAACCACCGCAGAACCGCAACGGGTTCACGGCAGGCAAACAAGCCGGGGGTTACTTTATCAAGTCCAAGTCGCCGTTGAGGATTTCTTCCAGCTGGCGGGATTTT
>CAYYDT010000007.1:0-19514 GCA_964470705.1 uncultured Gammaproteobacteria bacterium | reverse complement strand
GACCAGCGACCTGCCGATTAACAGTCGGACGCTCTACCACTGAGCTACCGGGGAAAATTTAGAACTTTGAACCTAGAATTTAGAACCTAGGGGCAAAGCCCACATGTTAAACTGCGGCTTTATTATACAACAAACAGCAGGAAGAAGAAAAGCTAATTTTAATTTAAAATTAGAATGGAGAGGTTGAGAATGGCGGCGAAGGATGTCCAGGCAAGATACGGGATAAGTAAATAACCAGCGGTGGGATTGATTTTTTTAAAGTTAATAATTGTCAAAATAATCAAAATTACCAGCGGAATAATGTCAATCAGACCAAGCAGGGGCGAACGAAGGCCGAAAAATAAAACTGACCAGAGAATGTTTAAAATAAGCTGCACTCCAAAAATAATCAGCGCTTTTTTAACTCCAGGAGTTTCCAAACCTTTTTGCCAAACAAGATATAAAGAAATTCCCATTAATAAAAATAATAGTGTCCAGGCAGGAGCAAAAATCCAACTTGGCGGAGTGAAACTTGGTTTGTTTAAAGTTGGATACCAGTTTTTAACTGAAGAAATGGTAAACACTGAACCGATAAGACCGGCCAGTTGAGGGATGAGAATGGAAATAATTAATTTTGCTACTTTACTTTTAAACATAATTAAAATCATATTACCACGTATATGGCTATTTCAAAAAATTGTTATCAGCCAAAGGCTGACCCCTACGGGGCATTGTTAAATTGCTTCATTGTTGAAAACTTGACAAAATGTAAAATATTGATATAAATATAATATGACAGAAAAGAAGGAAGGAAATGTTACCGCTGCGCTTACATATTTAGTCGGTTGGATAACCGGACTAATTTTCCTGCTTACCGAAAAAGAGGATAAATTTATCCGATTCCACGCGGCTCAAAGTTTAATTTTGTTCGGCGGATTAACAGTAATCACCTTTGTGCCCCTTATCGGGCAATTATTGGGCCTGGTTCTTTGGCCGCTCAGTCTTATCCTCTGGATAGTACTGATGGTCAAAGCATACAACAACGAGAAGTTTGAACTTCCCGTAGTTGGCGACCTGGCAAAAAAAGTTGAGCAAAAAGTCGGCAAGTAATTTACCTTTCAGGAGTTACTAATCGCTTCTATCCCGGGGAGAGTTTCATCTTGGAGAAATTGTAATACGGCTCCTCCGCCGGTACTGACAAAATCAAATTGGTCCCATAAGTTTAGTTGTGATAGAACGCGGTGGGTATCGCCGCCGGCGGCAAGAGAAAAGGCGGGAGAGTCAGCAATAAAATTAGCGATTTCAAAGGTTCCTGCTGAATTTTCTTTTTCTTCAAAAGCACCTAATGGACCAGCCATGAAAATTGAGCCCGCCCCTTTGATTTGGTTTTTAAAGTCCTCAATGGATTGGCGGGATATGTCACGCTGGTTGGGAGAGAGATGGGCAACAATAACACTATTAACACTTTCGTCAAAACTCTCACCTCCAAGGTGAGCCGCAGGCGGAACGTCAAACGTTCCAGCCGCGTTTGACAGCGGCGCAACACCACCTTGGAGGTGCCTACGCTTCAAAATTAAAGGTAGTTTGCCGCCGATAAGAAGTTTGTCGGCTAGTTCAGCCAAAAAAGGAACATAGTTTAACTTGTCTTCTTTGGCTCCGCCTATAACAATCACCAGCGGCCGTTCGGCCTGGCTTTTTATTTTAGTCAGATTTTTAATTTCTTTTTCAAAGTTTAACCCCAAAAATGACGGCAGGTATTTGGGCAGACCGACTATTGAAGCATGTTTGCGGTGAGAGGTGGCAAAAGCTTCGTTGATATAAACGTCGGCTAAAGAGGATAAATCCTGGGCAAATTTTTGATCATTGTTGGTTTCTCCGGTATGAAAACGGAGGTTGTTGAGTAAGCTCAGGTAACTAGTCAGAGAATTTGAGGTATCACCTCCAAGGAGTGAACGGGTAACACCTTGCAGGTGATACAAATTACATTTTTTATAGTTTTCAGTGAACCAGGCGGCGATCGGGGCGAGGGTAAGTTTTTCATCCGGCTGGCCGTCTGGGCGGCCGAGATGGCCGATGAGAATTATTCTTTTCACCCCGGCTTGGTCAAGAAATTTTAAAGTCGGTAAAATTTGTTTCAGACGAAAGTCTTCGTCAACCTGTAATCGACCATCTTTTTTAACTAAGTCAACGTCGCAGTCAATACGGATAAGAACTCTTTTATTTGAAAAATCGAAACTGGAATTAGATAAGAAATTATTCATAAAATTTTTTGAATATAATCACACCTCCGAGGAGTCAGTCAAGCTAACACCTCGGAGGTGTATTTACCCCGCAAATGCGGGGTGAAATTAAATTTTAAATCCGTTTGCTAAGTCTAACAATGCTTTTTCCGGGTTGTCGGCAGTGACAACACCGGAACTGACCAATACGCCTTCCGCCCCTAATTCAACTGCCTTGGAAACATCTTCGCCGGTTTTTATGCCCGCCCCAATAATTAACCGGTGATCAGGGAGCAGTTTTTTAATTCTCTCAACCACTTCCGGCTGTGATTGGCTGACTGAAATATCACCGCCGATAAGTTCCGGCGGTTCGTAGGCAACGAAATCTGGTTTTGGGTCAATAGTTTTCAGCCAGTTTTGCGCTTGGCCTTTGGTTTTGAAGCAAAGGCAAAAGCGGAAATTGTTAAATTGCTCGATGGTTCGATTGGTAGCAAGGATTTGGTGGATGTGGCCGGGGGGGATTTTGTGTTCAGAGTGATTGAGCAAGGTGCCGTCAGCGCCGGCGGCTGCTGCGGCTAACGGCGATATATAACCGGTGTGTTTGCCCTGAAAATAAATATCAACATGCTGAAGCCAAACCTGGTCGCAAATTTCTTTAACCGCTCTTAAGTCTAAAGCAGAAACTACCGGAATTATTTTTACTCCGGTTTTATCTGCAACTTTTTTGCAGATTTTGGCCAAGTCAAACGCCCCCTGGCCAAAAGTTTGTTGATAAATTTTAAAATTTATAAAAAGCATAATATAGAGAATTATAATTTATGAATTATTAATTATGAATTATTAGTTATGGGTTATGAGTTATGAATTATAAATTTATAATTGATAATTCTTTCAGGATAGTCCTATCGCGTTGTTAACCTTTTCAAGTGTTTTTTGGGAAATCGGCTTTGCTTTGGCGAGGCCATCTTTCAAAACCTGATTTAGATAATTATCGTCCTCGCGGATTTCGGCATATTTTTCCCGAATCGGCTTCAAAAAGTCAACAACAACTTCGGCCAAGTCTTTTTTAAATTCACCGTAGCCCTTCCCTTGATATTTCTCTTCTAAACTTTTAATTGTTTGGTCAGATAAAACCGAATAGATGGTTAGCAAATTAGCAATCCCCGGTTTATCCGGCCGGGCAAGAATTTTACTGCCAGTATCAGTTACTGCCGACATAACTTTTTCTCTAATCACGTCCGGTTGATCCAATAAGTCAATTGTCCCCTTCGGGTCTTCTGATGATTTGCTCATTTTTGACTCTGGGTCCTGTAAAGACATAATCCGCGCCCCGGCAGTCATTAATTTTGATTTGGGAATGGTAAAGATTTCTTCATACCGGGAATTAAACCGGCGGGCAATTTCTCTGGTCAACTCAACATGCTGTTTTTGATCTTCGCCGACAGGAACAACTTCGGTTTGATACAGCAAAATATCAGCGGCCATTAGGGCTGGGTAATTAAAAACGCCGACGCTTGTTTTACCTTTTAGTTTATCGGCAATCGCTTTATACTGCGTCATCCGCTCCAGCTGGCCCATCGAAGCAATACAGTCCATAATCCAGGCCAAACTGGCATGGTCGGGATTGTGGGACTGGACAAAGATAATTGATTTTTCCGGATTAACTCCACAGGCAAGATACAAAGCAGTCAGCTCCCGAATTTTTTCATGCAGAATTTTAGGTTCCTGGGGAACAGTAATTGCGTGCAAATCAACAATACAGTAAATGCATTGGTAATCCTGCTGGAGTTTAACCCACTGGTTGACAGCACCGATGTAGTTACCGATGTGCAAATTGCCGGTCGGCTTGATGCCGGAAAATATTCGTTTAGACATGAATTATTCTAGCACACACTAGACTTTTAAACGCTTTACTTTCTCAATCTTATCAAAGTCTCTGTCCAGCGAGTAGATACCGATTTTTTCTTCCAAAGATACCGCGGCGAGATAAGCATCAATAAAATCAACGTTTTTATTTGAATATAAATCTAAAGTTTTCGAAAGTAATTTTTTATTGGCCTCAATAGTTGGCAAAGCCAAAATTCCTCGAATTTTTTCAACAACTACATCTTTTTCAAGCTTATAGAAAGAAGTTAATGTCCAAATAATTTCAGCCAAAGTAATATCCAAAAGGAAGAATTGTTCATTTTTAGACGATAAAAGTTTTTTTATTTTTTTAGCTTTGGCTGGACTATCCCCAGTCAAAAAACGAACTAATAAATTGGCGTCAATTAAATTTCTCTTCATAAATTTTTCGCATAACGATCAACAGCTTCTTTTCTAATAAGTTCCCTTGCCTTTTTTTTATTAAATTTCTTTTTTACCGGCAAAGAACCGATTAAATCATCTAAACCAAGTACCGGCTTGACTTTAATTTCTTCTTCTTCCACAACAAATTGAACCTTTTCGCCTGGAAATAACTCAAATTCGTCCCTAAGGTCAGAAGGAATTGTGACTTGCCCCTTACTGGTTATTGTTCTTACATTTTGTAACATAGTAAGAATATTATAACATAAGTAATACAAGTGTCAAGCACGCGGACTAACCACGATACCACGAAGGGTACATGGCAGGAGTCCACTAGTACAAAAAGGGATTGTTAAAAAAGGATTTCTCCACTCCCCCGCGAACCACACTGGGTTCGGGGTTCGGTCGAAATAACACAAAGTAACTACCGTGGTTTGAATTTCACTTCGTGGAGGGGTTTGTAAGTCGGGCCTTCTTGGCTCAATTGGCTTTCATAAAGCACCGCCCGGTCAAGAACAAAATTTTTGTCCCTGCCCCGAAAAAAATCCTGGATCCTGTCCACAGTTTTATTACTAAATAACGAACTTCCTTGGACCTGCCGAACCCGGCCCAAAGTAATGTGCGGCGAAAATCGGGTATCAAATTCTACATCAGCCAATTGCAAAGGCAGACGAAGCTGGTGATAATAACTGGTCAGCTTCTCGTCTTCCCCACTTAAACTGATTAAAATAATCCTCGCCCGACGCTGGTCCGGGTGAAATTCTAATCGATAAAGTTCAAGTTTCAATGCCTCGAAAGAGGCCAATTTAGACATTATCTGCTTGATCTCTTCAATTTCCTCGTCGGTTTTGTGGCCGAGAAAAACCAGTGTTTGATGGAGATTTTCCTTTTCAATCCACTTAACGTCATCTTTGCCAACGTCTTTTTTTAATTCGTCTTGAATTTCTACTAAAACATTTTTAGTTTTCTCCGGTAAAGGTAGAGCAATAAAAATTCTCTTTTTTTCAGCCATTTTTATTCTATGTAATCACTTAACCCTTTTCGCTTAGCTGGCAAACGCAGTTTCCTAATTGCTTTGGCCTCAATTTGGCGGATTCTTTCTCGGGTAACCCCAAATATTTTGCCGACCTCCTCAAGCGTCTTTGGCTCTTCACCTTCCAGGCCAAAACGCAGTTTTAATACCTCCGATTCCCTAGCGTCAAGACTGTCCAAAACATTGCTGATCGCGTCTTTTAATAATTCGTCTGAAGTCTGTTCATAGGGAGAAGGCTGGGTCATATCTTCAATAAAATCACCTAAAAACGAGTCTTCTTCGTCTCCTATCGGAGTTGATAAAGAAGTAGTATCCTGTGAGATTCGATAAATCATTCTGATTTTCTCTTTAGTTAAATCGCTTTCTTCAATTATCTCGTCAATCGTCGGCTCCCGGCCGAGTTCCTGGGTTAATTTCCGGGAAACTTTATAAACCTTGTTTATCGTTTCAACCATATGGACCGGTATTCTGATTGTCCGCGCCTGATCAGCTATTGCCCGGGTAATTGCCTGCCTGATCCACCAGGTAGCATAAGTTGAAAACTTGTAGCCTTTTCTCCAGTCAAATTTTTCTACCGCCCGCATCAAGCCCTTATTGCCTTCCTGGATCAAGTCAAGGAAAGTAAGACCACGGCCGATATATTTTTTGGCAATAGAAACAACTAAACGTAAATTTGCCTGGGTCAGTTTTTGTTTGGCGTCCTGGGAACCTTTCTCTATCTGCTGAGCCAACTCCACTTCTGTTTCCCCGTCAATAAGAGGTATCTCCCCTATTTCTTTTAAATACATTCTCACCGGGTCAGTAGATTTTGTCTCCGTCAACAAAGATAAAACACTGATTGACGATTCTGATTCGTCACCGGTTAAATTTTTAAAAACATCAATACCGCGGTCAAAAAGTTGGCCGTAAAGTTCATCCAATTGTTGAATGTACAAATGAGGAGAAGGGATTTTGTCAAGGATCTCGCTTTGAGTTAGATAGCCTTGATCGACCCCAGTTTCAATTAATTTACTTGCCACCCCATCAAAATTGATGTCCATTTGCATTACCTTTCGATTATATCACGTACTCCGGAATAATTAAATAATATTAAATAATGCAAATAATGACAAATTACGGCAATATTTTTTAGGCGTTTTTATCTAAATTTGACAGTTTTTTACTGATTTCAACATATTTTTGTTCCAAATCTTTTATTTCTTTTTCCTTGCCTTTTTTTTCTAAACTGGCTATCCGGCTTGAAATTTCAGCCAATTGACTCCGGCAGTCTTCCCTGATTAATTCAATGATTGTTTTTTGGATATCAGTCTCATCAAAGTCACTTTCTAAATCAAGAAAAAACAACTTTTCAAATCCGGGCTTTAATTCCTCAGGTAAAGTCTTGAAAAATTCTTTTAGGTGAAAACTTTTTGACTGTCCAAGATAGTCTTTCGCTTGTTGAATAATTTTTTTTAATCGGGGGTGAGAAATCAGTTGGACAGCCTGGTCATTATCAAATACCTCCCAAGCCCGGGTAATAAAAATCAACATCAATAACTGTTCTTCAAGTAAAAGCCGGCGGTCTTTTTCCTTTTTTGGTTCCTGTCTTCCGTCTGCTGGTTTTGACCGCTTTTGACCAACCGAAGGCTTAATTTTTTCCACCTCAGTAATAACCGAATCCAAACTAACATTAAGATGGTCGGCAATTTTTTTCAAATAATGCTGTTTGACTACTGCGTTGTCAACTTGGTTGATAAAAGGCAAAACTTGATTGAGAAACTTTCTTTGCTGATTAGGCTGGCTGATATCAAAGGTCCTTAAAGCTGTTTGAATTACAAAGTCGTAGACTGAAACACTTTTATTTAAAACCTTTTTCATTAACTCCGGGTTATCACCAGCTAAATCATCAGGGTCCTTATAGCCTTCCGGCAAAATTGCTACTTTTATTTCCAATTTTTCTTTTTCAGCAATACCACTGCTCCGGCGAACAGCTTCACTGCCGGCCGCATCAGCGTCCAAGGCAAAAACAGCGCTATCAGCATAACGCTTTAACAATTTCGCCTGGTCAGCAGTAAAAGCAGTTCCTTTAATCGCAACAATATTTTCAATACCCGATTGGTAAGGGGTAATTAAGTCAAATTCCCCCTCAACAATCACGGCTTCTTTTTCTTCCCGGATTTTATTTTTTGTCAGCCACAGCCCATACAAATTTGCGCCTTTTTTATAAATGGGTGTATTAGGAATGTTAATATATTTAGCGATGTTTTTTGGTGAAACACCGGGAATTACTCTTCCCGAAAAACCAATTACACTTTCCCGGTGGTTGTACAAAGGAAAAACAAGCCGGGAGTGAAATCTTTGGTAAATCCCTTTGCTTCCGGAAGCGGTTAGACCAGTCCGGCTAATTTCCTGATTTGAATAGCCTTTCTTTTTTAAATACTCAATTACTGAGTTTTTACCGGGCGGAGCAAATCCTAAATTAAACTGTTTTGCTGTTTTATTATTAATTCCCCGGTCAGCTAAATATTGCCGGGCTTTTTCCCCCTCAGCCCTTTTGGTGAGAATAAAATGATAAAAATTAGCCGCTAAATCATTGATCTCGTAAAGCCGTTTTTTTTCTTCGCCTTGGCCGGTATTTCTTGTCTCAAGTTTTACCCCAGCCCGTTTAGCTAAAACTTTCAGCGCTTCCCAAAACTCCATTTTTTCGTATTCTTGAAGAAACTTAATTGCGTCCCCACCAGCGCCGCATCCAAAGCATTTATAAATCTGAAGTTCAGGGGAAACCATAAAAGAGGGGGTTTTTTCATCATGAAACGGGCAGAGGGATTGATAATTCCGGCCGGATTTTTTTAAGGGCAGATATTCGCTAATCAAAGAAACAATATCTGTTTTTGATTTAACTTCTTCTACTTGATCCATAGTTTATTTTATCATTTCCAAAATTTTGGCAACGGCACCGGAGATAAAAATAAAACAAACCAAAACTGCCAGCCAAATTTTTTCTTTTCTTATTTTGGCAAACAAAAAACAAATTAAACTGCTGGTAATCGCTATTCCAACGGCACCAACAAAAGAAATAATGTCAGCAAACCTTTCTAAAACTAAAAAAATTCCGATAACCGGCGGAACAATGGCTGTCAACCTAGACAAATCCTCATCCAAATTAAAATCGCGATAATAAGTTTCTTTTATAACATTTGCCAAACTTAAAAATGAAGTTAATAAAGCCAATAAACCAATTCCAGCGGCAATTCTAACCACAAAAGGGGCAAGATGAGTCAAGCCGGTCAAACCTTCAGCTGTGGTAAAAATACCGGTTACCCCATAAACAGCAAATGAAAAAATTAAATAAATAATTACCGGCAGCCAGGTGCCGATAATGACCGCTTTTTTCAATTTTTGACGCTGGCCGCTTTTCCTTAATACCTCTTCTACTTCAGGAATAGCACTAAAACCTGAGAGGGCCAATAAGGTTGGTCCCCAAAAAAATAACGGCCGAGTGCCAATCAAATTTACTTGCTTAATATCAATATGTTTTATAACAAAAAGTGGAAATATGGCAAATAATACTAATAAAATTAAGGAAAAAAATGAGGCGACGTTAGTTAAAAAATGAAAACTCCTTAAAAACAAAAGGGCGACAATTAAAAAAAACCAAACCGAATAAATAAAACCAGCTGTCTGGCCGAAAACCAAAGCCAGAAATTCTCCGCCCAAAATTACATAAGCAATCATTATCCCATAAAGAGAAAAAACCAGCGAAAAAAAAGCGATTTTCTGCCAAAAAGGGCCGAGATATTTTCTAACATAGCCAACAAGTTGATAATCACCGTTGTTGTTGAGAATTATTTCAGAATAAAAAAGATTTAAGGCGGTAACCATTAACCCCAAAAATAACAGGCCGGCCAAGCTGGGCGCCCACCCGGACTGGGCAAAACTGTAAGGCAGTGAAAAAACACCAACCCCGATTATTGTACCGACCAAGAGCAGTACCGCCCGCCAAAATTTCGGCATAGAAGGATTATATCAGGAGAGGAAAGTAGCGGATAAGTCTGGAGCAAGATTGGAACTACTTAGGGAAATGCATGATTACAAATAACTTACATTTATATCAATTCGTTTACCTGTTGTTCAACTTTATCAATATCAATATTTTTCCGATGTGTAATATGCAAAACTTTTATACCTGCTGACTTTAATGCGTTATCAACAAACGCATCTCTTAATTTTCTTTTTTCTCTTAAATGGTTTTTACCGTCATATTCGATTACTAAAACTGGATTTAAGTTGGGTTTTTGGAAAATTACAAAATCCACAGTCTTTCGATTTATTTTATTGAAGTATTTCCAGTAATTTCCTCTACTTGCTTTTACTTTTAAAATTTTACTTAATAACACTTGCGGAAAAATTTCATGTCTTCCAGAGATTATCTGCTTTAACTGTTCATAAAACTTTTTTTCCGGAATACTAAGTAAGTATTCTCTTTTTTTGTACGGAGATTTTTCTTCTTTTTCTTTTAGCTTCTTGAAAATGTAAAGCAGGAAGTATACCAAAATCCCCAAAATAATTAAATAGATATATATTTTCATATGCGGAGGAGGTGGGATTCGAACCCACGAACCCCTTTCGGGGCCAGGATTAGCAATCCTGTGCAATTGACCACTATGCGACTCCTCCATTTGACTTTTTAACCCCTTATATTCTATCATCTTTTTAATGACCGAAACAAATGAGGAAAAAGCTGAAGGCCGGATGCCCAAAGCCAAAAGTCAAAAACCAGAAAATGACCAAGGGGGCCGACAGCCGATGGAAGTTATTCCTTCTAAAGAAGAAAAAACTTTAATCGAATGGACTGCTCTGGAAAGGCCTTTTCAAAATAAAGACAAAGAGTTCTGGACAACCGTACTTTCTATTCTCGGGTTGGTATGTTTGATTCTTTTTTTTGTTAAAGAATGGTTTTTAATTGTTACTTTGGTTGCCTTAACTTTTCTTTATTATGTTTTAACTACAATTAAACCGGAAAAGCGCCAGTACAGAGTTACCAATAAAGGCGTTTATATCTCTTCAAGTGAGCGGATTGATTGGGAGTTGCTGCGCCGGTTTTGGATAACCGGTAAGTGGGGACACGAAATGATTCATTTTGAAACTTGGCTGAAATTTCCCCGGGTAATTTCTTTGGTTATTGTTGAAGATAAAAAAGAAGAACTTGTCAAAGTTGCCGAAAAATATATTCCTCAGGAAAAAGAATCGCCGCAGTTTTTAGATAAATTCTCCACTTGGGTGACCAACAAACTTCCCCTTGAAAAGGAAACAGCAAAAGAAAAATAAGAATTCTTCAGGTTTAAATGTTAAAATAAACATGCTGTCCTTGTAGCTTAACTGGATAAAGCGTTCGCCTCCGGAGCGAAAGATTGGAGGTTCAAATCCTCCCAGGGACACCCAGAAAATTTACAATTTACAATTTTCGAATTTTTAAAACGAATATATTTGAAGATTAAATTTTTAAACTTTTGAACATTTTATTTGGAGGGTTGCCGGAGCGGCCAAACGGAATCGCTTCGAAAGCGATAGGGCTTTACGCCCTTCACAGGTTCGAATCCTGTACCCTCCGCCACGTACAAAATCAAAGATTTTTACGTGGCTGGGATGTTTAAATCTTTGATTTATGACATCTCGCCATCTTCAGGAGCAAATATTTTTGGTAAAATATATTTTATGGCTAAAAAGAAAAAAAACTGGCTGAAGGCAAAATGCCAAAAACTTAAACCAAAAAAATTCAAGAAAACAATCAAAAAGCGATGGTGGGTAATCCCACTGGTTTTTATCCTTGGCGGTCTAGGTTTATTTATTTATTTTCTTCGGTCAATACCCTCGCCAAAACTATTATCTGAGTTCCCTTACCCAGAATCAACTCAAATTTTTGACCGCAACGACCAACTTCTTTACGAACTTCACGGCGATCAAAATAGAATTTCAATTAAACTTAAAGATTTACCTGAGCATTTGATCGACGCTACTCTAGCAGTCGAGGACGAAAATTTTTACCGCCACCGGGGTTTTGACTTAAGGGGTATCAGCCGAGCTTTTGTATCTACTATATTTCAAAGGGAATTGCAGGGAGGGTCAACAGTCACCCAACAATTAGTTAAAAATGCCCTGCTCACTCAAGAAAGAACAGTCAGTAGAAAAATAAAAGAAGCGGTGTTGACTGTCTTAACCGAACAACTTTATTCAAAAGACGAAATTCTGGAGATGTATTTCAACCAAATTTCTTACGGCGGCGTATCCTACGGCGTTGAAGCAGCCGCCCGAAGATTTTTTGACAAATCAGCCAAAGATTTGGATTTAGTTGAATCAGCTTTAATTGCCGGATTGCCAGCTGCACCGACGAGGCATTCGCCATTTATCCACCCGGACAAAGCAAAAAACAGACAAAAAATTGTCCTCTACCGAATGTATCAGGCAGGAAAAATTGATAAAGAAAAGTACGACCAATTAAAAGATAAAGATTTGACTTACGCCAAGCCAGAATCTCAAATTAATGCTCCACACTTTGTTTTTTATTTAAAAGAGATACTAATCGAGAAATACGGACGGGAAATCGCCAGGGAAGGCGGACTGAAAGTTAAAACTACACTTGACCTGGATATTCAAAATATGGCGCAGGAAATTGTGAAAGAAGAAATTGATGAACTAGCAAACGCCAATATCTCCAACGGAGCGGTAGTTATCACCGCACCCAAAACCGGCCAAGTACTAGCGATGGTCGGATCAAAAAACTTTTTTGCCGATGATATTGACGGCCAATACAATGTAACTACTGCACTCCGCCAGCCGGGATCGGCAATTAAACCAATTAATTATGTTACCGGCCTGGCAACAAAAAAAGTTACCCCAGCAACTGTTTTTGCCGATATTCCAACTTGTTTTACCGGCGGGCCAAAGACTTACTGCCCCAGAAATTACGACGGAATGTTCCACGGCGCTGTTCAACTCCGGTATGCGTTAGGCAATTCTTTTAATATCCCTGCTGTCCGAATGCTTGCTTTAAACGGGATTGAACCGTTTATCGCTTCTGCTTCGGCGGCTGGGTTGGACAGTTTGGGTGAACGCGATCCGGCTGACTTTGGCCTGTCACTCACTCTTGGCGGCGGCGAAGTGAAGATGACCGAAATGGCAACCGCTTTTGGAACTCTGGCCAATTTGGGCATCCGCAAGGACCTTAACCCAATATTAAAAATAGAGGATAGAAAAGGAAAAGTTTTGGAAGAATTCAATCAGCCGGACGAAAAAAGGGTTTTCCCGATGGAAGCAGCCTATTTAATTAACGATATTTTATCTGACAACGGCGCAAGAACAGCAGCTTTCGGCGCCGGGTCTCATCTGGTGATCAAAGGACACCCAGAGGTAGCGGTAAAAACCGGTACAACAAACGACAAGCGAGATAACTGGACAGTCGGTTATACCCCAAGTTACGTTGTCGTTGTTTGGGTGGGCAACAATGATAATTCTCCAATGGGTTGGGTAGCCTCCGGAGTAACCGGCGCCTCCCCAATTTGGAACAGAATCACCACCAAACTTTTGGAAGATAAAAACCAGGAACTTTCAACTCAGCCGGCAAACATTGTCGGAGCAACAATCTGTAACCTTACCGGGGCCCGACCACCAGAAGAAGGTTGCGATAGCCGATATGAATACTTTATTAAAGGAACTGTGCCGGCACCTAAGGCACTAAAACAAACAATATTAATTGATAAAGAAACCGGCCGGCCGGTATATTCCGAGGAAGACAACCCAAACCTCGAGTGGCAGGAACATACGGTCGTCACTGATCCCCTGGGGACAATAATCTGTCTGGACTGCCCAGAACACATCCCGGAAAAACCGGCCATCGTTCAACCCCGATAATTTTTACCTAAATTGGTCCTTTATCAAATCTTTAAAACCAGTTATAATAAATTAATATAATGGGGCAAGTTGTAAAAATATTAGTTCTTCTTGGAAAACCGGGATATTGGTTGGTTGTTTTAAGTTTAGAATTTTTTGACTTGACGGCCAAAGGCCTTGATTGGCTGGGAAACAAATTAATTAAAGTTATTGGGATAATAAGAAA
Source organism: uncultured Gammaproteobacteria bacterium (assembly GCA_964470705.1). Taxonomy (GTDB): domain Bacteria; phylum Patescibacteriota; class Microgenomatia; order UBA12405; family JAHJSD01; genus CAYSLZ01. Next base: position 5,905 of record CAYYDT010000007.1, on the reverse strand, counting down.
AAAGTTTAAAACCTTCAGGCCTAAAATTCCTCAACAAAAAACTCTGCCTTTCCCCCAAAAAAGGATCTCTCCAAAAACACTAGCAGTTGTTCTCTTCGCCACCGGATTTTTTTTGTTCTTTATAGGGTTTCTCGTGGACATTTTTCAGGACTTACCCAACCCGGACGAATTAGTTAATCAAAAACCAGCGCTAACAACAAAAATCTACGACCGGAATCAGAACCTTCTCTACAAAATCTATCGGGAAGAAAATCGGACTTTAGTTTCTTTGGACAAAATTCCAGACCACTTAATTAAAGCCACTTTGGCAATTGAGGATAAAAATTTCTTTAACCACCGCGGACTGTCGTGGCGAGGAATTGTCCGGGCAGCACATCATAATCTTACCCAACCGAACAATTCACCAATCGGTGGATCAACGATTACCCAGCAACTAATAAAGAATAGCCTTTTAACGCCAGAAAAAACCTGGCGCAGAAAAATACGGGAAGGAATACTATCAATCTGGGTTGAAAAAAAATTCTCTAAAGACGAAATTCTCCAAATGTATTTCAATAAAATACCCTACGGCGGAACCGCTTACGGGGCCGAAGAAGCCAGTCAAAAATATTTTGATAAACATGTTTGGCAACTAAACCCAGCAGAATCAGCCCTTCTAGCTGGTTTAACCAGAGCGCCGTCTAACTTTTCCCCATTTGGTTCACATCCTGAGAAAGCTAAACAACGGCAAAATCAAGTAATTTTAGAAATGGTTAAGGCCGGATACATAACTGAAAAACAAGCAGAAAGAATCAGCCAAACAACTTTAAGGTTTAATTTGGAAAAAGAGATAATTAAAGCGCCGCATTTTGTTTTCTACGTTAAAGACTGGCTGATCGACAAATTCGGCGAGAGAATGGTTGAGGAAGGCGGCCTGCAAGTAAGAACAACTTTAGATTGGCCAATTCAACAAATAGCCCAATCAATTGTTTCTAATGAAGTCAATAAATTATCAGATTTAAATGTAACCAACGGAGCCAGCCTTATTATTGACCCAAAAAAGGGAGAAATTCTGGCGATGGTCGGATCAAAAGATTATTTTGACTTTAAAAATGACGGCAACGTTAATGTTACTCTTCGGCCAAGACAGCCAGGATCAGCAATTAAACCGGTCAATTATGCAGTCGCCTTATCCAAAGGCTATACACCGGCAACTATTCTTTCTGACAACCGGATAACTTACCAAATTCCCGGCCAGGAGGCTTATTCACCGGTAAATTATGGCGGCCAATATTTTGGCGAATTGCCCTTGCGAACAGCACTAGCCTCATCGCTCAACGTGCCAGCAGTCAAAGTTCTTTCTTCTTATGGAGTAAACCAGATGATCGACATGGGTAAAAGGATGGGGATTACCACCTGGGACAGCAACAACCGTTTTGGTCTATCTTTAACATTAGGCGGCGGCGAAGTAACTATGGTTGACCTGTCACAAGTATTCTCTGTTTTAGCTAATTTAGGCAAGAAAGTTGATTTTAGCCCGGTAATAGAAGTTAAAGACCACCAGGGAAAAATAATCTACCAACACCCCTGCCTAAGTTCTCCGGACTGTCTGGGTGAAGAAATTTTGGATCCGGGAATTGCTTTTATACTGAACGATATTCTATCTGACAACCAGGCCCGCCAACCGGTTTTTGGACCGCAGTCACTGCTGGAAGTACCAGACAGTAAAGTTGCCGTAAAAACGGGAACGACTAATAATCTGCGCGATAATTGGTGTATCGGCTACACACCAAATATTCTAGTTGCCGCCTGGGTGGGTAATAATGACAATAGACCAATGAGCCGGGTGGCTTCCGGAGTTACCGGAGCAACACCGATTTGGCGAAAAACTATTGACAATTTATTGTTTAACTCGCCGAATACTGAGTGGAAAAAACCAGAAAGCGTTGTTCAAACAACTATCTGCCAAACAACCGGGACACTGCCCTGCGACGGCTGCCCTCAAATAACCACCGAATATTTCCTGAAAGGCACCGAGCCAACCACCCACTGCTCGTTTGAGAAAAAAGAAGAGGAACGTCAATCCTGACCGCTATTCTATATTTTCTGCGATGATCCAGTAAATGTCGTTTACCAGCTTGGTAATGATTTGGCCGGCGGCGGCATCCGGCTGGCGACCAACAATCACTAAGACAAAAGGATTGTCCGGAAAGTAAACTATGCCGGCGGCGTAAGCCACTTGGTCTGAAACACTGGTTTCGCCGGCAACCCGGATACCTTGGGGAACACCAGCGGTTATCTGGTTTGAACCGGCTTCAACCAAACCAGCAATTACTTTTCGACTATCCTGAGAAGATAATAATTCTTGACGGTATAATTTTGTTAAAAACAAACTTATGTCTTCAGCAGTAGTTGTCTGGTCTTCAAAATCTGTATCTTTCATCCCCCATTCCAAGGCAACCAACCTTAAGTTTTTCGGCCCAACCTCCATTGGTTGGTCGTCAAAACTGTCTTCGTTTTTTTTTATTTGATGGTACAAAATAGCCTCGGCCGGAAGCCGGACTAAGGAAGGTGATTCAATTTTTCGTGTTGAATACCTCTGCCAACTAAATTCATCTTCCAAAAAAATAATTTTTATTGACCAGTCGCCGGTTAACTGATCGATGTTTTCTTCAGCCCAGTTATTGAGAACCGGAGTTAAACTATAAACACTTTTTTGGGATAGCTGAATGCTGGAAAAGTCTAATTCTTTAAAAAATTGGCCAATTGGAATCTGTTTAGTGCGCAGTGAGGAAATAAGCCAAAAAATTGAGCTCGGCAAAAGAGTGAAAAGAATAAGAAAAATAATCCATAAGCGCATTTTCTTTTCGCTTTTGCTGTTTTCTAGATCTGAAACAAAATCAAGTTGTTTTAACATCGGTATAATACTATTTTACCGCATTAACTTTGAGCATTGAAGTTTTGAACTTTGGAGTTTCTAAGCAATCCTTTTTTCGCTCCGAAATACTGAACAACTGAAGCCGCGTTTTTAATAGCAAAACCAAAAGCTTGTTTTTTATCCATTCCTTTAATCAATCCGGCAACAAAACCACTGCCAAAAGCGTCGCCGGCGCCGGTTTCGTCAACCGGGTCAACCTCATCCGCCGGCATAAAATGCATCTCATTTTTATCTAGCAAGTAAGCGCCTAATCGGCCGTTGGTGACAATTGTCAAAGGAACATTTAAGTTTGCAACTTGATGCCAAAAAGATTGGTCGTCTATATTCGTCTCAATTAACTCCTCCATTTCCGTCCGGTTGAGGTTAAAAATTTCTACTTTGGCCGCTAACTGCTTTACTTTTTGTTTATTTTGGAGTTCTTTCTTACCCGGGTTCCAGCTGACTTTAATTGCTTTTTGGTGTCCAAATTCAATGATTTTTTCAGCCAGATGAATATTCCCTTCCAAAGAAGTAATATAAAAACGCTTTGCCTTAAGTTTATCCCAATCAATATTCTTTTCCTCCAGCCGAGTGTCGCCCCGGCAGACAAGAATCGTCCTCCCGCCGTCCGGCCCGACTAAAATAACCGAGGTGTCAGTTTCTTCTTCTTTTTGAACCAGAAAATCAGATTGAACGCCTTCTCTTTGCAATTGATTAACAATAAACTGCCCAAAAAGGTCACTGCCGAAACGACAGGCCAAACCGGCTTTTAACCCCTGCCGGCTAAAACTAACTGCAGTATTGGTACCGCCGCCGCCGGTGCAGATAACCCTCTGGCTGACTTCTATTTTTTCACCGTATTTTTTACAAACAAAAGTTGTCTCGTCTTTTTCGATAAGTTTAAAACTGTCCGACTGCAAAAAAATATCAACAATCGCTGATCCGAAACAAACGATGTCTAAATTTTCAGTCATTAATCATTAGTCATTAATCATTAATCATTAAAATTCTAATCACTTCTTTTTTTACTTCTTCAACTACAGGAGCCATTAAATTGTAGACACTGAATTTACCCTGATAATCAGCCAAACTTTTTTCTAAACTCCGGCGGTAAGCATTTCTTAACCAGGTATTGACATTAATTTTGGCGACCAAACCTTCTTTTATCGCCTGGGCGATATCTTTATCCGGAACACCGGAAGCTCCGTGGAGGGTCAGCCATTTATCGGGTACTGCCTGTTTAATTTTTCTTAATTGGTCAAAGTCTAACCGATGTTCTTTTTCCGGATCAATACCATGCCGGTTGCCGACAAAAACAGCGATCAGATCTACTCCGGTTTTTTCAGCAAATTCCGCCGCTATTTCCGGAGTAGTCTTTTCTAAAACCGGCTCCCCCTCAACCAGGACGGCTTCGGGATAAGCTAATTCCACTGCTTGTTTGGTTATACTAATATTTTCTTCCCATTTTAGATCTGTCCCGTCAACCTGGATCAGGTCAAAATCATTATCAATTGCTTTTTTAACAGTAATCAAACTTTTACCGTGGTCAAAATTTAAAAACAAATCCGCGTTTTCCTGACGGCAAATGGCGGCAAACCGGGTTATTCCCCAAAACCGGCTGCTTCCCGTGGAAACCTGGACAATCACCGGCTGGTTAAGTTCAACAGCGGCAGAAACTACTCCCTGGTAAACTACAAAGTCATCGCAGTTAAAAGCAAATAGGGTTTGTTTCTCTAAAATTTCGCGTAACCTCATATAAAGTATAATAACACAATAATGGCTAAAGGCTGAAGGCTGAAGGCTTAATGCTTAAGGCGAGGAAAAAAAACTAAAGACTGAAGGCTGAAGGCAAAAGGCAAGAATAAAATGGATAATGAAAAACAGTTAGTAGACCAAATTTTGTCAGGTGAAAAATCCGCTATCGACGAATATTATAGTAAATATCAAAAACCGCTGTTATCTTTTGTCGGCAAACGAACAAAATCACCAAGGGATGCCCAGGATATTGTTCAAGAAACGCTTATCTCCGGGTTGAATTCACTGCCAAACTTTAAGTTTAAATCTTCTTTGTTTTCCTGGCTCTGCGCCATTGCCAAACACGAAACAGCTGATTTCTACCGCAAGCAAAAACTTAAAACAATCCTCTTTTCAAAAATGCCTTTTTTGCAGGATTGGGCTGATGAAGCCTTAAGCCCTCAGGGCGCATACTTAAAAAAGGAATTAAAAGAGGAGATAATCGGTGTCTTGGAAGGTCTGACCGAGGGATATTCGAAAATTCTGCGACTTAAATACATAGAGGGGTTATCGATGAAGACAATCGCCAAAAAATTGTCAATTACAGCCAAGGCGGTTGACTCCCGCCTCTACCGGGCGAGAAAAAAATTTAGAAAAGCATGGGAAGAAAATCAATAAAACAATCATTAAAAAATATTTTCCGTTTGAGTTTTCTTTTATTTTTAAAAGAAACTTGGCTGTTATTTTCTAATATCATTGGATTAATCTATCATCCATTTTTAACCCTGCGCAAAATCCGCCAGAAACATGATTTGTCCCAAGTTGGCCTAATTGTTTTAACTATTCTTCTGCCTTTAATTACTGTTCTTTTTACCACCGGTGTTATTTATCTGGCAATGGTAATTTTTGGACTCAATTTCCCCAATTTAATTAAGCAAACAGTTATTCTAGCCAATGTTTTTGCTTTTGCCGCCACTGGTCTGGCAATTGTTTACCTGGCTTACTGGTCTTACCAGGTTATCACCAAAAACCACTATTCGTTATTTGTAGAGGAAAAATAAATGGCAGAACGAACCTGCGTTCAAATTTGGCGTGCAACCCACCAACTAAAATTTTTAGATCCTCGAAAACCAAGCAAAAATCCTGGCCATAGTGCTTTTAACAGACAAAGGCCAAGTGTGCCCATCCATGTATTCAAAGAAAAATTTAAAGACTGGAAGCCACAAAATCAACTTCCTCTACTACGAACAAGAATTTAAACCTAATTAAGTCAAT
>CAYYDT010000006.1:17858-19944 GCA_964470705.1 uncultured Gammaproteobacteria bacterium | reverse complement strand
AAATTCCTGATATAATCAGGCAAGCGATGAAAACAGAAACCGGCTACGGCGCCGCGGTTGGAGAAGCCTTAGCGCCAATTGGGATGGGAGCCGCCGCTATTGGAAGTGCTCGAGCAATGCAAGTTGAAAAAACTTTTAAGGATCAGCTTAACGACCGAAAGGTTAACTTGAAAGGGAGAACTGTGGCAGAAAGGTCACTTTGGCAGGTAATATCAAATGCTACAGGAGGCAAGGTTCGAAGTTAACTTGCACATCAAAATCGATCACCAATTCTCAAGAAGACTTTTTAAACTACGCTTCATGCTTCTCTGTAAAGCGCTATCAGAAGCAGCAATTAACCTACTCACTTCTTGAACTATATCTCTAGAAACTCCTAACTGTCTGAATACTTTACTTTTTAAAAAGTGTGTATAGTTCTCTTCGGAAGTAGAACCTAATGATAATCGCTCAACCATTGGTGTCGAGGTGGCCAAATCTAAACCATAATAACCCAAAATACACCAAGCAATATACTCAGGATCTTGATAAACTTCCTGTAACGGCAGATTACTACCCGGTTTAATAAGTTTATGTAACGCACCTCTTAATTCAGTAAAATCAAAGTCGGGTGTACGCCCCCCCACAGTTTCACTTGTCAAAAACTTATAAACAGAATAAACTGTTCTCGCCGTATCACGCCAAGTGCCAAAAACTTCGGCATTTAAACTATCCAAATCCAACTCGCCTATATCGATATCACCTGTTAGTAATGCCTCAGCAAAATTAATTTCTTCGCCTTGGTTATTTTCAACTTCAACAAATTCAAAAAGACTTACCATCATCGTTTCTGGAAAAGGCAACTTTGTAAAGGGTGGAATTCTTTCTTCTGTTAATAATCGCTCACCAAATTTAGGGTCAGTTTCTCGGCGAAATATTACCCAATCACCAATATTCCCTCCCCACTTTTCGTCATAACCCAACTTTTCTGGGTCGTGTCCTTCCTCAACATCACCGATAATTCCCCATTTGGCTCTCGCTTGTGAAGCCGGATGGAAAAAAGCTCTATCTGGACTACTGAAGGTAACGAAATCATATGCTACTCTATCTTTGTCCGCTGATTCTATTGCATCGCCAATAAAAAGCAAATTGTAAGCCACAGCTACTGCTCGGCGAGCATCTGTTTCACTCAATCCTTTTTCTAACATTAATTTTTCCCTTAACTCTTTACGGTATTCATCAATTCTGTTTAAAATGTCTGTGGCTCTCCTGAAATCAACCTTTCCTTCTGGGTTAGTCATCTTCAGCTTTATAGCAAAATAACCTTTCTCTTCTTTCGTGCCATCCTGTTCAAATAAGTCATTAAACATCTGTTGAAGCGAAAACCAAACTCCTTCACATTTCATTAATTCTTTAAATTCCTCTCTTCTCATTGTTAAAGAGGGGTTATTCACTATATCTTCTAACTTACCCGCTCGCTTAATTCCAGCGGCTCCAAGCAACCGAACTCTTGCTGTCACTTGCGTCTGAAAAGATTCAGGCGCCTCTAAAAACCATGGTTGCTGAGTAAGGGATTCTAGCCTAAAAGCTACGTTAATGGGGTCCTGTCTCTCTTCATTGTGGATCAGTGCTAAATCAGTAGTTTTCATGCTATATTCATGAGCAGAAAATTGAGCAGTGTGCAACTCTTCTGCTCGTTCGGCTATCATTGCCAAGAAATAAGCAGCATAATCCTCCCTTACGGTCCCATCTAACCTTGCCGCTGTTATTTCATCATGTAATTGAGATAAATCGTCTCTCTCTATTAAGCTAGTTGGCTTAAGCACTTTTACAGCAATTTTTTTAGACAAATCTGGTGGCATAGACTCCAATTCTTCAGACGTCACCCCTAGCCAATTATCTTCAGGTATTACTGCTTCATAGTTAGGTCCGCTAGAGTCCTCTTTTGGTCCTGCCTGCGAACCAGTTTCTACTCCCATATCAGCCTCGCTCATAATTAAGGTTATTTTATCATAAAATTGAGAAACTAGTAAATAGGGGTTAGGGATTAGGGATTAGGTGATAGTGAATAGTGAATAGCGGGGATAAGAAAAATATTCTTGGTATAATT
>CAYYDT010000006.1:10864-17758 GCA_964470705.1 uncultured Gammaproteobacteria bacterium | reverse complement strand
GAAAAATTAAAGTTAAGTTATGATTTCAAAAAAACCGCTCAATTAGCTTTTCAGCAATCAGCTGAACTGCCGATAACCAATTGGCTGAAAAAAAAGGATGTTGATTTAATCTATACGCTTGATGAAAAGTCGCTGGAAACAGAAATTGCCACTATCGCCGGGGAAATCAACCAGGAAGGAATCTCGCCGCAGATCAGATACGACAGACAGACAAAAACAGTTGAAGTCAACCAAGGAGTCCAGCCAAAAAAAGTTGATATCCAAGCTTCTAAAAAAGCAATAATCAATCAGCTGAAAAACGGCGAAACCAGTCAGCCGATTAATTTAATTGTTGATTCCGGAAATCCACTACCCGGCGAACACCAATTGGAATCAGCCAAACAAACAGCGGAAAGTTTAATTGATAAAACAATTACCCTCACCAGTTCGGACCAGAATTTTGTTATCGAAGACGAACAGTTGATTGGGTTTGTCAGTTTTAACAACCACTGGGAAAAAGATAAGGTTCTGGAGTATATAGGAATTATCGGCGAATCAATAAACAGGGAAGCCAAAAATGCTAAATTTGAGTTTAAGGAAGGACAAGTGGGAGTTTTCCAACCAAGCGAAAAAGGAATTGAGGTAAATATTCAATCAACCGCAGATGAAATCATTGCTGGTTTGGATAAAATAACTAGCACCAATGCTTCGCAAACTGTTGACTTGATCTTAATAGAAACTGAACCGGAAATTAAAACCGCCGACACCAACCGTTTAGGGATTAAAACTCTTATCGGCAGCGGCGACTCTACTTTCCGCGGTTCAATTGCCTCCCGGGTCCACAACATTGATCTGGCTTCTGCTAAACTTAACGGCGTTTTAATCAACCCGGGTGAAATATTTTCGTTCAATGACGCTGTTGGTGAAATCAGTTCCAAAACCGGCTACCAGCAGGCGTACGTTATTAAAGATGGGCAAACAATTTTAGGTTCAGGCGGCGGCGTCTGCCAAGTGTCAACTACAATGTTTAGAGCAGCGCTTGATGCCGGCCTGCCAATTATTGAACGCCAACCACATGCTTACCGGGTCAGTTATTACGAACAAGACACCCAACCGGGTTTTGACGCCACTGTTTATAGTCCGTCGCCAGATCTGAAGTTTAAAAATAATACACCGGCTCATATCCTTATCCAAAGAGAGTACAGTAAAGAAAACAGTTACCTGGCTTTTAAATTTTTCGGCACCAGTGACGGCAGAAAAGCAATTATTGAAAATATCCGGGTTTGGGATGTCATCCCGCCGCCGGAGCCAAAATATATTGATGACCCTTCACTAGCTCCCGGTGAAACCAGGCGGATAGAGAGTCCGTCTTGGGGAACAAAAGCGGCTTTTGACTGGAAAGTTATCCGCAACGAGGAAGTAATCGATGAAAAAACATTTTTCTCCCATTACCGGGCGTGGCAGGCAGTGTATATGAGAGGAGTTGAAAATTAATAATTATTATTTATGAATTCCAAAAAGTTAGTTGCCGGTTTTGGCATTGGAATAATAATCGGCAGTATGCTTTTTTATATTGCCAAAAATTATTATGACTATTATAATTTTAAGAAACAGACCCACCAAGATATTGCTTATTGGAAGGCAGTTGCCGGAGAATATCCCAACTATCCAGATTCCTGGGTAGAATTGGCGGTAAACTGGCATAATTTGGGTAAGGATAAATTTGCTATACTGGCAATTGAAAAAGCCCAGCGGCTTGATCCGATAAATAGCAATATTAAAGAAATTAAAGAACGGTTACGGTAAAAATGAATTATTTAAAAATCTACACTGATGGCGGGGCAAGGGGGAATCCCGGCCCAGCGGCTTACGGAGTGGTTGTTAAGAACAATAAAGGCAAGATTTTATACCAAAAAGGAAAAAAAATCGGCAAAGCAACTAATAACCAGGCAGAATATATGGGTTTAATTGCCGGTCTCTACTGGGTAGTTGAACAGACTCCCCAACCAGATAAAATTGATTTCTTCTTAGACTCACAACTGATTGTTAATCAAATGCGGGGCAATTTTAAGGTTAAGTCAATCAACATCCGGCCTTTATGGCACCAGGCCAAAGAACTGGAAAAGAAAATCCGGGCTGACATTGTCTACCACCATATTCCCAGAGAAAAAAACTATCTCGCTGATGAAATGCTAAATAAAGCGTTGGATAAAAAGTGCTAAAATGTATCAATGCCCAAAACTACATTTGAATTTGAAATATCAACCACTAAACCTAGAGCATTAATAATTGGGCCGGATTATTTGTCAAAACCGATAGCTTCGCTATTCCGGCAGAAGGGATTAAGCGTCCAAACAAGTTTTACCAATAATCAAGTCGAACCTATCGACTACATTGTTGATATTGAAGGAAGTAGAAACCTAATTAACCTCAGTGCAGAAACCGGAGCCAAATATTTACGCTTGGCAGTCGGTAAAGATGCGCCAACTTACCAAACGAACATCAAGTGGCGGGTTTTAATAACTGATTTTCTGGTCGGCCCGGAAATACCGGAAACTTCTTTAATGGGAAAAGTTATTAAAGCTGCAATCAGAAACCAGCCAATAATCCTTCCTGCACCAGAGAAGAAATTGTTCCCACTCCATTTGAATGATTTGGCCGAAGCCTGCTGGCAGGCATTAATTGTCCCCAACACATCTAATAAAGAGTTTTTAGTTTTAGGCGAAGAAGTGAAAAGCAAAAGATTGGGGACATATCTAGAGAACCTGGGCCAGACAACTAAAGGAATACAAAACTTTTCAGATTTAGAGGTAAAAAACTATGATTTGGGAGAAATAGAAACTAGTTGTCAAGCCCTTAACTGGCAACCGAATCTCAGTTGGCAGGAAGCAATTAAAAAATCGTTTCAGTCAATGTGGTCGGACAATCTTCAGCCTGCCCCCGAGCCAATAGTGCCAAAAAAGGTGAAAGAAATAAAACCAGCGGAAAAATTAGCAGAAATTGAAAAAGATTTCCAGCAAAAAATTGAGGAAGAAGTTATTGTCATTGAAGAAAATGCCGATGAAGAGGAGGTAGATGAAAAAGAGGCAGTTGAAGAAATTGAATTTAAACCTCCGACAGACAACGAGGAAGATAAGGATGGACTTCGGTGGTGGCAGCCATTAGGCCTGGTTTTATTTTTAAGCATTTGTTTTCTTTTCTCAGTCTGGATAAAACCAGCTTTCCGGCTTGGCTTAGGCGCTTGGCAAATGAGGGAAGCTTACACCCATTTAATGAGCCAAAACTGGGATTTAAGTTTGGAAAAAAGCCAAAAGGCAAAAGAAAACTTTCTTCAAGCGGAAACCTTTTTAAAAAACTCAAAATTAACTTTTTTATTTTTCGGCTATGAAAAACTATTTTCACTAGGCGCTGAACTAGGTAGAAAATCAGCCCTGACAGCAGAAACAGCAATCCCTTTTTTAAAAAACAGTCTTTTACTTTCAGAATCTGTACTTAAAAACAAACCTTTTGAACAAGAAGAGGCAATTAACCAACTTATTACTGATCAAAACACGTTAAATTTCCAACTAAAAGAAATTCAATCCTTACTAAAGGGGTCATGGCCGGGGATGCCCGGGAGATGGCAGAACACACCTGAACAAGCAGTTAAAAAAATTGACCAAGTGCAGGAAGAATTATCAAAACTGGATCAAGTTCTACCCCACCTGCCTTGGATAATCGGCTTGGACAATCAACGGCGGACTTTTATGGTTCTCCTTCAAAACAACATGGAATTAAGGCCAACCGGTGGATTTATCGGCTCTTTTGCCCTGCTTACTTTTGAAAACGGACAGCTGCTTGATTTTCAGGTTCAAGATGTCTATACCGCTGACGGGCAACTGAAAGGACACATTGAACCGCCAAAACAAATAAAGGAAATTCTTGGCGAGGCGAAATGGTACCTCCGTGACTCCAACTGGAACCCTGACTTTCCAAAAACAACCGAAAATGTCAAATGGTTTCTGGAAAAATCGTTAAACCGACAGGTTGACGGAGTAATCGGTTTTAACCTCGAGGCGACCAAAAAACTACTTGCCGCTTTCGGCGAAATATACCTGGCAGACTTCAACGAAAGGATCAGTGCAGAAAACATTTTCGAACGAGCCGAATTTTGGTCGGAAAACGACTCGTTTCCCGGATCTAATCAAAAAGCAGCCTTTTTAGGTATAATGGGGCAGCAGTTATTTGAGAACATCAAGGCCGCCCGGCCGGAAGAATATGCCAAAATCGGCCAGGGATTATTAAACGCTTTGGAAGAAAAAGAAATTTTAATTTATACTGACAACAACCAATTCAATCTAACCCTCCAACAGTTGAATTGGGACGGTGCCTTGAGAAGTCCTCAATGTTTACTGGAAAACTGCTTCACTGACTATCTTTATTTAAATGAGGCTAATCTCGGGGTGAATAAAGCAAACTACTTTTTGAGAAGAAGCATCGAGAAAGGAATCACCATCAATAACACCGGCAAAATTGACCATCAATTAAAAATCAATTACGAGAACACCGCCGCTTCTAAAAACTGGCCCGGGGGCGATTATCTTGCCTGGTTAAGAATTTACCTGCCGATTGAAACCAAAATAAACAGTATTTCAATTTATGACCCGCAAAATCCCGGACAAAAAAAGATGATCCAGCCGGAAGACCGCGACGACCAGCTTGAATTTGGCAAAAGAGTTATCGGCTTTAAAATCGAAGTGCCGATTCAGCAGAGACAAACACTGGAAGTTAACTACCACCAACAAGCCCAAATAAGTAAAGACTCTTTTGGTTATTTTCTTTACTGGCAAAAACAGTCCGGGTATCGGCACACTCCCCTGTCTTTACTGATTAATTATCCGGATAATTGGCATCCACTGCAAGTTACACCAAGCGCCAACGTTGTCTCCGGCAAACTGTTATTCAACCAACAACTAAATAAAGATTTAAATTTTGGAATTCAACTTAGTAATTAGAAATTAGGATTTATATTCATGCCGGAATTACCAGAAGTTGAAACAATCAACCGCCAGTTAAACCTGAAAATTGTCGGCAAAACAATTGCCGGCGTTGATATTCTTCGCCAAAAAAACTTTATCGGAAATAAATCTAAGGTCATCGGTAAAAAAATTATCGCTGTCGGCCGGCAGGCAAAAATAATTATCATCTCTCTTGAGACTAAAATACATTTGCTTGTCCATCTTAAGATGACCGGCCAGCTTATTTACCGCCAACAATTGAACACTGATAAACCATATGACCATAAACCTTCGGGAAACATATACGATGTCAACGTCTTGCCCAATAAATACACCCGGGTAATCATCGAGTTCAAAGACAATAGTTTTCTTCTTTTTAACAACCTGCGCGCCTTCGGTTGGATTAAAGTGGTTGCCGACAACCAACTGGAAAAAGAACTAGCAAACTTTTCCGGCGTCAACCCGCTTTCTGATAATTTCACCACCAACTATTTGCAAAAAATCACCAGTCAAACCAATAAATCAATAAAACTTTTATTAATGGACCAGAAAAAAATTGCCGGAATCGGAAACATTTATGCTAGTGAAACTTTGTTTTGCGCTAAAACCCATCCACAGACCAAGTCGAAAAAAATTAGTCAACTACCGGAAAAAATTAAAAAACTGCATCAATGCATTATTAAGGTTTTACAAAAAGCATTAAAATATAAAGGGTCAACAGCCAATGACGATGCTTTTCGGGACACTTCTGGCAATCGGGGAAAAATGCAGAACCGGCTGAAAGTTTACGGACGGGAGGGTGAAAACTGCCTTAAGTGCGGCGGGAAAATTAAACGCATCAAAATCTCCGGCCGAAGCTCCTTTTTCTGTCCCTCCTGCCAAAAAAAAGTTTAACCGGCCTCTTTTTTAAATTTAATCAAATATCTGGCTATCCGCCGGGGAATATTAACACCTAATTCTTTAAGTTTTATTGTCGATCTGAAAGAAGGCGACCGGTTAACCTCAAGTATAAAAGGCTGGTTATCTGATTGGCGGAAAGCAATATCAACACCGGCAAACCCAAGTTGAGCCGCCTGGGCTGCTTTTATAGCAATATTTTTAATTTTTTTGTCTGGATTAACAATATACGCCTTAGCGCCTTGGGACAAATTATTACGAAAATCATCCATATTTGTCCTTACTCGGTTAACTGCCAAAATCACCTCTCCCCCCAAAACATAAAAGCGGATATCACCTTGGTTGGGTATAAACTCCTGAAAGATAAATTTTTCTTTTTTATATTCTGTGTTTAGCCGGTCAACTAGTTTATCAAAATTCTTTTTATTTTCTGCCAAAAAAACTTTTTTACCTTGACTGCCAGTACTTCCTTTGATGATAACCGGAAAGGAAAAACAGGAATCCGGTCTGTCAAAAAAATCTAAAGCATTGCCAAAGTAAGTTTTAGGAACCGGCAGACCGGCTTGTTTCAAAGCCAGAGTTTGGCACAATTTTGCGGCTAAATATTTTTTACCGGTGACAAAAATCGGGTCAACAATTCTTACTTTCCCTGTATTAATTTTTTTTTCTAAATACTGGCAAATTAAACGCGCCAACTGCCATTCACCCCCGACTATTCTAAAAAAAATGACCTTAAATTGATTAAGGTCGATATCATTATAAAAAACTTTTGGAGATTGGCTATTACCTGTCTGAGTGTAGTAAGAAATTTGGTTGAAAAGACCAAACAGTCCTTCCTCTCCCAAATTTTCCAATTCATTTTTCACTAACAAGGCGCGTTTCGGTAAGACTTGGCCGCTTCTTAAATATAAAATTTCCGGCTGGTCGGTCATTTTCAGATTTTCACTAGAAAACCTTTTAAATCATTTTTTCCGAGCAGGAATTTGGTGTTTAGTTTCGACCGGTCGGCAACATTAGCTTC
>CAYYDT010000006.1:4415-10764 GCA_964470705.1 uncultured Gammaproteobacteria bacterium | reverse complement strand
TGTTTTGGATTACGAACCGGCAAATTTTCCACCCGCTCCAACCGCTGTTTTAAACCGGCTTTATTACAAATTTGTATTGATAATCCCGGCCGGGCGTTGAGCTCTAAAATCAACGGTCCCTTTTTCTTATCAATAACTAAATCAACACCAATAAACTCAAGCGAGGGAATAGCATACTGACATTTAATTGCTGTCATTAATGTCTTTTTCCAATGCGGTATTTTTATTCCATTGACTTTTATCTCCTTCTTCCGCCGATAGTCATAAATCTTTTCAACCGGTGAACTAAAACGAACACCGTATGTGGTAATTCCGGTGGCCATGTCAACACCTAAGCCAATCGCTCCCTGATGTAAATTAGCTTTGCCTTCAGAATCTTCCGTCGGCAAGCGGAGCATTGCCATTACCGGAACTTTATTATAAATAATAATCCGGATGTCCGGGGTACCACTTTTAGTAAACCTTAAAAATTTCGGGTGTATTTTTATTCTTTCTTCTATCAAAACCTGATCTTCTTTGTTATAAAGACTGTACCGACCTTCCAAAATATCTACACAGTGGAGCCGGATGTCGGAAACATTAATTTTTTTTCCGTCCATCAAAAACCACTCACCCGCCCATTTAGCTTTTTTCTTGATAACAATTACCCCCCGACCTCCAGAACCAAAAGCCGGCTTGATAACAAAATTACCTTTTAGGGCTTCCCACTCAAACTGGTCAACTTGTTTACGGTTTTTGAGCAATCCAAGTATTCTGGGAACATTAACCTCAAATTTTGATTTGGAGAGTATTTTTTTTGTTCTTATTTTTGAATCTGCAATAGACCTGCCTCGACCGCTGTTTTTCCTTAAATAAGACCAGATGCGGGCGTTGGCGCCCAAAATATGTTTATATTGGTTCATTGTTTAACGTATTTGTTTATTCTTCTTCTTCGTCTTTTCTTATCGCCGAACTAAACCGGTGAAATTCCAGAAGCCGAAAACCGGTATACCGGCCGACAATAAACCCTAAACCTAAAACAAAAAGCATTACTGGTTCAGGGTGGAGAAGGACTAACCTTTGAAATGTATGCCAGCTTAATAGCAAGGTTGATACAACGGCTAGAAATAAAGTTATCCCTGTACGCCTTAAACTAACCCGAAGACCTTTTCGGCGCTGAACAGAAATGTGTTCCTCGGAAAGCAAAATTAAAAACAAAACTGAAAAGGCGGTCACGTATCCAGGGACAGGAAATAAATAGTTTGAGCCTAAACCGAGTAAGAGGAAAACACCGAAAACAACTATCCACAATGAAATTGACCGCCGGGGCCAATAATGTAGTTTAACCTTGTAAAGCAGATTTCGGGCAACCAAACTTAAACTTAAAATAAAAAGGAAAAGAATTAGACCGCCGGAAATTCCTAAAGACCAAAGAGCAGCGGTAATCATTGTCGGCATATAAATACCGTAGCCTTTCAACCCGATAATATAATGCATGATATCTGACAAAGTACCAACTAGCGGCAAGGTAAACAAAATCAATATTGTTGTTGGAGCGACATTTTCATTAACTGCCCGCTGGATAACATACTTAAGAATATTAACAACCCGGGGGTGGTCAGTAGTTTGGTTTTCCAGAATCGCTTCCAGTTCATTACCAGTAGTACCGCCATAATTCTCAGTTAAGCATTTTTGGACATTTTTTATCGGACTATTGGCCAGGACAGGAACTGGAGCCAAAACCAGCCAGAAAAACGTCCCAATAATTGTTATTAAAAGAATTGTTATTTTCTGTTTCTGCATTCTTGAATTATACCTTTTTACCGCCTTTTTATCAAATTTCAAGCTTACCACCACGCTTCGTACTAGCAGTCTTTAGACTGCGTCTCCTGTTTCCCAAAACGCGGACTAAAGTCCGCTATTACAAACCTCAAACTACAATCAAATTTCAAGTTTACCACCACGCTTCGTACTAGCAGTCTTTAGACTGCGTCACGGTTCACCGGCAGATTGTCAGTCCCCAGATTTCGGCGGCGCCGGCAGATTTTAAAACCTCAGCCGCCGCCGTCATTGTTGAACCGGTTGTCCAAACATCGTCAAACAAAACATACTTACCGGCTTTCACCGCTTTTTTATCAGTCAACTGAAAAGCAGACCTGACGTTAGCACTACGGTCATTTCTATTCAACCGGGATTGCTGTTTAGTCCATTTATGGCGAATCAACAAACTATCATTGTAATCCAGACCAAGAGAAAGAGCAGTTTCTGCCAAAATTTCTTTTGTCTGGTCAAAACCACGGTAAAGTTTTTTAACTGAAAACAAAGGAAGCGGAATAAAAATAAACGACTGGTCAATCCAGTAGCCTAACTGCCTTTTTCGAGCCTTGACTGCCCTAATAGTTAATTTGGCCAATACCGGCCCGATTTTTTTGACCGACCGGTATTTATAATCCCTGATTAATTTGCCGACTATTGAACGGTAAGAGTAACAACTGGTTAAACCATTTAAACTAAAAAGTCTTGTCTGGCAAACAGGATGTGTCACCCCCCAGGGACTTATTGTATTGCATTTAGGGCAAATTTGGCGATTAAGAAGCGGGATTCTGTTTAAACAGTCAGAACACAAGTAAGAGCCTTGTTTTTGACACTGGTAGCATTTTACCGGAAAAATAAGATCCAGGACCATTAATATAGTATAATACAAATGCAGATTAATCGGATTGACCTAATGTTAAAAAATATAATCTTAAATTCAGGTGTTCAAATTTTGGGCCGGGGCATAAGCCTGATTTTTTCTGTACTTTTAACCAGCATCCTTACCCGCCGATTAGGAATCAGCGGCTATGGCAATTACGTTTTAATTACTACTTTAATAAACCTGCTAATTACCACTGCCAACTGGGGAACGCAAATAATCGGTGTCCGTGAACTTTCAAGGTCAAAAGACCAATCCATCCTGTTAACCAATATTGCATTTCTCCGGCTGATGCTCTGCTTGGGCACTCTGGTAGTGGGCGGATTGATAATTTTATTTCTTCCCGTCTATCAGGAAATAAAAACCATCAGTTTGATTGTTCTGCCGGCAGTTATATTAACCAGTTTCGAGCAGAATTTTTATATCATCTTCCAAACTAAAATCCGGATGGAACTAAAAACTTTGTTTCAAGTTGTTGACCACCTGCTTATTTTTGTTTTTAGTTTATTTTTTCTTAACCAGGGCTGGGGGCTAGCTGCTCCTTTAACCGGCATTTTAATCGCTAAAACAATCGTCATTATTTTTTCCTATCCAACTGCTGTTAATTTAATCAAACCAAAAATCACCATAAACTGGGCGGTAGTAAAAAAAATCTTTATCGCCGTTTTACCTTTGGGAATCCAATTAAGCCTGTTTACTGCTTACGATCAAGCAGTTGATTCGTTTATCATTAAAAATTACTTGGGTACCGGCCAAGTCGGCATTTACGGCCTCGCCTACCGAATCTACGCCAATCTTGTCTTACCGGCCTATTATTTAAACAGCACTATTTTGCCCCTGCTTTCAGGAGAAACCGCCAAGTCAAAAAAAAGTTTCAAAATCGGCCTTGGGCTGACCATAATCGGCGCCGGAATTGTTTTCCTGTCAACGTTCGCTTTCAGCGGCTGGGTGGTCAACTTTATTTCCGGTCCGGTCTTTTCTCCGTCAGCCGGAATCCTGAGAATTTTGTCGGTCAGTTTAATTTTCGCCTACTTGAACCATATAAACGGCTTTTTTTTAATTGCCAGAGACAGGCAGATTGAGTCGCTGGCAATCAGCGCCATTGCCTTAACCTGGAACACTGTTTTTAATATAAGTTTAATACCCGAGTTTGGAGTTGCCGCCGCCGCCTGGGTTACTGTTTCCACCGAAGCATTGGTAAGTTTAATTTCTACCTGGAGGGTAATAAGGTGTTATAATAGGCGGACATGAAAACTAAAAAAAAGACAAAAAAAATATCACCCCGCTTTGTCAAATTAATAAAAAATTATCAGCAAGCCTTAGCAGAAATCAGCGGCAAAGGCGAAATATCAACTATTCACGTTGATGAAATAGCCTCTAAGATTGCTGTTTTTTATGAAAAGGTCAGGAAAATAATTGACTGGAAAGAAGAACATCTCCTCCGCCGGGCAGCGATTGAACGCATTCTTAAACGAAGGTTAATCGGCGAATTGTCAAATTCCACTTTTCTGCCAGTTTCCAAACCAGAAAAAATGGCTGAACCATTGGTTTTGGAATTAATCCGCGGCGGTCATTTCCCCAACGGCAAAATTCCCCGTAAAAAAACCGATGAAGTAAAAAACATCTTAGAAAAATATACTTATCTGCTGGAAAACAATCCGCTGGCAAAGACGATTAAAGTTAAAGAAAAAGTTAATTTTTACACCTGGATTATAGAAATATGCGCTTGTGAAATAGAAGAGACGCTTGGCCAGCCGGCAAAAGAAAATCTGCTTTTAAATTTTATGACGGAAACAATCAATAACCGGATCCGGCTTGGGGAGGGAATAAAAATGACCCCGGAAAAACAAATCACCCAAATTTATATTGCCGCTCACCAAACACTTTACAACCTTGATGACCCGATAATCAGCTATCACCTGCTTAAGGTTTACTTTCCCGGATGGCTGGATCCAGATGAAAAACTAATTAATCAAGTGACAAAAAGCATCTTGGAGATTAAATCAAGGCTGGAAAACGACCTTAACCATCCGCACTCAAGCGAATTTCGTAAGGTTTGCGAAAAATACGATACCATTTTCCTGATTATCGGTGATATTCTTAACCAATTATTTGAAAAAAGCGGTAAAGTGGAAAAAAAACTTTCCCAGCCGAAACTGGCCAGCAAGCTAATTGACCAGACCTATAAAAAGCGTTTAAAAACTCTAAAAGAAAGATTGACCCGGGCGGCGATCTACTCAACACTGTCAATTTTGGTTGCCAGTTCACTTTCCTTATTTATTGTTGAAGTTCCAGTCGCCAAGCTTTTTTACGGCGGGTTTCAGCCGCTGGCAATAGTTGTTGACCTAATGCTGCCAGCAATTGTAATGTTCCTCTTAGTAATCGCGATAAAACTCCCCCCAAAAGAAAACCTGGAAAGAGTCCGGGAAGAAGTTCTCAAGGTTATTTATCGGCAAAAAGAAGAAGATGTCTACGAACTGCGGTCACTAAAGCGCGGCCTAATTTCAAATATAATCATCAAAACCACTTACGCGGTTACCTCTTTTGGGTCTCTGGCCTTAATATTTTGGTTGTTTTGGCTGGCTAAAATCCCAATTACTTCTTTAATTTTAGATACTTTAAATGTCTCAATGGTCGTTTTCGCTGGTTTAATTATCAGGCAGCGAGCAAAAGAACTGACCATTGACGAACACCGCGGTTTTTGGCAGTTTTTGCTTGATATTTTATCCGTCCCGGTTGCCAAACTCGGTCAATGGCTGTCTAATAAATGGCGGGAATACAATATTGTCAGCGTCTTTTTAACCGTTTTAGTTGATATGCCTTTTTCTTCATTAGTTGAATTTATTGAAACTTGGAGCAACTTTCTTAAAGAAAAAAAAGCGGAACTTCATTAAATTTGACAACAAATTTCTTGACAAGTATGTTGCTTTAGTTTTATAATCAACTATGAAATTGCAACAATTTGACCCTAGGGTGGTTTCGATAACCAGTTTAAGGAGAGATATTGACAGCTTGGAGGAAGTATTGGATTCCGAAGAGGAAGCCTTGGTAACCAAAAATCAAAAGGTTTTGTTTGTCGCTTTGAAGCCGGAAAAATACAAAAGAATGGTCGGAAAGGAGTTAAGAGTAAATCAAGGCGTTGCCGCAATTGCAGAAGTCAGAGCAAAATATGGTAAGGATAAAAAAACCAGTGCTTCTGATTATGTTGTCCAGATGAGAGAAGAGAGGAAGAAAAAGTGGACGAAAGAATAGTTTTGGATACTTCGGTAACAGTTAAGTGGTTTGTTGACGAGGCGGACTCGGATAAAGCGATAAAGTTATTGAACCTCTACAACCAAAACCAGGTTAAGATTGTTGTTCCGGAAATAATTTGTCTGGAATTAATTAATGCACTAAAGTTTGGTGTCGGGTTTGAAAAAAAAACGCTGACCAAAGCGATAAGTGGATTTTTAGCCCTTGGCCTTGAAATGGTTCCTTTGTTTGAATTTTATTTCGACGAGATAATCGCCCTGATGACGGAAAATAAACTCGCTTCCTACGATGCCTTTTTTGTCGCCGTGGCGAAATTAAAACAGCTGCCTCTGATTACCGCCGATAAAAAACACCATCGAAAAGAAATATATCCGAAAATCAGATACATTGATGAAGTCAAGATTTGAAGAAAATAACGCGTCC
>CAYYDT010000006.1:0-4315 GCA_964470705.1 uncultured Gammaproteobacteria bacterium | reverse complement strand
TCCCACGCACCCTGAAGGGTGCTACTACAGCAGGGTGTGTTATACTTAATTTGTGTTAGAGAAAGAAAAAATCGAGGTTACCAAGGACGGGGAAATTAAGCGGCAGTCAACTGAAATCACGCCGCCGAAAGAAATTGCCGGCTGGCTGGAACGAGTGGAAAAAGGAGATCTTTATCTGGCCAAACCAGTTATTGATGACCAAACAGGACAGTCACTGGTCACTGCTCCCTCAGCAAGTAAACCAACCATTATCCTCCCATTAACTAAAGAGGAATTAACTTGGGGGCTGAAACAAAAAGTAGACGAAGCAATTAAATGGCTGTCAGAATGGTGCTTAAGAGTTATCAAAATGGACCCGGAAGGAGTCAGGTTAAAAAATTAAGTTATTAAATTCATGAACGAAGCTGCCAACCAACTTATTAATTCAATAACTTACTATTCGATAATCGGTTTACTTTTTATCCTTGCCCTCGCTGGTCTCGGTTTAATTATTTACGGTTTTTTTGTTTGGTGGAGAGTAAAAAGCCGGGAGGAAAATTCTTTAAATTTTGTCCTCCTCCAAGTTCTGGTACCAAGAGGAAATGAGGTAAAGATTGATGCTATGGAGCAAATAATTGGCTCGCTTTATTCAATGAAAAAAGGCGGTAAGTTTCAATACCTTAAATCACAGCCCCATATATCCTTTGAAATTGTTTCTCTTCAAGGTGAAATCAAGTTTTTTATAAGTTGTCCCAGAAAACATCAACAATTAATTGAGCATCAAATCCACGGCGGCTACCCAGACGCGGCAATTAAACCAGTTGACGAATATAATATTTTTACCAAAGAAGGTAAAGTCGCCTACAAATGGCTGATTCAAAAAAAAGAGGCTTTTTACCCAATAAAAACTTATAAACAACTGCCCACCGATCCATTGTCAGCAATTACTGCCGCCATGGCTAAACTAAGAGAAGATGAAGGGGCGGCAGTCCAAATAATTGTTTCGCCTGCGGAAAGTAACTGGCAGTCTTCTGGACAAACCTATGTCAGCGGGATAAAAAAACAAGAGGCTAGCCCGGAAGAGGCAAAATTCAAAGTAGATGCGGAAACTCTGGAAGCAGTTGACACTAAAACCGACAAACCGGGGTTTGAAACCGCTATCCGGGTGGTTGTTTGTTCAAAAAGTATGCCGGAAGCAAAAAGCCACTTGAGCAATATCTGCACTGCCTTTGCCCAATTTTCTTCTCCCTGGAACCGGTTTACATCAAAGAAAATCTGGTTTAAACATTCATTTATGATCGACTTTATTTACCGTTATCAGCCGATATTCTGGCGGGGCGGGAAAACCGTTCTTAACAACGAAGAAATCGCTTCGCTTTTTCATTTTCCAAACAAATCAATAGAAACTCCAAATATTGATTGGCTGAAAGCCAAGCCGGCACCGCCGCCGGCAAACTTGCCGCAAACAGGATTATATCTGGGTAAAAGTTATTACCGGGGGATAGAAAAACCGATTTACATTAAAAACAGCGACCGCCAGCGCCACTTCTATATTGTCGGTAAAACAGGAACTGGAAAATCGGAAATTATGAAAGAAATGCTTATCCAGGATATTAACGCCGGCAAAGGAGTTTGTTTAATCGATGTCCATGACTTGGCTGAACAGCTCTTGGAATATATTCCACCGGAAAGAGCTGAAGATGTTATTTATTTCAACCCGTCAAATACCGAGCGGCCGCTGGGATTAAATTTGCTGGAGGCAAAAACCGACGACCAAAAGTATTTTGTCGCCGCTTCAGTAATCAATTTAATGTATAAACTTTACGACCCTTACAAAACCGGTATTGTCGGGCCGAGGTTTGAACACGCAGTAAGAAACGCAATGTTGACAGCAATGAGCATTGAAGGTTCGACATTCATGGAAGTGGTTAAAATTTTGCAAAACCCGGGCGGACCTTACTTAAAAAAAATACTCCCCCAGGTTAAAGACCCGGTGGTCCGTGAATACTGGACAGAACAAATTGCTCATACTTCCGACTTCCACAAATCAGAAACCTTAGACTATATTGTGTCTAAATTCGGCCGGTTTGTTACCAACAAAATGATGCGAAATATTATCGGCCAGTCAAAATCAGCATTCAATTTCCGCCAGGCAATGGATGAAGGGAAAATATTAATAATTGACTTGGCCAAAGGAAAAATCGGCGAGGAAAATGCCTCGTTCTTAGGTTTAGTTTTAATCCCCCGTTTATTGATGTCAGCAATGAGCCGGCAGGATATTCCTGAAGAACAGCGCCGCGATTTTTACCTCTACGTTGACGAGTTCCAAAATTTTGCCACCCCGGATTTCGCCCAGATTTTGTCCGAAGCCCGAAAATACCATCTTAATTTAACTGTCGCCAACCAATTTATCGGTCAAATGGAAGAAGAGGTTAAAAACGCAATTTTTGGCAACGTGGGGACAATTGTTAGCTTCCGGGTAGGCGTAACCGACGCCAACTATCTAGCCAGAGAATTCCAACCAGTTTTTGACGAACAGGACTTGTTAAACGTCGAGCGTTTCCATGCCTATGTAAAAACAATGATTGACAATGAACCAGTGCCACCGTTCTCAATGGACACAACTAAAAACATGAAATGGGACAAAAAAAGAAGGAATCCAGCTCTAGCGGAAAAAATTAAGCGGCTAAGCATCTTAAAGTACGGTAAACCAGTAGAGGAAGTTGAAAGGGAAATAAATAGACGGTCAGCGGCTTAAAGTTCTTTAAGTTCAACCTCTTCTTCGCTCTCCTTATTGACCAATTTTAAATATCTCTCCGTAGTTGAAATCCGCTTGTGGCCGACAACATCGGCAACAACGTCCAGGGGTACACCGGCAGACAACTGCTCAACTATAAACGTGTTTCTTAAATCATTAACTTTGAACTCTTCCAACCCGGCTTTTTCCAAATAACGATTGATAATGCTTCTGATGTTTCTGACCAACAACTGGCGCCCTGTCTTGGTAATAAAAAGATAATCCTTTTTGGCCTCACCCCGTTCACCCAAATAACTGTCAATCGCTTCTTTAGCCGCCCGGTTAAGGGGAATTTCCCGCTTCTCATGGCTTTCGTAGGCCCGGACCTTTATCGTATCTTCACCAATATCATCCAATCGGAGATTAGCAACTTCACTAATCCTCAAGCCCGCTTGAAGCATTAACTCAACTATGGCCAGTGTCCGTTCATCATGCCGGCAAATATCCCGCAAGGCCCGATACTCCATCGGCTTCAAGACTTCGGGCAAATCATTTTCAATTTTGGGGTGTTTTACCTGGCGTGAAACGTCCCGGTCAATAACCCCTTCCTCTACTAAAAATCGGAAAAAACTTTTTACTGAATTTAATTTTCTGGAAATTGTTTTTGCCGTATAATCTTTATTAGAAAGATGATCTTTGAATCCTCTAATGTGAGAGGAATCAATTTGGTCAACCGTACCTATTTCTTCTTCGGCCGCTAAATATTCCTCAAATTGATCCAGATCACCGCGGTATGCTACAATCGTATTGCTTGAACGGTCCAAAACCTTTAAGTGTTCAATGAATTTTTCTATCGCAGTATTAATTTTTAAGTCAACCGTCATACCAACTTATAATATCATGTCATCGGTTTTTTAACAAGGGGGAAATGATAAAGAAGATTTTTCTTATAGTAATACCTTTAGTATTGTTTTCCAGCCATCTGGCTCAAAGACTTAAAACTTGGCATCGGGTAAAAACAGAAGTCAACCAAACCCAATCAAATGTTGAACGGCTTCAAATTGAGCGCCAGGAACTCGAAAACAAATATAAGTATTATCAAACTGATGAATTTATTCAACGAGAAGCCCGCGAAAAACTCGGTTTAACCCAGAAAAATGAACTTATCCTGGTTTTACCAGAAATACCGGAAATAATGGGAAACAAGACCGGACGGAAAATTTCACCTGAATCACCAATATGGAAACAGTGGTTGGATATGTTTTTTGCTGAAAATTAAATTGTGGCGACGAGTGGACTCGCACCACCGACCTCCGCGTTATGAGAGCGGCGCTCTAACTCCTGAGCTACGTCGCCGGTGGACCGTGGGAGAGTCGAACTCCCTACCTCCACTGTGCAAGAGTGGCGCTCTGGCCAAATGAGCTAACGGCCCCCAAATATCCCCCTTGCCTCTATATTTTAGTATACCTATCGAAGTTAATCAATCATCCCCCAAAACACTTCGATAATTCGAATCATTAAAGTGAAGTTTTGAGTTTTTCGTTGTTGCGGGGCCAGGAGTCGAACCTGGTCTGTGAGGTTATGGGCCTCACGTGCGGC
>CAYYDT010000005.1:10403-21568 GCA_964470705.1 uncultured Gammaproteobacteria bacterium | reverse complement strand
TTCCCTCACGGTACTAGTTCACTATCGGTCAACAAGAGTATTTAGCCTTGGAGGAGTGGTTCCCCCAGATTCAGTCAAAAATTCGACTTACTCAGGTATCCGCCTAAATAATTCCGGCTTTCGCATACAGGCCTTTCACCTTCTCTGGGAACCTATTCCGAGGTTTTCTGCTAACTGGAAATATTTTCTGGCTGGACCCTACAACCCCCGCCTTAAACGGCGGGTTTGGGCTTTTCCCGTTTCGCTCACCGCTACTAAGGGAATCATATTAATTTTCTTTTCCTCCGGATACTAAGATGTTTCAGTTCTCCGGCTTACCTACTCGCGCTAAGCGCGAGCGCCGAGTGCTTACACACTCGTGGGTTGCCCCATTCGGATACTGTCGGATCACGGGTTGTTTGGCACCTCCCCGACATGTTTCGCCACCTACTGCGTCCTTCTTCGGCTCTTGTTACCAAGGTATCCACCTTTTGCCTTACTACTAGAATTTGTTTGCCCGCCGTTGTAGGCGGGATCCGGTTTATTTCATGTGCCAAAGGCACATGAGAAATACTGCCATATACCACAAAGGGTATACGGCGATGATGCACGGTATAGTACGTCATCAATAACTTGTCAATGTGCTCAAAAAAAATCCGGGACATTCGTCCCGGTTTCCTAGATATATCCACGTAGCGATTTAACCTACAATTTTCTTTGCTGAAAAATTTGATAGTTTAAGTTTTTTATCATTATTTTATTGATATATCTATGAAATCGAGACGAAAACTCCAGTCACCAGCTACTTAATTTCTGGTGGACATATTATATGTATAGTATAGAAAGAAGTCAAGGAGTGAAAATGGCTAAATGGCTAGATGGTTAAATGGCTGGTCGAAAAACTAATATATTAATGATGTAGGAAATGTAAAAGGCTGACTTGCCAAATACTTTCTGGATCCAGAACAATATTTGCTACCTAAAGTTTGATTACTTCTGCCTCGAAGGGGACGGTAATATCTTCGGTGAGGGTGAGGAAGGTTTGATAGCGGGGCAAGAGGGAAACGACTAATTCCTGGTTCGACTCGTCTAATTCGGAAAAAATATCGTCTAAAAGCAGAACTGGTTTTTTCCCCAGCTGGTCTTCAATAAAAGCAAGCTGGGCTAATTTTAAAGCCAATGTCGCCAACCGCTGTTGACCTCTTGATCCCCAAACAGCAACGTCTTTGGCTTTTCGGCCAAACTCGGAGCTGGAAACAACAAAGTCGTCCCGCTGTGGACCGATGGTTGTTATGCCAAAACTAACGTCTTTGTTGTATGTTTCTTCTAAAAGGTCTATCGTTATCGGGCTGGATTGGTAATCAACCTGCAGGTGGGAAAATTCCGGCCGGCTGTTTTGCCAATAATTATTGGCGTATTCTAGAAACTGGCCTCGTTTCTGCCGTATAATCTCTCCGTTTTTTTCTAATGTCTTTGACCAAAAATAAAGCTCTTCTTTCTTAGCTTTTCCCTGCTGAACTTTTTTTAAAACCTTATTCCGGCGGATTATTGCTTTGTTGTAAGTCAACAGCGGTTGGTAATATTCCCAACTCCAACTAGACCAAACGCCGTCTAAAAAACCCCGCCGGCCGCCAGGAGAATCCTGGATTATGCTAATATCTTCCGGACGAAAAATAACAGAACTAAAATACTTGATAAACTGTGATTTCTTTTTTTCCACTTCATCAACCCAAAAATTCTTGGTTGTATTTTCATTTTCAAATTGAAGAGAGATTTTTAAAAAATTTTCGTTGACTCTTCCTTCTATCAAAGAAAGTTTTTTTTTCCACCTAATCATTTCTTCGATTTTTTTAGCACGAAAACTTTCGCCGAAAGAAAGCATATAAATTGCCTCCAGAACGTTGGTTTTCCCGGATGTGTTTGGACCGACAATTAAGTTTAACTGCGGAGAAAAAATGAATTCCCTGGAATGATTTCGAAAGTCCACTAAATTGAGTTTTTTTATTTTCATTCTTGGGCAGGTTCTTTTTCTGCTTCTGTATCCTTCTTTTCCTCTGTTTCTGGTTGACTCTTTTCTTCCTCCTCACCTTCGACCTTAACCTCTTCCTCTTCGCCAACCAAAAGGTCTTCTTCTGGAACAACCGGCTCTTCTATTTCCTCAAGTAAAGGCTCTACTTTGGCCAGAATTTGTTCTTTATCAGCCTTAATAACCACTTCTTTGGAATATTTTTCCAAATCAGCAATAGTTACCGAACTGTCGACTTCTTTTAAACCGCTGATATCAACAACAAACTTTTCAGGCAACTCAGTCGGCAAAGCCTCTACTTCCAGTTCGTTAACCAACTGAACCAAAACACCTTCACCAGACTCGGCTGCCGGAGATTTTCCAGCTAGTTCAACCGGAACCTCGGCTGTTACTTTTTGGGTCAAATCAACCTGGTGAAAATCAAGGTGAATTAAGTTGTCGGTTATCGGGTCATATTGAGGATTCTTCAAAAGCACCGGCCGGTTTTTCTTTTCACCCTTAACCTTTAAATCAACCAAACTGGTTTCGCCGGCTTGGTCAAATATTTTTTTTACTTCCTGAAGATCTGTCTTGAGACTCAAGGATTTAATTTCCTGTCCGTAAACACTGGCCGGCAGGAAACCTTCCTGGCGAAGGTTTTTTACTTTCCGGCCGGTTAACTCACGCTCTTCAACCTTTAAAACCGGTCTTTTGCTTTTAACCTTTGGCGTTGAGCCTTTGGCCTTTTGCTTTTTTGTTGATTCTTTCTTTTTTGCCATTATATTTGTGGAGATGCCGCGGAGTGACCGCGGGTCCAGAAAAATACATTAAAAACTTCTACAAGCTTAGAATATTTTAGTTTCGGCTGACAGCTAGACAATATTCAAAACTTCTGTCAGCACTGGCCTAGTTTTTCTTCTTTTTAGTCGGCCATTTTAAAAAGAAAAAGTCTAGTAAGTTGTCACCTAATCCCGCCTCCTAGACACTTGCGGGACAGATGCTCCAATATTACGCTATTGCGTATGCCGGAGTGCCAAAATTAGATTCGGCATGTTTGTTTTTGGTCTTTTTAGCCTCGTTGACCAACGAGGGCTTGCTGTTTTTAAACGTGCTTTTTCCGTCGAAACTTAGACATCCCCGAAAATAAACTTCAATTTTCAAATGCTCAATGTTCAAATTTAGTCTTTCTTTTGAATATTTGAATATTTGAACTTTTGAATATTTCTGTCTATTTCTCTTTCTATCAATTCCTGTTTTCTTTTTTGTTTTGTTTTTCTTTTTCCTATACCTAAAAGTATCTTTATCCAACGGCCCTTAGTATAACACGCTAACGGCACTATCGTCAATTTTTGGCCTTTCTTTTGAATTAATTTTTTAAGTTCGGCTTCTTTCAGCAAAAGTTTCCGGCTTCGATCCATTTCCTGGTCTTCCCGGCGGGCGAAAGGGTAGGGATGAATTACCGCATTAACTAAATAGGGCTGATTATTAATTATCTTTACCAAACTGTCCTTAAGTTCAATACCCCTGGTCCGGATTGCTTTTGCTTCCGGCCCGGTTAAAACAATACCGGCTTCAATTTTCTCCTCAATATCATATTGGCGGTAAGCGTTTTTGTTGATAATTTTCTTCATATACTATTATATACGACGCAGACTTGGGCCAGAGGCCCATCACCTTTTGGGTGAAAAGTCTGCTATTACGATTTGGATGCAGTAGCAAGCTTTAGCTTGCGTTCAACAGCGCGGACTAAAGTCTGCTAGTGCGGCAAACTAGGATGTCTTTGGGGTAATCACAACATAGCGCCGAGGAGGTTCTCCCTCGGAAGACGTAGTTACGTCAGGATCATCATTAAGAGTCAAATGGATTACTCTTCTTTCATAGGGGGTCATTGGCGATAAAGCTACTGGCTGACCAGAAAACTTGGCCCTTTTGGCTGAGTTTAAAGCAATGTTCTGGAGACGTTCTTCCTGTTCTTTTCGGTAATCACCAATATCAACAATAATCTGCTGCCATTCACCCAATTTTTGAAAAACAATCAAGCCTAAAACAACTTGGATTGAAGATAAAGTTTTACCGTGGAAGCCAATTAACGGCCCCGGATCTTCAGACTGCAAATTAACTTTGATAGTCTCATCTACTTGGCTGACTTCAACAGAAACTTTTTGGTCAAGCTTCTCAAAAAGTTGTTTTGCTAATTTTTCTACTAATTCTATTTTTTCTTCTTTTGTCATTTTATTTAATAATAAATTGATATTCGCTTCGCTGATATTGGATATTACTTTCGTAATTTCTGTATTATAAACTGCTGAGCCAAATTAGACAAACTAAAGAAAAACCAATAAAGAACTAAACCAGAAGGAAACCTTGTTCCAATAAATAATGTCATCAATGGGAACAAGTACATTGACTGTGTCCTCATCATTGAAGAAAAATCATCCTTTTTGTCTTCAGTTTCTTTAGCAACTTCTTTTTCTTTTTCTGCCGCCGGCATCATCACTCTTGCTGATAAAAATTGGCCAAGCGCCGCCCCAATCACAAAAAAACCGGGGATTTTTCTTCCAAACAAATTAATTAAGTCAGGCTCAGACAATCTCAAGTATAAAAAGTTTAAACTCAATTCTGTTGTCTTCGGCAGTTGAAGGAACGGGTAGAGAAATTCATTTATCTTTTCTACTCCGCCGTTATCACCAAGCACCTGGCGAAAAGCCTGATACAAAGCAATCAAAATAACTATTTGAACAATTTGAGGTATAAAACCAGCCAAAGGCTTTATTCCTTCTTCTTTATACAAATCCATTTGGGCTTTGGCCAAAGCCTCTTTGTCATCTTTGTATTTTTCCTTTAATTTTTCTAATTTCGGGGCAATATCTTTCATTTTTTGAGCTGTTTTTAAAGAGGGCAAAGTTAACGGCAAAAGTAAAAGACGAACTGAAATAGTCAAACTAATAATGGCCGCGCCTAAATTCCCAAATAAATGGTAAAAAGCAATTAAGGCATTTAATAATGGTTCAAACAATAAAGTATTCCACATGGTTTATTTACCGCATATTCTCCGAATATTTAACGCATGGTGTTTTCCTTGAAAAATTGGGATATTTTACTAATTTGTTTTTTAATTTTCTTAAAACTCGCCTTATTTATTTCTTTTTTAACAAAAAATACGCAAAAGATATCCTGACGAAGGCGGGGAAGCAAAGTTCTTAGTGCTTCACTCACTCGCCGCCTAATTTTATTTCTAGCCGTTGCTTTTTTATCTATTTTTTTAGAAACGACAATACCAAATTTTGGACCGTTGTCTTGGCCAGTCAAAATCGAAACAGCAAATAACGGTGTTTGAAAAACTTGGCCTCGGCGTTTTACTTTATCAAAATCCTTTTCTTTCTTCAACCTAAAATTCTTAGACAAAGACATCAGCCTGATTATAGCACAGAATAAAGGTCAACCTTTTTATAAAAACTGCCCCTTGTCAATTGTGGATAAAAATTTTACAATGTTGATAACCCCCTCGTCGATTTAATAATCGGCTCCAAATACGAAACACGAAGGCAAGTCAGACTTGCCCGAAGCATGAAATACGAAACAATGATCAAATTAAAAATTATCAAATTCAAAACTTTTCGAATTTCGATATTCGGATTTCGAAATTAAATTTTGTGAAACAAAATTTAGATTCACTTTGGTCTAGTGTTTTAGCCGAACTTAAACTTTCTCTGTCCAAAACAATATTTACTACTTTATTTACCAATACAAAACTAAAAAGTTATAAAAAACAGACAGCAACGATTATTTGTTCAAATTCGTATTTAGCTGATTTAATTAAAAAACGATATTCAAGTTTAGTCGAAGCCGCCATAAACAGACAAACCGGAGAGAAATGCCAACTCAGTTTTGAGGTAGAAAAGCAAAAAGAAAAAAATGACCCTGACCCTGGACCACTTTTCACTGAAAATACCGCAACCCCGAACCAGACCTCGCAAGGCTCGGACGGTACAGGGCAAAGTTTGAAGACCAATATTTCACAATCCACTAACACTAAACACTTATCACCTAAGAAGGTTTTTAACAAACGTTCCGGTCTTAGTCCAGTATTTAACTTTGATAATTTTGTTGTTGGGGACGCTAACCATTTTGCTTTTGCTGCCGCCCAAGGGATTGTTAAACAGCCGGGAAATTCATATAATCCGCTTTTTGTCTGGGGAGGGGTCGGTGTTGGAAAAACACATTTAATACATGCGATAGGAAACCGCTTATCAAAAGATTACCCTGATTGGAAGGTAATTTGTATTAGTGCAGAAACATTCGGCAACGAACTGGTAGTTTCACTAAAAGAACAAACAACAAACAAATTTAAACACAAGTACCGGAATGCTGACGTTTTTCTTGTTGATGATGTCCAGTTTATTGCCGGAAAAGAATATATTCAAGATGAGTTTTTTCACACTTTCAACGATTTGTATCTTAATCAAAAACAAGTTGTTTTAACCTCTGACCGCAAGCCAGAAGAAGTTCAGCCACTCAAAGACCGTCTTACTTCTCGATTTATGGGTGGATTGACAGTTGATATTCAATCGCCTGATTTTGAAATGCGGGTAGCAATATTAAAACAAAAAACTGAACAAAGAAAAATCACTATTTCTGAAAATGCAATTACTTTTATTGCTGAAACCATTGATTCAAATGCCAGAGAACTGGAAGGAAAATTAACTCAAATTACCGCTGCCGCCCAAGCAGACGGCAAATATCCGGATTTGGAATATGTGAAAAACTTTTTCGGCATCAAAAATAATTCCAAAAAAAGAACGTCTCTTACTTACCGGCGGATTTTATCGGTAGTTGCAAAATATTACGACATCAAAACAAAAGAAGTAAAAGGACGTTCACGCAAAAAAAAGATTGTTAACGCCCGCCATGTTGCCGCTTACCTTTTACGAAAAGAACTTGAATATCCGTTGAAAAGAGTAGGGGAAATTCTCGGTGGAAGAGACCATACAACAATTATGCATTCTGAAGAAAAAATAGACCGGCTGTTTTCCACCAATCAAGAAGTTCGACATGATATTTTGGAAATGAGAAAACAATTATTTTCTTAATATTCCACAAATCTAGTCTATTTATCCACAATTTAATCCCCAAATTTGCCTAAATTTCCACCTCCTATAGTCGTTAACAGGTTAAAGATTATCAGATATCAATTAAACTGTTTATTATTTTTTGGGCAAAAAGTTTCCTTTTACCTAGTTTTCAACCAACCATCTATGCCTGACTTAAATATAATAATTCACATTTCCACCATATATACTAATACTACTACTATATTAATAACCAAAATCTATTAACCATAAATAAATATAATTCTGGGGAAAAGTAATATTGACAGAAAGAGGTTGGTCGGTTAAGATTGGAAATAATGAAACTAGAGATTTTACAAGAAGACTTAAACCAATGTTTATCGACTGTATCAAGATTTATTGCTTCAAGACCTCAACTGCCTGTATTAGCTAACATTTTATTTTCAGCTGATAAAAATAACCGATTAAAATTGTCGGCGACCAACCTTGATATCGGCATTGAATATTGGATCGATGCCAAAGTGAAAACTCCTGGAGAGTTGACTATTCCGGCAAAAGAAATTTCAGAGTTTGTTTCTTATCTTTCCCCCGGGAAAGTTGAATTAGAGGTTAATAAGAAAAACCAGATAACCATTAAATCAAAACAGGGTGAAAGTATGTTTACTGGAATGGAAGCGGAAGAATTTCCTGAAATTCCAACTGCTGATAAAAATAAAATTGTTGATTTACCTTTGGATAGTTTGGAATCATCAGTTAATTATGTTGGTTTTGCTGCCGCTGGAGATGATACCCGGCCGGTTTTGGCAGCGGTTAATTGGGAGTTTTTAAAAGAAAATTACCGGATGGTGGCCACCGACGGCTACCGATTGTCTTTAATTGATGTTGCCGGCATAGAAGTTAAAATGAAAAAGTCTAAAAATTCGAGTACTTTTTTGATACCGGCGAGAAGTTTGATGGAGATTGTCCGTTTGGCTGGCGGTGAGGAAAAATTGCAGGTTGGTTTAACCAAAGACGAAAATCAGGTTGTTTTTCTTTTACCGGAACTGCAGTTGACTTCCCGGTTGATTGAAGGTGAATTCCCTGAATACCAAAAAATTATTCCTGATCAATCAGAAACAAAAATTTTGGTTGATAAAGAAGAGTTTCATCAGTCGGTGAAAATGGCGTCGGTTTTTGCCAGGGAATCAGCCAATGTAGTTAAATTTAAAATCGCTGATGGAAAAGTAGAAATTTCTTCTAATGCGCCAAGCGTCGGGGAGAATAAAACAGAAGTTGATGCTAAAATTAAAGGCAGTGATTTGGAAATTGCTTTTAATTACCGGTTTTTACTTGATTTTTTGAAAGTTATTCCAATGGATGAACAGCAAGTTGAAATGGAATTCAACCAGTCGTTAACCCCGGGTGTTTTTAAAATTCCAACTAACGAAAACTGGCTCCACATTATTATGCCGGTGAAGGTTGATTTGTAATTAAGCGTATTTTTTTAAGTTTATAGTTGGTATTTCTTCGATTTTGTTAAAAACAGTATCGTTGGATATAAATAAGTTTGCTTTTGCGGTTAAAGCGGTGGCAATCTGTATCGCATCGGGTGTTTTTAGGTTATATTTCCTTCTCAGGATTGTCGTTTGATCAGCAATTTCATAATTTACGTTTTTAATAAAGATATTTACGGCCTGTGTAAAAAATTGACTGTAAAACGTTTTTTGATCATCGGACAGTTTTGGGGAAGACAGAGTTTCAATATATGAAATTATCGAGGTAACGATTTTGACCTGCTTTTTTTCTGATAGTTTAAAAATTGGTTTGACCAAATCTATATACTTTTTATTGCCTTCAAGGAGATAAATAAAAATCATTGTATCAAGGTGTATTTTTCCCGCCTGAATTATCTTTTGTTTTAAATTTTTCATTTATTCCAATTTTGTCTTTCCTCTTTTATATAATCTTCGCTATTTTTGCCCCAGGCTCCTTTCGCTGTTCCAGCAACACTATCTACCCAGCTATCCGGCTTTGGGGTTAAAATCAGAGCTTTGTTTTCCAGCCAGATCTTTAATTTGGCGACAATAGTCTCACCTGGCTTGACACCGAGTGTCTCCCGCCATTCCTTTGGAATAGTTATTTGGCCTTGAGAACTGACTTTAATAGTTGTTGTTTGCATTTTATTTTTTTAAGATTGTTTTTAATTATAATAACTTAATTTTAATATTACATAACTTTTAAATTTTTGTCAAATATTGGTTGGTTTCGTCACGCAAGCTGAGGCCGCTTTTTAATTTTCGTTTTCTAATTCATTTAGTTTCTGGAAAAGTTTACCAAGGTCTTCCATTGTTGGATTGTCTATATCAATGTTTAGTTCTTTGAGTATCTGTTCCATTTGATCATCAATTACTGTTGGTGTTGGTTCTATTGTTGGTATTGCTGGTGACGGTTCAGAAACGACAGTTGGTGTTGGTTCTAAAACCTCAATTTTAGGCAAAAAGGACTCTTCCGGGAGTTTAGTTTCATCGCCGCTGAAAATTTTAAATCCAATAATCAAACCGGCAAAAGCCGACAAAAATATAACCAGTGAATATTTTTTTAAAAAATTAATCATTATTTTTCTTCCCAAGTTATTTGGTGGGTGCTGGGGTCAACGTCTTGATTTCTAATCCACTGATTAATTTTAGGCAATGCGTTTTCTTTAGTCGTTTCCCTTAGATGTACGACTAGTGTTAGAGGTTCAACATAATGGCTGATGTAAAATTCATCCTCACTGTATGGAAGGTTTTCCCATAACGGATAGTTTTTTTCAGCCAATTCTTTTTCTTTTTGAAGGCCTTCTATTATTTCTTCACTGGGTAGATATGAGGCATTTGGATCTATAGTTGGGAACAAGGAAATTGTTGGTGTAAAATCAGCAGGGAAAGTAACAGTTGGTGTTGGTATTGGGGGCTGTGGCGTGGAAGTTTCGGTAATTGGGGAGGGGAATAAAGTTAATGTTGGTAGTCTTGGATCAGTTATTTCAGTTGGGTGGGGAATTAGCGGCGGTTTGTCAAGGACTGCTGATTCTTTGCTGGTTAAAATTAACTTTATTCCCAGTAAAATAATTGCAACTATGGTAAGGAATACTATTAATTGATTATTTTTTAGTAGTTTTCTTATTTCCATTTTAATAACTCATTTTATGATCCGCATCTGATAATTGTCAATCTGCGGCCGGAATAATTGTTGCCATTAATATAATTTCCAAAGTTTGTTCCCGGCACTTGATTTAATAATCCTTTACCGTCAGAGTTTGCTTGTGTTAAAACAAAACTACCGTCTTCTCTAATTGTTGTTAGGACAGCGATATGGTAGTGTCCGTTTGTTAAAGGGTAGACGACGTGATCACCAATTCCTGCGTTTTCCGGAGCAACGTTTAGACATCCAGGCACATTACCAGAATACAATTGTTGCCAACTAACCGAAAGAGGCAGGTTAGGATCAGCTGCCAATGAAAATCCGATACATTGGAAATAGCCGTAACCCCTAAGGTCATGAATATAATATATATTAGCAACCATAATTCTTATAAAGTATTCAATATCAACCCCAGGTGGAGGATTTGGCCAACTTCGAAGTAAGTTGGCGACAGCGGAAACATTGTCTTCAGTTACCCGGTCAATTCCATTTGCTCTTAAAAAAGAATATACTGCGCAGGCGGTGGTACTACTACAGTCATCGCCATAGATCGGTACGGTGGGATCAAAGGGAGCAAAGGGTGCATCTGGGTCATAAGGCGCGTCTGTATCAAAAAGATCAGTTTGATAGTCATTTGCTACCGAAGGTATTGTCTGTTTGATTTCTAAACCTTGAAAGAGAATTTTAAAGCTGAAAAGGAGAATAAAAGTGCCAATGATTGCAGGGACAACAAGAGTGTTGATTATTGAAATTTCAACTATACCTTCAACTATCCGATTAAATAATTTAACGGCATCCCGAAACATTTCCGGGATAAAAAAAAGTACTTTATCGATCGCCTTATCAAGTTTTGGTGCCAAGCCGAAACTTGTTAACTGGTTAAATTTATCCAAAACTTTGTCCAATCCAACTTTTTTTAATCCTTTTTTGATCATCCCGTAACCAGCTTTTAT
>CAYYDT010000005.1:5917-10303 GCA_964470705.1 uncultured Gammaproteobacteria bacterium | reverse complement strand
GCTTTCCTATTGACTTCTCCGCCGAAGTTGAAAATGCTGTATTTACCATCTGGTCTTTTAATCACTACTTTTTGGCCTAAATAAGAGTCGATCATTTCCTCGTATTTGTTGAGGATAGATGTTTTCAGGGGTTGGTAGTGTTCTTTGCTTAAAGCGACCATCTCCAAGGTGGTATTTGGAATAGCAAGTTGAATGCTTCTTTCTAAAGCTTTTTCTTCCCCTTCATCTATTTTAACCTTTTTGGCGCTGAGAGCAATTGATGACAAAGGAACGATTGACGGAGCAAGGTTTTCTTTGGATACCCCTTCAGTCGTCCTTAAAATGACCAGATCAGCAATAGTATTGGCAACATCTGGGTGTTTTTCTAATTTCTCGGTGAAACTTCTTGGTACCTGGATTTCATCGGGAATGTTAACTATTTTGTCCAAGATAACTGCCCGGGCAGCAAGATTTGTATTTGGTGATAAAGTTAGATTTTCAAATAGTTCGGATTGGTCGCTTTTAGTTAGGTTGGTTTCTGAGATTGTTTTTTCTACTTTTTCTCTATCATCAGCTAGAACGGCGCAGGTTAATGACGATTTGGTTTTTTGACTGATCTCTATTTTTTGTAAAATTTTTTCGATATCTTTTATTTTCTCATTAACTGTCTTTTTGGCCAATCCTTTCGCTCGGTTATCTGGGATACCGGCGGTTGTCAGTCGTTGGTGCATTTGGTAAAGAGCAGAGTTGGCAGCAAGTATTTTTTCTTCTTCTTTTTTTATTTCAGTAAGAACTGATTCCGCTGTTTCTTGGTTATCCGGACTAACAAACTGAAGGATATATTTTTCACCAGCTGTTTGAGGAGGCGCCTCTTTTTCTGGCTTTTGTATGGGAATTGGCCAGATAGTTGACAGTTTGGCTATGCGATTGGCTGCTTTGGGCGAAAGACCTCTTTTTTTTAGTTTTTTGGCGGTGTGTCCTTTGAATTGCCTAATCGCTATATTGGCTACCCAGGAAGCAGTTTTGGTATTTGGTGAAACGGTTGACGGCTGGTCAGAAATAATTGAGTGAAGAATCCTGCTTTTTGACTCAATTTGTTCCAATCGTATTCGGAGACGGATACCGTCTTTTGGCGGCAGGCTGTCGGTTAAGTTATCAATTTTTTGTTCATCCCCGGTCAACTGGGCAATAATGATTTCTTTTTTGGTGTTTGAAGGCATTGAGTGAACAGTGTCAATTTTGGCAGACATTTCATTGGCCATTTTGGTAATTAAGGTCTCGGAAAGAGAAGGGTATTTGCGGGAAGCGGGTTGAACGACTGACTGTTGGTAATCTTCAAAGTCGGCGACTAATTGATCCAAGTTTTCCGGGACCGTACCCTGGGTAATTATTTCACTTGCTTGGTCAAACTCTTCCTGAATAGTAATTGCCGCTCTTTTGAAAAATTCGACCCAGGTTTCATTCTCGTTACGGACAAGATCAAAATAGTTCCTCAAAAAGGACTTTAATTTATTAAATTGGTTAGAAGAAAAGCCGATTTTTTTAATAAACTGTTTTTCACCAAGGCCCTTCAGTTTTTCTGTCTGCGATAAGATATTGTCCAGGATAAACTGTGATATGGTGGCAGTTGTTTGAACATTAGGCCCAAACAAGTTACCGATTTGCTGCTTGACGGCTTGGTCAGCTGATGAGCCAGATTTTGTTCTTAACGGCGGACGGGAATTTTTGTCTTCGGCCATACTATAAATGTATCATATTAGAGAGAATAAGAAAATAAAATCCGAAGGCAGTAATCTTTAAACATTTCTGTTGGTTGGTGAGGATTCTCTGCCTTCATTTATTGACGGGTTGGCCGCTTGGGTTTTTAGTTCTTCACCTTTTTTCATAGCGATCAAGTCTTCTGGGCTGGAAGTAATCAGTTTGTGCTCGTCGGGGGAGGCAATTACTTTAATGGCTACGTGGTTCTGGCCGGCAAAAAAGATACCCTCGCCAATATCTGCTCCAAGAAGAAGCTGTCTTTCCCCTTCTGATAAATAAAATACTTCGGTTACTTGGTCGATGGCCGCTGGGTGCTGTTTAAGCAGGACTTGAATTGATGAGTTCGTGACCAAGGCTTTGCCGTAATCTGATCCTAAAAAGTCCTGTACGTCCTGGGTAACGGTGGTTAAGCCGAGATAATATTTTCTTGCTCTTTTGGCTAAACTGAATAAATATTGGCCGGTGTCGGCGTATTGCATTAAATACCAGCCTTCGTCAACAATTAAGATTCTTTTTTTAAGATTTTTGCGGATTTTATTCCAGATAAAGTCAAGTACAATATGCATGGCAATCGGCCGAAGTTTTTCTTCCAGATCTCTGATTCCGAAAGAAATAAACTCGCTGTTCAGTTCAACATTTGTTTGGGAGTTAAACAGGCCGGCAAAAGAGCCTTTGGTAAATTTTTCCAGCCGGGCGGCGAGCGAGGCTGCTTGTTCTTCTTCCATGCCTAAAAGGACTTTATACAAATCTTCAATTAAAGGCATTTGGGTATCCGGTTGAGGCGGTTTTGTCGGGGTTATACCCCGCATTTTATATGTCTGAATCAAGGCCCGGTCAAGAAGGGCTTCTTCTTTGGCGTTTAATTCTCCCATTACTAGCTTAAACAAACTGTGCAGAGCCATAATTTTTCTGCCTAACTGATTTTTAGATTCTTCATCCGGGGTTATTTCCAGGTCAAAGGGGTTTATTTTTGAATTTGATTCAAAGCTGAAAGTAATAAATTGGCCGCCGACCGCTTCGGTTAAAGCTTTATACTCGTTTTCCGGGTCAATAACCATGACTTCTGTGCCGAACATTAGCGACCTCAGTGCTTCTAATTTCACTAAATAAGATTTTCCAGCTCCGCTTTTGGCGAATAAAACAGAGTTTGCGTTTTCAAGAGAAAATCGGTCAAAAACAATCAGCGATCCGTTGTGCTGGTTTAGGCCGTACATAATTCCCTTATCGTCTGATAAATCGGATGAGACGAAAGGAAAGGTGCTTGCTAAAGAAGTTGTGTCCATATTTCTGGAGACATTAAGTTTGTCTTCTGCCAGAGGCAGTGTAGTTACAAAGGCGTTTTCCATCTGCAATGTCGCGTATTTGGGGATGATTAACAGTGAACCAAGGCTTGATTCCAGTTCTTTTGTTATTTGGTTTAATTCTTTGACTGATGCGGCGCCGACAGTAATATAGAGTCCG
The DNA here is from genome assembly GCA_964470705.1 of uncultured Gammaproteobacteria bacterium. Classification (GTDB taxonomy): domain Bacteria; phylum Patescibacteriota; class Microgenomatia; order UBA12405; family JAHJSD01; genus CAYSLZ01. Next base: position 7,105 of record CAYYDT010000005.1, on the reverse strand, counting down.
AATTGGAAAAAACGCTCGATGCCTTTGACTAATTCTTCTTGTAGGTTTAAGGCGTCTTCCAACTTTGCCTTAGTTGACGGGTCGATTACTTTTCCTCTTTGGATATCAGAGGAAATTTCCGCTTCCATTTCAGCGATTTTTCTTCTTAAATCAGAAAGAATTTCTTTCCCTTCCGTTGGATATATGTTCATCGAGATATCTAATGAGTGATCAAAGTTGATTAAAGAGGAAAGCCAGTTAGCGGAAACAAATCTTGGGTAGCTGATAACGAATAAAGTTCGGTAATAATGATTATTAATCCTCATCCAATCAAAGTCAACCTCAATAGCAGAAGGGGCAATTATGTCTTGGACCGAAATTAGCCCTTGGCTGAAATCCCTTAACCCCTTGGCCAGTTGTGACTGGTCTGATTGAGTTTCCGCCAGTCTTTCTGGTTTTTCTTTTTTCTTGGTTTTGTTAAATAGTTTGTCAAATATCATTTTTTTCAGGCCCATGAACCATTGCTCCCTGCTGGTTTAAAGCTTCAATGTTTTCACCGATAGCTGAGCCGGGATTGTAAATTTTATAAAATAACCGAATTAATTCTTTAGTTTCCAGTCTTTTCAAGCTTAATCCCAATCTGCCAAACAATCTGTTTAAATGTTCTTTTTTCGGTTCTAGGGCAGGGACTGCCTTTTCAATAATTTTATCTTTACTCATCGGCAGTGATTGTTTTTTGGGTTTTAAAAAAGATAAAAATCCAGGAGCTGAAGATTGCGCTGCTGCTACAGCGCCCATTTCTGCCGGGTAGAAAGGGACAACAACATAAAAAGACTTGGAAAGAACGTTGTTTTTTTCGACGACTTCCTGGACGAAATTGTGATAAGAGGCAATTTGTTTTTTCAAAAGAGGGTTAACAACTTTTTCTTCCTGCCTTTTAATTTTTTTTAGGTAGTTGGTAACGTCTTTGGCTGTTGACCGGACAATAATTTCAATTGAATAAGTGAGCGAGTTCAGTGTTGCAGCGTAAGCGTAAATCATTGCGCTTTGTTCTTTTTCAGACAAAAGGTCAAAGTTAACCGAGGATGTTTGTAAAATCATTACCGCAGTGCCGTTTTTTAGAATTACCAGATCTTTTTGTATGTCTTCAATTGGTAAATGTTCCTGGCTGGTGCCTTTTATGGCGATTTTTCTAATATCCATAGTTCT
>CAYYDT010000005.1:0-5817 GCA_964470705.1 uncultured Gammaproteobacteria bacterium | reverse complement strand
TTAATAATCAGCGGTTCAATTATTTCTCCCTTAACACTCAATTTCAGTATATCAAAATCATAACCTTCTTTTTCAACGGTGACAAGGTATTCCCCGTTAGACAAAGGGGTTGCTGTTTCAAACTGGCCGAGCCGGTTGGTTCTCAATGCCCGGACAGCGTTGCCGTTTTTATCCTGGATTTCAATAATTGCGTTCTCAATCATTTTGCTTTCCTGGTCAAAAACCATACCGACTATCTTATTTGGGGTTGTTGATGGTTTGGGTCTTGGGATTTCGCCGAATTCGGCTTCTGCTGTCGCTGTCAGCGGTTTCTGGCTGAACTCATATAAAAACTCCGGTTCAGCCGTTTCCTCTTCGCCTTCGGCCTCTTCGCTTTCAGTTTTTAGCCTTTGGTCTTTAGCCGTTTCCTTTTTGGCCTTCGGCTCTTGGCTTTCGGCCAATTCCTTTTCCGCCTCCGCCTTTTTTTTGTCAATTTCCGGCTCTTCATCTTCATTAATGGTTGCTAAGAAGTTTTCCAGTTCGGCCTCTTTTTCTTCAGTATCGATAAACTCATCCCGGGGAGCAGACACCGGTTGGTAAAAATCTTCATCGGCAAAATCTAAAACCTGGGACTGTTTTTGCCAAATATAGAGGGTCGGTGAGTAGACGCTTTTAAAAAAAATCAAAATCCATTTTTCCAACGGTTGTTCGTTAATTGGCAGGAAAGCAAGTGCTGCTCCAAAACCGGAAAAACCGATAACTAATGGCCATTTTATAAAAAAGACAATCTCGCTGCTGTAAACAACAAAGGCTAGAATCAAGCCGCTGGCCAATTTAATAAATTGCTTCAGGGTCATACTGCCTACAAGCCTGAACTCGTAGGACGATATTTGCTGCGGGACCGCATGATGCTCCATACAAATCAGTATAGACCAAGTATGAATAATGGGCAAGTGACGCATGGCGTCATCCTGAGGGTGAATTTTTTGAACCTCGAAGGATCCCTTTGAAACTAGATTCTTCGGTTGAAGTTTCAACCTCAGAATGACGAGGGCATTTTATTATATAATAGTATATGTCAAAACTGGTAATTATCGATTCTCACGCTTTGCTTCATCGGGCTTATCACGCCCTGCCTAAAGACGGCTTTATCCAAGACGGCCAGCCGGTAAACGCTGTTTATGGTTTTTTTTCAATGCTTCTTTCAGCGATAGATGGACTCAAGCCGAAATTTTTAGTTGCTTGTTTTGATGCCCCTGGGCCGACTTTTCGGCATAAAAAATTTATTGGCTATCAAGCTCAGCGGCCGAAAATGGAAGACGAGTTGAAAACCCAAATTGATTTAAGCCGACAAACTTTAGAAGAAGCCGATATTCCGATGAAGATGATTGGTGGCTATGAAGCCGACGACCTCGCCGGCACAATTGCCCTAAAAGCTAACAGCTCACAGCTAAAAGCTGATTCAATAATTGTAACCGGGGATAAGGATTTGATGCAATTGGTTGATGACAAGACAAGTCTTTATTTGCTTGGCCGGGGAATAGGCGGCGGCGAGCTGGTCGGTCCAGCCGAAGTAGAAGAAAAACTCGGGGTGACGCCGGACCAGGTAGTTGATTACAAGGCCCTGATTGGCGATTCGTCGGATAATTATCCTGGAGTTTATGGAGTTGGGCCAAAAACCGCTAAAAAACTTTTTGATAAATATGACTCTTATCAGGAAATATATGCCAATCTTGGTGAAATCACTGTCTCAGTTCGGGATAAATTAAAAAAAGGGCAAGAATCAGCTCAGTTGTCTTATGAATTAGCTAAAATTGCAACCGATGCCCCGGTAGATGTTGATTGGGAAAAGGCAAAATTGACTGATGAAAAGTTAATTAGGTTAAAAAAGGGTTTAGAAAGCCTAAAATTTCGGTCACTCGTCCGCCGGATCGAAGACCGGTTTAATGCCGGTCGGACAGAGAATCAGATGAAGTTGATTTAGTAAAATTAAATAACGCAGACTAAAGTCTGCTAGTGCAAACGGAGTTACTCCTCGGATGGTGTTCCGAAGGGACTCCCGCCCGAAACGCTTGCGCGCATGCGCTGCGGGCGTGGCCTCCGAGGTGTGACGAATCAATAAAAAGATGAAAAATTTACGCGTAGCGCTCGTCCATGACTATCTTAATGAATTCGGCGGGGCGGAGCGGGTGTTGATGGCCCTGTCTGAGATTTGGCCGGAAGCGCCGATTTATACTGCTTTTTACAAAAAAGACTCTTCTGCTTATCAGCGGCTCAAAAATAAAGATGTTCGGCCGTCTTGGGCGCAAAAAATTCCCGGGTTTGCCAGTGGCCGTCTGCACAGCCCTTTGCGGTTTTTAACCCCATTAATTTGGAACAGTTTTGACTTTTCAAGCTACGATTTGGTTATTTCGTCTGCCAGTTGGTATATCACCAAAGGATTTAAACATAAGGGTAAGGCGGTTGAAATTTGTTACTGCCACACCCCGCCAAGATGGTTGTACGGTTATCCGACTTCAGTTGAGTTGCAAAAGTATTTGCCGGTTCGTGTCTACGCCCGTGTCGTCGGCCATTTTTTAAGGCTTTATGATTATCAGGCGGCTCAGCGTGTTGATCATTTTCTTGCTAATTCCAAAAATGTTGCTGGTCGAATAGAAAAGTTCTACCGACGGCAGGCAGATGTCATTTATCCGCCGATTGAAAAATTAAATTATCCTCATTTGCCTAAAAAAGATTTCTACTTAATCATCGGTCGGATTGTCGGCGCTAAAGGTTTTGAATTGGCGATTGGGGCGGTTAACCAATTAGGTTTGAATTTGAAAATTGCCGGTCAGCCGGCCGGTTGGAATCAGGAAGAAAAGCGGTTAAAAGATTTGGCCGGTGATAAGGTGGAGTTTTTGGGTTATGTTTCTGACCAAAAACTGGCCGAGCTATATACTCAGGCAAAAGGTTTTTTTGTTTTGGCAACTGACGAAGATTTTGGCATGACTCCTGTTGAGGCGATGATGGCTGGAACGCCGGTAATTGCTTATCGGGGCGGCGGTTATTTGGAGTCGGTTGTTGAAGGAAAAACCGGCGTGTTTTTTAACCAGCCGACGGTTGAGTCTTTGGTTGAGGCAATTAAAAAATTCGAGAAGACAAAATTTTCTTCAGATGAATGCCGTCAGTGGGCGGAAAAGTTTTCCAAACCCAGGTTTAAAAAGGAAATCAAAAACTTTGTGAAATCTAAATTGTATTAGCGGACTCCTGCCGCACCCCCGGGGTGGTGCTACGGTTAGTCCGCGCTGAGACGCAGGATAACTTGTTTAAACCAAAATTTAACTTATGAAATTTTTTGATAGGCAGCTTCCAATTTTTCTGCTGTTTTGGTTAAAGAGTGGTTTTCAACTAGTTGCCTAGAATTTTTGCCCATTTTTTCAACTAAGTTGGGCTTCTCAATTAGTTTTATGGCGAATTCGGCAATTTCTTTTGGGTTGTCCGGCTGGGCAAGAAAGCCGGTTTTGCCGTGATGAACAAGTTCTGGAATTCCCAAGGCTTTAACGCCGATGACAGGCAGACCAAAAGCCATCGCCTCTAGAACACTCATTGGCTGATTTTCAGTTTTACTTGGCGTAACAAAAACATTAGCCGAGGAAATTAAGTCAGAGTTGATTAACTGGTCGTGGGGAATTGACCCGGTAAAGATTATACTGCCGGCAAGGTTTTTGTTGTTGACGAGGTTTCTTAAATCGTCTAGAGCCGGGCCGTCGCCGATTATCGTCAGTCTTGTTTTTGGATGTTTTTGATGAATAATTTTAAAAGCCTCAATTAAAAAATGAAGACTTTTTTCAACAGCAATTCGCCCAACGTAGATAAAATGAAACTTATCCGCCAAAGGCGGATCAGCCTCTGGCTGATATTTCTTTAAATCTATCCCGTTGGCAATAATTCTAGTATTCGTTTCCAAGCCATGTTTTAACGATTCGTTCTCCATTGCTCTTGACGGGCAGATTACCAGATTTGCCTGATTGTGGATCATTAAAACATATTTCCATCCGATTTTTTGGAAGTTTTCCAGTCTATCAAGCTTGATATTTTTTAGATATTCCTGGTGGGCCAGAAAAGTGTGGAGAGTGGTAACAATCGGTATTTTCCTGATTTTGGCTGTAATTAATCCCTCCCAGCCCGCTCCGCCTTCAGTGTGGATATGAACAATGTCGGGTTTGAAATTCCGGACTTGTTTAAGTGATTTAGTCACCGTTGGTATTGATAAAGGCAGGGTGGAATAGCCGAGAACAGAGATATTCGCCGGCAGACGGATAACTTCAATATTTTTCGGGAGCTGCAGATTGTTGTTGCTGTTTTTTTTAGGTTTCGGGCAGAAGATTTTAATTTTGTGGCCGCGTTCGGCTAATTTTCTAGTTTGCTGGTCAACGGTTGTTGTTACTCCTGATGTGTGTGGGTGGTAGGAATCAGTGAAAACAGCAATTTTCATGACCTTATTCTACTATAATATTTTTAAAGGTAATGGTTAAATGGTTAAATGGCTATATTGTTATATTGTCAAAATATATTTATAACCTTTAACATTATCGCCCTCTGTAATTATTCAGTGTGATTCCGTGTAAATTTCTGTGATTTTCAGTGTTCGGGCCTCCGGCCCGTTGACTTTTAGGTAGAAGATGATATTATATTAAATGCACTTTGACAAGTTGGTCAGCAATCAGCCGCATACTATTATAATAAGTATACGGCTAAGTCAATAGTGAACCAGTACAAGTACGGTTCACTACTTTATCAGGATTGGTTGTGACAGGAGTCTGTGCACTATTTAGGTGTACAGCAATAGAAGCTACGCCCCTCGGGGTTTTATACCAAGGGGGGTTTATTTGAGAGTTTGATCGTAGCTCAGGGTGAATGCTGGCGGTGTGCCTAAGGCATGCAAGTCGAATGGGCCTCTGGCCCATGGCAGACGGGTGAGTAATACGTACGAATCTACCCTTTTCTGTAGAATAACCTCGAGAAATCGAGGATAATACTACATGTGCTCGTTCGTAGAACGAACACACGGAAATACACGAATTAAAAACACACGGAAGTTCACGGAATATATGTTCTGTGTCATTCTGTGCTTGTTCTGTGTTTTTTTCAGTGTGCTCGCTCTGCGAGCGAGTAAAGCACGTAACTGTGCGGAAAAGGAGGAGCGTGCGTCCTATCAGCTAGTTGGTGAGATAAGAGCTCACCAAGGCTTACGGGTAGCTGGCTTGAGAGAGTGGTCAGCCACAAGGACACTGAAACACGGGTCCTACTCCTACGGGAGGCAGCAGCTAGGAATCTTGCGCAATGGGCGAAAGCCTGACGCAGCGACACCGCGTGCGGGATGAAGGTCGAGAGATTGTAAACCGCTAATCCCCCGCATATGCGGGGAGACAAGCACCGGCTAACTTCGTGCCAGCAGCAGCGGTAAGACGGAGGGTGCAAGCATTACCCGGAATTACTGGGCGTAAAGGGCCCGCAGGCGGTTTGTTAAGTTTTCGGTTAAAGCCCTCGACTTAATCGAGGAAGAGCCGAAAATACTGGCAAACTAGAGTAAATTTGGAGCTACTGGAACTTGCTGTGTAGGGGTGAAATCCATGGATATAGCAAGGAACACCAAGGGCGAAGGCAGGTAGCTAAAATTTCACTGACGCTAAAGGACTAAAGCTAGGGTAGCAAACTGGATTAGAGACCCAGGTAGTCCTAGCCTTAAACGATGCTCGCTAGTTGTTGGTCCTCGACTTTAGGTCGGGAATCAGTGACGTAGTTAACGCGTTAAGCGAGCCGCCTGGGGAGTATGGTCGCAAGGCTAAAACTCAAACG
>CAYYDT010000004.1:0-28463 GCA_964470705.1 uncultured Gammaproteobacteria bacterium | reverse complement strand
CAGGAAAAAGAAAAGCCGGTGGTGTTCGTGCCGGGGTTGTTTGCCAGCTGGAATACGCGGGCAATTGTTTTAGGAGAGGATGTTGAGCCTGATCAGTGGCGGTTAATCCCATTTGCCGAACCGGTATATAAACGTTTAAGGGAATCGCTGGAGTTAAACGGTTACCAAGAGGGGGAAAACTTTTTTGTCTGGCCGTATGACTGGCGCAAGCCGATCGACACAACTTCGGAAAATTTAAAAGCCTTTATTGATGGTCTTGGCCTGGAAAGCGGGACAAAAATTGATTTGATCGGCCACTCACTTGGCGGTATGGTCAGCCGTGATTTTACTCAAAAATACCCGGATTTAGTTGGTAAGGCGGTAACTGTTGGTTCTCCGCACCAGGGTGCGGTTCAGGCTTATCAAGCATTGGCTGGCGCAAAAGCTGGTGAACACCGCGATTTTCAATGGCTGGGTTTACAATTATTGATTCATTTAAAACGGCGGGGGTTTCAAACGGATGCCGAAGTGGTTAGGAATATTGCCCCGGTCTTGTATGACTTGACCCCGACTTTTGATTATCTTTACAAAGATGGCGATTATTTAAACAGCCACGCTTATCAAAATATCTATCTAAATGGACTTAATTCTCAACCATCAGCAAATGATTTTATCAGCCGGGCGGTATTTTTGGCCGGCAATAAACCTGATTCCACTCCCCGGCAATTAAATTTAGGCAAAACTGGTATAGTCGACCAACTGCTTGGATTGTGGCCGGACGGAAAACCGTTAAAAACGATTATGGGAATCGGCGATGAAACAGTTCTCAAATTGAGCAGTTTTATTGGCGATCAACAACCAAAGGAATATCCGCTGGAGCATAAAGAATTAGTCTTTGACGATGATTCACTTTTCGATATTTTAGCCAGTTTGGGTATAGATAATCCGCAGCTGGCTGCTTTAGATCCAAATATGTTTATTCCCTCTGGTGACAATATGCTTATTTTTTATTTAGCTTCACCTGCAGATTTGACAGTAAAAAATCTGGCAACCGGCGAGACTTACCAGCCGGTTGATCCTGATTTGCAGATGGTATATATTGAGTATCCGGATAATCCTCAAAATTATCAGGTAAAATTAAATGGTACTGGTGACGGCGGCTACCACCTTTATGTCGGCCAATTAACGCCCGGGGGTAACTTCTGGCAGACATACTACGGTGATATCAGTTTAGGCGAGGTGGATGAGTATGATTTTGAAATCAATCCTCACCAGCCGGAAATTAATCCTCTGCGCGACCAGACTGGGAAAGTTTTTTTGGAACTTAGTTTATCTGAATTAAATAAACTAAATACAGCTGATAATCCTTATTTAAATCAAGCCAAAGACAAAATTCTCTTAGCGATAGCCGGAATTGAAAACGGCAATTGGCAGTTGGCGGTTGAGAATATTTTTTCGGCAATAGAAAACTTGTCTGATTACCGCCAGGAATTAACTGAAGCCGGGATTGAGAAATTTAACCACTCGCTTGAAATCAGCCGTCTTTTGGTTGCTGCCTGGCAGAATATCAACTCAACTAATTCTTTGGTTACTGATATTCATGCTGCTGATGTTTACCGAGATTCTCTTGGAACATACTCTTTATCTAGTAATTATCTGCTTCTGGCTAAAAACAGGAACCAGGAGATAAATATTTTAAAGCCGGCGGCGGTTAAAGAAGCGGAAAAGCTTATTTTAAAGGCTGAAGATGAGATTAACCAACAACAGTATGATTTAGCCGAGCCGAACTTCAAGTTAGTAGAAAAGTTGAGCCAGGAAGGTAGCCGGATCACAAACCCTGATAGAATTAAACCATGAGGCAGTATTCGTATCAGGTCTTATTGAACTGGTCAAAATTATTTTTCAAAAAAGGTTATTGGGATGCAAAATGGTTGGTGGACTATGGTTGGGAATGGGCTGTCCCAAGTATAAATATAAATAAAAAGAAAAACTTAAATAGAAATCTAAATAAAATATTTGATCGGAGGGCAATCAGATTGGTCCGGGAAGATGTTAAACAGTTGGGTCGGTTTAATTCCGGCTGGTTTCAGCGGATATTTGAGCCGGAGACGTTCGGTATCCGGGCGTGGGAATACGGCACCTTATTAAAAAAACTTAAGAACTCCCGCCAAAAGGGCTTAAAAACCCAATTAGGCGGGCAGGCAAATATAAATAAGAAAAAAATTCTTGACATTGGGACGGGGCCGAGTTTGCTTCCAGAGTATCTGGCAAGTTTAGGGGCAGAAGTTGTTTCACTGGACATTAAAAAATCAAACAAACCCTGGTTAACCGATAAACAAGAAAAAATTGAATTTGTCCAAGCCGATATGTGCCAAATGCCTTTTGGCAATAACCAATTTGATCTGGTGATTTCAATATCGGCAATTGAGCACTTGGATAACTGGGAAAAAACAAAACTGGCTTTGAAAGAGATGGCCCGTGTTTGCCGGCCCGGCGGAATGATTTATCTGACAACTGATTTTTATCTGCGGAAACAGAAAACCGATAACTGGAATTCGGGCGGCAAGCCAAAAGAAGCTTATTCTTGGGATAAATTGGCCGAGTTTGTTGAAATTTTTGCTGATGCCGGAGTGGAGATTGATTTTCCGGTTGGCGTAACCAAAAAGCTCTTGTTGTCCTCTCCCCGCTTCTCCAACTACCGCGGCCGGTATTTTACAACAGCAAACTTCTTCGGCAGGAAAACGCGGTGAACCTGTGTGGGCCTGAGTGGAGTTGAACCACTGACCTCGCCGATGTGAACGGCGCGCTCCACCGCTGAGCTACAGGCCCGAATTTGCTTCTTGCGATATTATATCAAAAGGTATACTATGTAAAAGTGATGATCAAAAAAATATTTAGATTTTTTCTTGATTCAATTCAAGCATTAGTTTTGGCCTTATCGGTATTTGTCCTTTTATACCTTTTTGTTGCCCAGCCGAACCAGGTCCACGGGCACTCAATGGAGCCGAATTTTTTAAATAAAGAATTTGTTCTTACTGAAAAAATCACCTATAAACGCCGTGATCCTAAAAGAGGTGAGGTTGTTGTTTTTAAGGCGCCTCCAAGCGAACCCTGTGCTGAGACCAGTTGTGAATATATTAAAAGAATTATTGGTATGCCTGGAGAGATAGTCAGCCTGAATGATGGCAAAGTTTTGATAAACAATATTCCTTTAAATGAAACCTACCTGCCGTCAGATTTTAGAACCAACCCGGGCAGTTATTTAAGGGAAGGCCGGCCGCTGGTCATTCCCCAAGGGGAATACTTATTAATGGGTGATAACCGGTCGCACTCGCGTGACGGCCGCGAATTCGGCCCGACACCAAAAGAAGATATTATCGGCAGATCATTCTTCCGTTACTGGCCGTTAGAAAATATAGGATTAATTGACCACGCTGAATATTAATTTCAATGGTTAAGGAAGATTTTCAACTCTATTTTAGTAGCCGAGGATTTTGATTCTATTTTCCTTACTTGACTGCCAAGTATTTTTTCAATGCTTTCTTTTATTTTGGTCGCCTGATCCTGGCTTATTTCCTTTCTTTTCTTTTCATCTGACTTTTTCTCCTTGACCAATTCTTCTGTATCCCGAACGTTGGCGTGATTTTTTAAGACTTCTTTATAAACGGCGATTGCTTCTTGCGGGATATTTAAAGAAGCCAGGGCTCTAGCGTGGCCTTCAGATATTACTCCGCCGATCAAGCCGTCCTTTATTGCTATTGGTAAATTTATTAGTCTAACTGAATTAGCCACATAGGAAGCGCTTTTATCAATTTTTTTAGCCAGCTGTTCATAGCTTAAATCATAATCTTCCTTAATTCGCTTAAACAACTTGCCGCGTTGAAGGGGGTTTAGTTCTTGGTAATCACTAAGTTCTTGCATTTATGTTTAGTGCACACAAACAAGTTTATTTCCTTTTCTATCCTTGAACTTTAAAATACCATTTCTCTGAGCGTAAATAGTAAAGTCCCGGCCCATTTTTGTTCCTGGTCCGGGATGAAATTTGGTTCCCAGCTGCCGGACGATTATATTTCCCGGTTTGACTGTTTGGCCGGCAGACAGTTTTAATCCCCGGTGCTTGCCTTTTCTTTTTTGCTGGCTTTTCTGGTTTACTTTACCTTTTGCTTTTGTTTTTGCCATTTTATCAAATTAAATAAAAAACATTATTTCTTAAGAAAGACTAATTTTCTCGATCTTAATTTTAGTTAAAAGCGGCCGAAAACCTTTTACTTTTCGGTACCTGGTTTTCGGTCTAAACTTAGCCACTCTGATTTTGTCACCTTTAAAGTGGCTTAAAACTTTAACAGTAATTTTTGCCTTTTCTATTGTTGGTTTTCCTATAATTACTTTTTTACCGTTTTTTATTAATAAAACTTTATCGATGGTTAGTTTTTTATTTTCATCGAGGTTGATTTTATCAACAATTAACTCTTGGTTAGGTTCAACTTTATATTGGTGGCCGCTAAAGTCAATAATTGCATAGTCCATATCGAAGGTAATTATATCAAGATATAATTTTTTTGGCAAAAACCCTGGATGTCAACATTTGTACTACCAACCTTTAGGTTGCGCCACACGCACGCTGAAGCGTGCTAATACAAAGACGAGGTGCTCCCTCACGCGTACTAGCAACCTTTAGGTTGCGTTATATTAAACTCAGGCCGATGAGAGTTGAGATCAGCGACGACCCGCCGTAAGACAATAACGGCAAAGGCAAGCCGACTATTGGAAATAACTGCAGGTTCATCGCTATGTTGAATGCGGTTTGTAAAAATAATAGAGTAAAAATACCCAGACGATAATTGAATTCAGTTAAATTTTTAGCCGTCTGAATTTTTTTAACCAGCCAGAAAAACAAGTAGAAATAAAGCCCTAAACTAAATAAAATACCGATAAACCCAAGTTCCTCACCAATTGCCGCCAGTATAAAGTCAGTTTGTTTTTCGGGCAGGAAGGCAAGTTGAGTTTGTCTTCCTAAACCAAATCCACGGCCGAACCAGCCGCCGGCGCCAATAGCAATTTTTGCCTGAATTTGGTTGTAGCCCTTACCAAGTGGATCAATACCGGGGTTAAAAAAACTAGTGATTCTATCAATTTGGTAAGGTTCAAGGATCTTTGTCCAGCCGACAACAACTATAATTAAACCAATAGCGATGACCGGCCCCCACCATTTGAGATTTGGTTTATGCCAAAAAAGAAGAACAGCCAGACTGATAAAAATTAAACCGGCACTGCCCAAGTCTGGCTGAAAAAGAATTATTCCGCAGGGCAGGATAATTAAACTAAGATCAATTATAAATTCGATAAAGTTGCCGATTCCTTCCTTGGACAGATAAGAACTGAACCAGCCGATAAGCAGTGGTTTTGCTAATTCTGACGGCTGAATAGAAAAACCAGCAATATTAATCCATCGAGTGCTTCCACGAATAATTTGGCCGAAAAACAAGGGTAAAAGAATTAAAACAATAATTGCCAAATAAATATATTTTGTCCAAAAAAACACACCTTGTTTTTTAAGTTTTTTTATCAAAAAGTACAAACTTCCGCCGACCAGCCAGAAAATTACCTGCTTCCAAAATAAAGATTGGTCCAGTCCCCAAATCATTAGCAAGTTGATTGCCATTAATCCTAAAACAGAGATCATTTTTTCTGGTTTCTCAAGAATGAGGGAATATCAAATTTGTCGTTGATTTCCAGGCCTTCTGGAAGTTCGTCTTTGGAAAAAGGCAGGTCTTCATCCTTAATTTCATCGTCTTTAGCTTTTAATTCCTCATCCTCGTCTTTAATAACCATATCTTTATTTTCTTTACCGCCAGCCGGTTCTATTTGGCGGCTTTGGCCGAAATCTTTTTGACTGCTTACCATTTGGGAAAGCATTTGACGTGATTGGTCAAAACCGGTGGCGATAACCGTAATTTTAATTCCCTCAAAATCTGGCTCAACGTTAGCGCCAAAAATAATATTTGCGTCTCCGCCAACTAACTGGCTGATTTCCTTAGCGGCTTTTTCCACTTCCATCATTGTTAAGTCTTTTGCCCCGGTAATATTAAAAAGTATCCCTCTGGCTCCGTCAATACTGACGTCAAGCAGAGGCGACGAAATTGCACTAATAACCGCCTCTTTGGCCCTGTTTTCTCCGCTGGCCTGGCCGACTCCAAGCAAAGCGCTGCCCGCGTTTTTCATAATTGACTTTATATCGGCAAAATCAAGGTTAATTAACCCGGGAGTAGTAATCAACTCTGATATCCCTTTTACCCCTTGGGTCAACACTGAGTCAGCCAAATTAAAAGCTTCAATTAAAGTCATGTTTTCCCCGGCAACATCAAGGAGTTTTTGGTTTGGGATGACAATTAAGGTGTCAACTGACTCTTTCATTTTTTCGATCGCCTCTTCGGCAATGACCATCCTTCTTGTTCCCTCAAAAATAAAAGGCTTGGTAACTACTCCAATAGTTAAAATACCTAATTCTTCTTTGGCTATTTTACCGATTACTGGGGCAGCGCCGCTGGCCGTTCCACCGCCCATGCCGCCTGAAATAAAGACCATGTCTGATCCTTTTAACAGGTCAACTATTTCTTTAGTTGACTCTTCTGCCGCTTTGAGGCCAATTTTAGGGTTGCCGCCTGCCCCAAGGCCTCTGGTCAATTTTTTACCAAGCTGTATTTTAATATCAGTTTTTGAGGAAATAAGCGCCTGGGCATCGGTGTTGGCGACTAAAAAATCAACGCCTTTAATCTCATCCGATTCAATCATGTGATTGATGACGTTGCCGCCGCCGCCGCCGATGCCGATAACTTTAATGTTTGCTACTTGGCTGGATCTTGGTTGAACAAGCGCCATAATAAATTAAGGCAGCAACGGTTTAAGGATTTCCCCTATCCGTTGAACTGCTCCTTTAATTGGTAACTTGCCCCGAATTTTACCCAGGTCAAACATTCGGTGCGGCAAGGCTCCTTGAGTTCTCTGCTTCTTGATTCCATAAAGAATTAAGCCGATTGATGATGAAAAATTAGGACAAAGCAATTCATCGACAATACCGCCGATATTATCCGGCTGGCCGATCCTTACCGGCAGGCCGAGTGTGTGCTGGCAGTTATATTTTATCCTGGCAGTTTGGGCGCCGCCGCCGGTTAAAACAACCCCTGCCGGAGTTGCGCCGCCAAAACCGCTATCCCGTATTTCGTCCCTGATCATTTTGAAAATTTCTTCTAAACGCGGGGCAACAATACCATCTACGGCTGTTTTAATTGATACTTTTTGGTCAGATTGGCTGATACCCATTTTTTTCAGACTGATTTCTTCCTCAGCGTCCATTTCAGTTGTCAAGTTGAGTTTCAAATTTTCGGCTTCATCCAAAGATAATCTAAGACCAATAGCTAAATCATTAGTGACATTTTTTGCACCGATTGGAATAACGCTAGAGTAAGCCGGTGCGCCTTCATGATAAATAGTTAGAGCGGTTACGCTTGCCCCCATATCAATCAAAATGACACCGAGTTCTTTCTCGGTTGGAGTTAAAACTGCTTCCGCGGAAGCAAAGCCTGAAAAAACATAGTCTAAAACATTAATTCCGGATTCATCCAAACATTTGCTTAAATTCCTTAATGCCGGGGAAGAAGCGGTAACAATATGCGATTCAACTTCCAGCCGGACACCGGCCATGCCGACTGGGTCAACTATTCCAGACTGACCATCAACAGAATAATGTCTGGGAATGACGTGGAGTATTTCCTGGGATGAAGGCAGTGAAACCGCTTTTGCGCCTTCGATGACTCTTTCAACATCTTCGTCTCTTATTTCTCCAGCGCTGTCTGAAACAGCAACTACCCCCCGTGAATTTAAAGATTGTATGTGCGGCGCTGATATGCTGACATAAGCGGAAGATATTGAATAATTTGCCATTCTTTCCGCCGCTTCAATGCTTTTTATCATTGACTGGGTTGCTTTGTCAATATCAACAATCTGACCTTTGCGCATCCCTTCTGCCGGGAAGTTAGCAACGCCAATAATATTCAGCCGTTCCTCCTCGGTATAATGCTGGCCGACTAAAGTAACTATTTTGCTGCTGCCGATATCTAAACCGACAACTAAATCAGAACGAGACATATGGTTTATCTCCGGTTAAATCAATTAATTTTGGGGGTTCTCCCCTGGATAACTTCTCTCTTATTTTAGCTTCTTTTAAAATCAGTTGTAAAGAGGCAAGTTGAGTTTGCGGTGGCTGCTGTGTAGAAAAAATTATTTTCATTGGATAATTTTTCTGTTTAATTATCATTTCCAAACCAAATATTTCCGGTCTTCCCAACGGGCCGGAGATAATTTCAATTTGTTCTTCTCTTAATGTATTCATTAATTTATTTTTGAAAAATTCAACATCCTGAACTGGAACATAAACATCTTTATTCAAATTTTTAACTTCGCTTACTAAATATGGTAGTACTTTAAACTCAAAAAGCAAAATTAATCCTGAAAATAATATTGCTAATGGCAGTTGCTTAAGTTTCATTTTTAGCTAAAGACCAAACTTTTCTGCCGGCTGTCCTTGGATTTGCCTTCTGCCACCAATCAGGCAGTTTAATTTCCTTTTCTGATCGCATCAAGGAAATTATCTCGTTGTACAACTTTTTTGGACTAAGGTTTCTTTGTTCAATTTTTTTGGCCAATCCGATTCCTTCCAGCCATAAAGCATTTTTGGTTTGTTCATTTTCAGATGACCATGGAATTGGAATTAAAATTGCTTTTCTTTTCATTGATGCCAAATAGGTGCAGATGTTGGCCCCGCTTCGGCTGACAATCAGGTCTGCCTGCCGGATCAGCCAACCGAATTCTTGATTATCGAGAAACCGGAGACTGATGTAATTGTCTTCACAGGTTTCTCTTATCGCCGGGTCAAGCCCAATTTGGTGAAAAATAAAAAACTTTTCCGTCAACCGGCCTTTTATTTTTAGTATGTTTTTATTAATCGTCTGCGAGCCTGTTTTTCCGCCGGTCACTACCAGTAGCGGCTTATTTGACTGCAGTATTTCCGCAAACGGAAACTCATTTTTGGGCGGTTGATATTTAAAAACACCGGATTCAACCGGGTTGCCGGTTAAGACAGTTTTTTTTGCCGGTAATTTGCCGATAACTTCTGGAAATGAAACGGCGATTTTTTTAACAAAAAATTTATTAATTTTTGTTGCCAGGCCGACTGTTCGTGTTTGTTCATGGGTTATTGAGGGAATACCGGCCAGCCAGGCGGAAAACACCACCGGCACCGATAAATATCCACCGAAGGAGATTACCAGATCAGGCTTAATCTCATTTAAATTTTTAAAAGCAGAAATAGAACCAAGCGGAATTTTTAAAAAACTTTTTATTGACTGGGGAGTTAATTTTCTTTGCAGACGGCCGGTAGTCAGTGGAATAAACTTAACTTTTTGGTTGTTTTGAAAGGTCCGGTACTCAAAAGAAAATTCCCGGCTTGATTCCAAAGCGTATTTCCTGCCGAAGTAATATATCTGCCAGGGATCTTTTTCCTTATTAATTTCTTCAATAACTCCCAAAGCCGGTGTTATGTGGCCACCGGTAATAACAACTTTTTTCATACCTAAGTTTAGCACACTTTCTCCCCCACCCTATAACTTGTCAACCTCTAAGGTTAAACAGGTACGTAACCTTGGTGTTTTGGGTGACGGCGGCGGTATCAAGCGTCATTCTGAGGAACATAGTGACGAAGAATCCGAAGAGGTTTTGCACTGACATTTAGATGATTATTTGCCGGCAGTTGAGTAGCGGGAGATGGAAGCAAGAATGCCGACAGCAGTTAGAAGAACAATCAACGATGACCCGCCGTAAGAGACAAACGGGAAGGGCATTCCGGTTATCGGCAAAAGGATTGCCACTGCTCCAAGGTTGATCAGCCCTTGGAAAGCAATCAGCGCTGTCAGCCCGCCGGCCAGTACCCGGCCGAACTTATCCGGGGCAAACCTGGCAATTTTAATCCCCCGGCCGATCAAACAGAAAAAAAGAAAAACAAAAACGGTCAGGCCGAAAAAACCAAATTCTTCTCCAATAACAGCAACAATCGAGTCGGTGGTGATTTCCGGCAGATATTGGTATTTTTGTCGTGAATTTCCAATCCCCCGGCCAAAAACACCACCTGATCCTAAGGTAAGAGCTAATTGGTAAGCATGATAAGATTTTCCTTGCGGGTCATAAAAAGGATTGACTAATCCCATTAAACGTTGTTTTCTGTAGGGTGAGGAAAGGATAAGCAGAGAACCTAAAACAATTCCTAAAACTGCTAGTCCAGTCAGTCCAATCAAATTTTTGCCGCCGAAATACCAGATTGCTGCTGCCGTGCAGATTAACAAAACAGTTGAACCGAAATCCGGCTGGATTAAAACTAGTCCAACCGGAATTAAAATATAAAATAACTGCTGGATTAAAGATAACTCTTCTTCCCGGTCAGCAAAAGTTGCCAGCAGAAAAACAACGCCAAGTTTCATTAGTTCGGTTGGCTGAAGGTTGATAAATCCCAAATTAAGCCATCTTTTAGCTCCGTAAGCGCTGATACCTATCTGGGGCAAAAAGACAATCACTAGTAAAACCAAACTGATTAAAAAAACGATTTTAGATAACTTTTTCCATATCCAGTAATTGGTTTGGCTGACTAATATGCCGAAAAAACCGCCAATTCCTGCCCAGGCAAGTTGTCTTTTTAAAAAGTAAAACTTATCTCCAAACGTAATTTCGGCTTGAATCATTGAAATATCGCCAATCATTATTAATCCGGTAAAGATAAAAAAGATAGTTAAACTGATCAATCCCCAATCAGGTTTGCTTAATTGTTTTTTCATTTATAAACCCCAATAATAACTTAATTTTTCAGCAATTGAAAACCAGACCGGTGCCGCTGTATTTGATCCCCAGGGGGAGGTTTTTGGTTCCTTTAAACTGATCAGCATAACAAACCTTGGTTCGTCGGCTGGAGCAAAACCAATAAAAGAACCAATAGTTTTGTCTTCAGCGTAATTACCGGCGATTGGGATTTGGGCGGTACCTGTTTTACCGGCAACAACCAGATTATCTAGTTTTGTCCATTTGACGTGTCCATTCTCTACCGCATTAACCAGCATTTCCTTCATTTTTTCTGCAGTTTCCGGGCTGATTGGTTTGCTAATAACTTCTGGTTTAAATTGATAAATGTCTTTAGTTCTTGACCAAATCTTATTTACCACCTTGGGTTTTACTAGTTTGCCGCCGTTGGCTAAACTGGCAAAGGCACGGACAAACTGGATTGGCGTCACCAGTACTCCTTGTCCAAAAGAAGCAGTTGCAACGTCAATTGGATACCAGTCTTTTTCATCCCTGATAGTTAACTTTGCTTCTTCCTGGAGGTCAATTCCGGTTTTTTCGCCGAATCCGAATTTTTTCAAGTAGTCAATTGTTTTCTGTCTGCCAAGCCGGTCAGAAACAAAAACCATACCAACGTTGTCTGAATTTTGCATTACTTCGGTCATTGTTGAATCCGGGTGGTATTGGTCATCAAAAGTTCTAATTGTGTGTTCACCAATAGTTCTGGCGCTGTCGCATTTGGTGCAGACCGTTGACGGTTCGACTAAGCCTTCTTCTATTGCAGCTGCCATGATTAGCGGTTTAAATATAGAACCTGGTTCAAATCCCTCGGCAACTATTGGATTGGAATAAGTTTCGCCGGGGAATTTAGAAAATTCTCCTGGGTGATAATTAGGGAAACTAGCCATTGCTAAAACAGCTCCAGTCTGCGGGTCAATAATCACACCCATCCCTGATTCCGCTTGGTGTTTTTCAATGCCTGCTTTTAATTCAGTTTCCAGAATATATTGGACCGGTCGTTGTAAATGCAGATTTAAATTCATTCCCGGTTCCATTTTTTCCTCTATTCGGCTTCCGGTTAAAATAACCTGCCCAAAGGGATTATTTTCCTCTATTGATAATCCCGGCCGGCCAGATAATTGCTGGTGATAATAGCCTTCCAAACCAAAATAGCCTTGGGGGTCGCCGGTATCATCCGATCCGACAAAGCCTAAAAGGTGGCCGGCCATGCTAGCCTCCGGATAATCACGGACCGAGTTTTCTGAGAAATCAACACCGTTAAAATTTAATGCCTCTATTTTTTCTTTTTTTTCTTCAGGTAAGTTGCGACTGAGAATAAACCAATTTTTATCGCTGGACAAAGTCGACAAAATTGCCGATGAAGTTGCTTCGGTTACTTCTTCTTGATCACTTTCGGCCAATATTTCACCTAATTTTCCTGCCAGTTCTTCCTTGGTGGCGTCCAAATTAGGAAGATAGAGATTAAGGTCATAAGTTGTTTTGTTAATTACCATTGGATAGCCGTCATCAGTATAAATTGTCCCTCTAGGTGCTTGGGTTTCTGCGATTTCCAGGCGTTGTCGTTTGGCAGTTGCCGACAAGTCGTTTCCCCTGATTACCTGCCAGTAAAAAAATCTTCCCAAGATTAGTAAGTTAAACCCGCCGAATAAAAACAAAAAAAAAGTAAGCCTTGGCTGTTTCATTTTTTATCTTAAGGCGGCATAAATGTCTTTATCAATGTAAATCAATTGGTTATCTATTTTTGCCAAACCAAGTTCTTCTGCTTTTTCACTGATTCTTTGTAAAGAAGCTAAATGGGCTGTCTCTCTGGCCAAATGGTTGTTTTCAGCAATCAGTTGTTTTTCTTTTTGCCGAAGTTGAATATATTCGTCCTGCAATGAGATTACCGAAGTAGAAACGCCAACAGAAACAGCGGCGCTGATTATTATTAAGCAAATGATAAAAAATATGTATCTTTTCATTTTAATTTTTTTATAACCCGTAATTTTGCGCTTCTCGCCAGCCGGTTTTTTTTGATTTCTTCTCTAGTTGGAAAAACCAGTTTTGTTTCAACTTGTCCTTTGTTTTTTAATTCTCTACCGAAAAGCTTAACCAGCCGGTCTTCACCCGAGTGAAAAGTAATTACTAAAACCTTGCCTTGAATCTTTAATACTTCAATCGCTTGTTTTAATCCTTCTTCCAAATTTTCCAGTTCCTGGTTGACTTTTATCCGTAACCCCAAAAATATTTTTGTTGCCGGATGTGATTTGGTTTTTGCCTTTTTTTCCTGATAAACCTTTTCTATTAAATCCGCCAGTTGCCTACCGCTGGTTATCGGCTTTCGCCGACGGGTGTTAACCACAGCTTTAGCAATTGGTTTAGCCAACTTTTCTTGAACAAGTTTTGTAAAAAGTTCATCTAATTCCTCAAATGAATAATTATTAATAATGTCCTTTGCTGTTTGATCAGTTTCCGGGTTGATTCTCATATCCAGGTTTTGATCGTCAAAAGAAAACCCCCGGCCGGCTTTTTTAAAATGCCACCTGGAAATGCCGAGATCAAACAGCACTCCGTCTACCGGAAAAAAGCCTTTTTTCTGACTAACCTTTTTTAACCTCCGGAAATTGGCTTCGGCTAAGTGCCAACTAGCGTCAGGGCAGCAACTGGAAAGACGCTCCTTGGCACGTTCTAAAACTTCCGGGTCCCAATCAATACCTAAAACCTCGGTCTGATGTTTAACCAGATGCTTAGTGTGTCCTCCGAAACCGACTGTGGCATCAATAAATTTTTTACCTTTTTTGGGCTTCAATTCCGATAAAACTTCTTTTAAAAGTACAGGAACGTGTTCAACTTTCTTAGACATTTTCCTCACTCAGTCGTTCTGATATATGGTCAATATTTTTTGACAAATAATTTTGGTACTCTTGCCATTTTTTTTCTGACCAGATTTCAACATATTTGCTTAAACCCAAAAATATAGCTGAATCTTCAATCTTGCCGTACTGGCGTAAATGCGGTGGGATGACAAACCTGCCTTGGTCGTCCAGGTCGACATAAGCAGCATTGCCAAGCAAAAATCTGACTGTATCTCTGGCCGGCCCAATAACGAATGGTTTTTTTTCTGTTGCCTCGGTTAATGTCTGCCATTTTTTTTCTGAAACGGCAATTAAACAACCTTCATATCCGCGGGTTAAGATGATTTTTGTTCCTAGAATTTGACGCAGTTTTTTGGGAAAGGCAACTCTGCCTTTTCCACCGACATTTGCCTGGTATTGTCCTAATAGTTGGTTGGCCATTTTAATTCACCGAAATTCACCACTAATCACCACTTAACACCATTTAACCATTATAGGGCCGGCTTTGTCAAGAGGCAAAAAATGACTTGTACTAGCACGCTTCAGCGTGCGTGGATTGACGCAGACTAAAGTCTGCTAGTACGGGAGTGAGCGTGGAGTTATTCGGTAAAGACAGCCTTGTAGCCGCCGGAAGCGGCTTCTTCAATAGTAAATTCTTTTTCAACTGACCATGATTGATCTTGATCATTGAACAATCTGATAATCACTTTTCCGCGGCTGACGTTTTTGTCAATTCTCCGATGGCAAACCCCGGTTGAACAACTTTCGGTGCCGAACAAAATCTTTTCGCTTATTGTTCCCGACTCCGGAACGCTTATTGGGCCACCGGCAACACCGCGCTCAATTTCCAGGCCTTCGCTTTCCGCTGTATAGATTAATTCATATTCCAATTGGCTAAAATCCGAATCAATACTTGAAATTTTCAAAACTCCACCGCTCCTGTCAGGGTTAACTTCCAAGTCGATTACTGGTATCTGGTCTTCGGTTAATGCCGGCTTTACTTCCTTTGATTGTTTTTCGCCGGCTTGTTCCGCTTCAGGTTCAGTTGCTGAACCTTTTCCCCACCAAAAAAGCCAACTGGCGCCAATGCCGATAAATAAAATAAAAACAACGGCACCGATAATTAATTTTTGTTTATTATCCATTCTTCTTTAACTTATTATTAAAATAATCTTCCAGGTTTGAAATGTCAACCCTTTCTTGTTTCATTGTATCCCGGTCGCGGACAGTAACCGTGTTGTCTTTTAAACTGTCAAAATCAATTGTAACACACCAGGGCGTGCCGATCTCGTCCTGCCGGCGGTAGCGTTTGCCGATATTGCCGTGGTCGTCCCAGGCTGCGTAAAATTTATTGTTTAATTGCTGATAAACTTCACTTGCTTTTGCTGTCAATTCCTTTTTATTTGCCAATAGCGGGAAAACAGCCATTTTGTAAGGGGCAATTTCCGGTTTAAATTTTAGATAAACCCTTTTTTGACCTTTTACCTTTTCTTCCCGGTAGCCTTCGAGAAGTAAAACAAGCAGTGTTCTGGAAACGCCGAAAGTTGGTTCAATTACGTGAGGGTAAAACTCTTTCTTAGTTTGTTTATCCCTGTATTTTAAGTTGGCTCCGGAAAGTTTTTCATGTTGCTTAAGATCGTAATCTGTTCTGTAGGCTAAACCGTAAAGTTCCTTGTACCCGCCGAAAGGAAAATCATACTCAATATCTTCGGTTCGTTTTGAATAATGAGACAACTCGTCATCCGTATGTCTCCTCCACCTCAACTTGTCCTCACTGACACCAAGGCCGGTAACCCAATCAATCATTAATTTTTTCCATTGTTCATAGCATTCTTCCCAGGCTTTTTCTTTGATAAAATATTCAATTTCCATCTGTTCAAATTCGAAAGTCCTAAATATAAAATTGCCGAGTGTAATTTCATTTCTAAAAGCCTTGCCGATTTGGGCTAACCCAAAAGGGATGTCCGGGTATAGTGAATCAAGAACGTTTTTGTAACTGACGAACATTCCCTGAGCGGTTTCACCTCTCAAATAAACTGTTGAAGATTCCTTTGGTACACTTCCCAGCGAGGAAACAAAAAGGATATTAAATTCTTTCGGCCGGCTAAACTCTTTTGCCCCGCAATTAGGACAGCTAATCTCTTTTTCCTTAATTATTTTTTCTAAATCTTTAATTTGTTTCCCTTCGACATTTTCCCCAGTTGCCTTAAAAATTAAGTGGTCGGCTCGAAAACGGTTGTTACAACCTTTGCATTCCACCATCACGTCAGTAAAACTGTCAACGTGGCCGGAGGCTTTCCAGACGTTGGGATGCATAATAATATTCGTTTCCAGACCGTAAATTTCCTGCCGGTTTTTTACAAAGTTTTCCCACCAGTGATTTTTTATATTCCGGAGTAATTCTGTTCCCAGCGGTCCGTAAGCGTAACTATTGGCCAGTCCGCCGTAGATGTCTGACCCGGGGTAAACAAACCCCCGGCGTTTGCAAAGTGCAACAATTTTACTTAATTTATTATCTGCCATTATTTAAAAATTTCTAAACTTGTTAATTTATGTTCAATTACATCTTCGATCCGCGATTTAAGTTCAAGGTGGGCACGGCGGTAATTTTTTTCAGCGATCAAGTTTTTTGTTGTTAACTTTAAGCCGTATCCTAAAATTTGCAAAATATCCGCCTCAAACTCGACTATTTTACCCCATTGCCCGTTTTTAATATCTTTTCTTGCCCTTAACAGACGGTGATAAACTTGATTATTTTCTTCACCTTCAGGAACAAGATGGCTGGTTAATTCGCAGACATACATCATTGTTCCCAATTTTGTTTCGTCTCTCCTAAAATCTAAATCAAAGTCCAAATTTTCAACTTCTGTAATTATATCAAAAGTTTTCCCCCGGTAAAAAAGAGCTTTTATCAGATTGGACAGTTCCAAACTGCCCAGTCTCCTGCTCTTGATTTTTCTAACCCCTTTGGCCAGGCCCCTTATTTTGCCCTGGTCTTCAGTCATCAGGTCGATAATTTTATCTGATTCACCAAAATCAGTTCGGCCGATTACCACTCCCTGAACAACAAAGTTTCGTGACGCCATCTTTATAAAGAAAGGTTAAGTTCTCTGTCAGTAGTAAGATTAAATTCTTCAACCGGACTTTCGTTGACAAAGATTTTGTAAAGGGGATTATCTGTTCCCGGTTGTTTTTGGACCAAGAGATTTAAACTGTTTCCGGCTTCAAATGGAAGTTGGTAAGTTATCGATACCCGGGTGCTACCTTTGGGGTGAAGCGGGTAAGTATCTCCGTAAAATCCCTCAAAAACAGTTTTTCCACTTTCAGTGTAAATTACCGGTTCGACTTCCGAACCCTTCATATCAATCAACTCACTTCCTTCCGGCACATAAAATCTAAACCAGTTGCGGTAAAGCCCGTTGAGGCAAAGTTCGCCGGCCTCCAAATTGCAGTTTGACGGCGGAGCGGTATTTTTATAGGTAACAGTGACGGTTTTAATTATTTTGTTATCCTCGATCTGGTAGTCTTGTTCAACTTGTTGTTCAATAAACATGTTTGACTTTGCGCCGGCAAAATTTGAGTCGTTAAGGTGAAAATAGTCTGTTTTGTCGTCAGTAGCGGTTAAAGTTCCGCCGATATTTAATTTTTCTACTGCCTGCTGCAGGTCATCGTCCGGAAAATAAGCCAGTAAGTGCTTTTGGTTGAAATTATCAAAAACAACCTGGGCTAATTCAGCGACCTTTTCTTTCGGCGAACCGAGAGCGTTGGCAATTATTGAGTGCATCATTGGCGATAAAAATGCTTTTCTGTCCTCTCTCATCGTCGGCAGCGGCCTGGTGGCATAATCCTGCAGCCTGTAAATTACCTGCGGGCAGCCCCAGCACCTGTCGTCCGGCTCACCAGTGTAGTTGCCCCAGCCGGGTACACCAATACCGCCTAAAGCATTAATCAGATCAACTAAAACCTGAGTGTCAATGGCGATGACGCCGTCATATTCAATTGCGTTTGGCAGTTCATTATAATATTCGGTAAAAGTTTCAATTGATTCCTTGAAACTCGGTGACAGATTCATGTCCCGCAGATGCCAGTAATAAACATTTTTGTGGTACTCCTTAATTGGCCGAGGCGGTTCAATACGGCTGTTAAAAACATTGTCCAGATTATAAATATTTTCTGATATTTTTGGAATAACGTCGCCGTCATCAATCTCGAGGATTCCATAAGCGGTCCAAAAACCGCCGGTTGGCCGAAGTTCAGCGTCATTTTGAAAAATAAGCAGATAATTTCTTGGTTCATCTACCCCCATCAGCCAATCAGCTTTTTCAATCAGCGGACCGCCTTGACTGACCAGAAGGTTGATGTCGCTGACCATTTTTTGAGTGGAAATTATTTGCGGTCTGAGTTTGATTCCCCGGAATTCCTCGGGATAATTGTCGGCATCAATTTCATTTAAGTAATTCTCTGCTGCGGTTAATCTTTGACTGATTTCTTCCAATTCGGGTTTAATATTTGTCAGCCCTTCAACTAAAAAATCAATTCTGTCCTCAGCGGTTTTTTCACCGTCGCCGGTTAATCCATCGTCTTGGTCCAGGCCAAGAAAGTCTTGGTAAGGCTCAATTGCTTTAACAACCAGAAGCCCTGCTTTCAGGCCTTCCTGGCCGGCGGCGAATACTTTTTCGCCGTCCTGGTAGTAAGTTTTAAAATAAGGTAGGTGTTTAACTAAAAACAAACCTTGATAAGCCTCATCCAATTGTTTTAATTCAGTCTGCATCTCATTAATTTTGGCTTTTATTTTAGTTAAATCCTTTTCATTAACTGCAGCCATTATTTCCCCTGCCTGCGGTTTGAGTTCTTCAGCTCTGGCTGCAAAATTTCGAAGCGGAAGAATTATTGCCAAAGAAAGGCTTAACAATGTACCCAAAAACAAACCGATGACGACTGGGATCCAGTGGTTTTTAAGCCATTTTACTACTCGGCTCCTTTGCCGGTTATCACTACCCAGGGTGTTTTTATCAATATCCATAAGTCAAATAATAACGATTTTTTGTTCGCATAGCAAGCGTCGAGTTTGATTCTTTCGTCAAAATCAATATCGTTGCGTCCGGAAACCTGCCATAATCCGGTAACACCCGGTTTAACACTTAGAACCTCCTTTATAAGTTCTTGGACATGGGGAAATTTTTTTGGTTGAGCTTCCAATTCGTCCGGGTAATAAGCCCGCGGTCCGATTAGGCTCATTTCGCCTTTTAAAACATTTAAAATCTGGGGAAATTCGTCAAGTGAATGTTTGCGGATAAATTTGCCGATCGGCGTTATCCTTGGGTCGGCATCTACTGACAATTTATAACTATTTTTTTTGTATTCTTCATAAAGATCAGCATACTGCGGGTCTTCACGAAGAATATTGTGAGCATTTTCAATCATTGACCGAAATTTATATAAATGAAATTTTTGGCCGTTTTTGCCGACGCGGGGAGGAATATCAGCGAAAATCGGGCCGCCGTCATGGAGTTTGATCAACAAAGCAATGATAACCAAAAAGGGCAGAAAAATAATGCCGATAATTAAAGCGCCGGCAATGTCAATAATTCGTTTTAATACTTGATAAGTTTTTTCTTTCATAACAAATTTTCTTTGTTATTGGTTTTTAAATAATCTACGATTTTACCTACTTCACCGGATTTTTCTTGATGGCAGACAAGCAGGGCGTCGCCGGTGTCAACAATTATTAAATCTTTAACTCCGATAACGGCGCCAAACTTTTCTTTCGGCAGTTTAAGAAAACAATTTTTAGAGTCAATCAGCAGGGTGTCTTTTGGAGTAAGTTTGTCTTGATCATGTTTTCGGAAATAATTAGCCAGCGATTCCCAAGTGCCAAAATCAATCCAGTCAAATAGACATTCAAAAACATAACCTTCCGTTAATGCATGAACCGTTACTTCTTCAACCGGGCCTTTAGGCATCTGGTGATATTCTTCTTTTATCACTTTTTCTTCAATTTTAGTTCCAATAGCAGGGATCATTTTCATTAACAACTGGTGCCAATCCGGCTTGTATTTTTTAAAAGCTTCAAGCATTAATTTTGGTGTCCAGGCATAATGGTTGGCATGAGTAAAAACAGCCTTATTATTCAAATATTCTTCTACTCCCTCCTTTGAGTCCCGGCCAAGCCATTTTTCCATTCGGAAGAAATTAATTCCTTCTTTGACAACTGGCTTATATTTGGCGATCAAGTAGTCAACCCCCATAATTGCGTATTCAGGTTTAATCCCTCCGGTAACCAATTTTTTCTCATTAATTATTAATTTCTCTACACTTTCAATAGTTTTTAAAAATTTTTCCTCAGGTTTTCGAAGAACGTCTGCTTGGACAGTAATAAACGGGTCGTCAGGATCAAGGTGATAAAGTTTAGCTGCCATAAGGCCGGTTGCCGGCCCGTGGTTCCGTAGTTCGGGTTCAATAAAGAAATTCTCTTCTGGTATTTCCGGTGCCTGTTTTTGGGCAATGGTAGATTGTTCTCGGTTTGTCTGAATGTAAATACCCTTCGGTGGAAACATTTTTTTCAAGGTGGCGACATTAAGTTGAAACAATGACTTGTTGTTAAAAAGGGGGACAAAGTGTTTAGGTAGTTTTCTTCGGCTCATCGGCCACATTTTAGTTCCGATTCCACCGCACATAATCACCGGCTTCATTTTTGTAATAATACTATACCATAAATTTCTAAATATAATTTCATAATTGTAGGGAACGCAGATCTGCGCTCCCTACGAAGGTTTTGATTTCTTTTTTAAATTTTTCTAAAGAAAATTGTTCGGCGTTGCGGCGGCAGATTTGGGGAGAATAATCCTGGGGATTAAAATTTTTCAGTGTCTTTATTAAGGCTTCTGGTTTCTGCGGTGAAAAAAATTCACCGGTTTTTCCAGGAATAATTGTTTCCAGCGCCCCGCCTGCTTGATAGCCAATTACCGGTCGTCCGCACGCCTGCGCTTCAATCGGCACCAGACCAAAATCCTCTTCCTGGGGAAAAACAACTGCCTGGCATTTTTGGTAAAGTTTAACCAGTTCTTTGTCAGATACCTGGCCTAAAAATTGTATATTTCTCTTTGATTTAAGTTTAAGTTTTATTTCACTCCGGCCTGTGCCGACAATTTTCAGCGGCCACCCCAAGCGATTAAAAGCATCAACTGCGAGACCAACTTTTTTGTGGCTGACCAATCTTGAAACGACGAGAAAATAGTCGCCGATGGTTTGCGTTTTAGGCAAAACAAACTTCGTCAGGTCAACGCCCGGATACACAATCTTGGAATCGCGGCCGTAGTATTTCTTAATTTTTTGACCAACATTCCCACAAGTAGCCAAGAACACATCCGGCCGCTGGCCAAAGATAAAATCTTGTTTTTTCGCCACGTTAAACGGAAAATAATCCTTATTATATATCTGTCTTGTCGGCGGCGTCAGACAGTAGCAAATATGTTTTGTTTCCGGCTTGGTAATTATCGCTTTTGCCGGGCCGGTGGTTACTGAAATGACCAAATCGTACTCATCAAAATTAAACTGCTCAAAACCAATTATTAGTAAAGGGTAAAACCAGTAAGCTCTCCCCCTCGCCAGCGGGCAGCGGTTTATAAAACTTGGTTTAATCTCCGGAAAAACCTTTGCCCACTTTGCCTGCTTTGGATGATAAACACTGGTAAACAACGGCGCTTTCGGCCAAATCTGATTAAAAGCCGTAAGCACCCTTTCTGCCCCTCCCCTGCCCCGATTAACCCAATCGTAGACAATTGCAACTTTCATTGAATTTAAAATTATTAATTATAAATTTACAACTCATAACTCATAACTCATAATTTATAACTCATAACTCCTTAATGCTTTCTTGTATCCCTTAATCGTTAATTTGGTTGTCTTTTCCCATGAATACAGACTAACCTGCTCATGTCCTTTCTGGATTAATTCCTGGCGCAGATCGGCATTGTCAATTAAAAGTTTAATTTTTGCAATCAGTTCCGCCGGATCTTGAGGATTAAAGTAAAGGGCTGCCTCGCCATAAACTTCCGGCAGACAGGTTGCCTGAGAAGCAATCACCGGAGTGCCGGCGGCCATTGCTTCTAAGCCAGTCAAGCCGAAACCTTCCATTAAAGAAGGTTGCACTAACCCGACAGCGTGGCGGTAAAGTTGTATTAAATCGTTATCCGGGACAAAACCTAAAAACTTAACTTGTTTTTGCAATCCCGCCTGGCCAGCTTTTTTCTTCACCCGGCGGGTAAAAACATTCCGGCTGCAGGCAATACCCAACTGCACATTAGGCAGACTCTTTAGCGCTTCAAAAACCACT
This sequence comes from uncultured Gammaproteobacteria bacterium, assembly GCA_964470705.1. Lineage (GTDB taxonomy): Bacteria > Patescibacteriota > Microgenomatia > UBA12405 > JAHJSD01 > CAYSLZ01. Next base: position 6,416 of record CAYYDT010000004.1, on the reverse strand, counting down.
TCAATGTTTTTATGGGGATAAACACTACCGGTATAAACCAAATAAGGTTTCTCTAATTTATATTTTAATTTCTTTCTATTTGAGTTTTTTAATTTCAATTTGCCAGTGTGGGTAGGTTCAACCGCTTCAGGAGTGACAAGAATTTTTTCTGATTGAACGCCAAAATCCTTGCTTAATTTCTCTTTCCAAAATTGAGACGGCACAAAAATTAATTTTGAATTATTCAAAGCATGGTTAATTTGGATTTTGTATCCCAGCCGTTTTATGTAGTGGAGGCCGGAAGTCCGGGTGGTTGTTTCCACACCGGTAAAATAGTGTTTGATCAAATCGTGAATGGTAACGACAAAGTTTTTACGCCAAAAAATCGGGGCGTTAAAATGGGGAAAGTGGACCAGGTCCGGCTTAATTCTTCGCAGTACCCAAGGAATTTCTATCTGCTCAAAAAGTGAATAATGCCTTGACTTAACCGGAACATATTTAAACTGACTCCCCAAATCATCTTTAATTTCTTCAACTTTGCTCTTATTTACTAATAATATTAATTCAAATTTTAGTTTTTGAGTTTTTGTATTTTTAAGTAAACTTAAAATATATCTTCCAATGCCGGCATGTTCCAGCCCGTACATTCTTGCGTCAAAGACTATTTTTTTCATTTTAATTGGTGTTTGAGAATTCTAAAAAAACCCTTGATTTTTATCGCCGCTAAAATAATAAAGGTGACCACTGCCGGATATTTATTTTTGTAAAACTTTTTGTAAAAGATTTCCATTGCCCTGACTGATTCTTTCGCCGCTTTCACCCTGGTTTTCTTGTCTACTTTGACCACGCCCATATCCTTTGACTCTTTTCTTAAGCCTGAGCTGGCGCCTTTGTAATGAGTGACAATCGGCTGAGGATAAAAAACAACTTTCCACCCCGCCTGCTTAATCCGGTAAAATAGGTCTAAATCTTCACCATAGAAAAAATATTTCTCATCCCACCCGCCTAATTGGTCAATAATTTCCTTTCTGGTCAGTAGAAATGTGCCGAACCCGGCATCGATTTGGTGGATTTGATCAAGGTCTTTATAAAGTTGATGATATTGGCCGAAGAGTTTTGTTTTTGGAAATAACTTTTCCAAGCCGATAAAATAAGTCACCGACGCCCAAGGAGTTGGAAACCCCCGGTGGCAGTCAGGATCCATCCCGCCGGAAAACAAAATTGTTTTTGGGGTCAGCGCGCCGGCTTTTTTGTCTTTTTCCATATAATCCAGAGTTTTTCTAAACGCTTTTGTGTCAACTACGGTATCCGAATTTAAAAACAAAAGATATCTGCCTTTTGCCTTTTTAATGCCGACATTATTCCCCCCGGAGTAACCAAGATTACGGTCATTGAAGATAGCTTTTAGCTGATAGCTTTTAGCTGTCAGCTGTTCAAGGTAGTCCCTTGAATCGTCCGTGCTGGCGTTGTCAACAACAATCACCTCCATTGTATACCTGTCTAATTGTGACTGGAAAACAGACTGAAGGCACTGGTCAAGTAATTCCCTGGTATTGTAGTTTAGAATAATAACTGATAAATCAACTTCCGGCATTTAGGTAATTTCCTTATAAATAGTTAACAATTTTTGTGCACTGTCCTTCCACGAATACTTATCCTTAATCAAATTCCGGCCGTTCTGTCCAATTTTCTTTAACTCTTCTCGGTCATTAAGCAGATCAACTGCCTTTTGAGCGAGTTTGTTAAAATCGTCGATAACAACTACTTCCTGGTTGTTTTTTGCTTCAATTCCCTCTATTCCCAGAGAAGTCGTTAAAATCGGCAGTCCGCAGGCCATAGCCTCAAAAAATTTTGTCCGGCTGCCGCCGCCGCTTTTAATTGGTGCAACCAGCAGCCAGCTTTTGGTGTAAACCTTCTGGGGATCGTCTATTTCGCCGTATTCAATTGACTGGTCATTTGGCTCTACCAGGCCGGTTGACTCTAAAAACTCTTTTGAATATCTGCCGGCAATTTTCAATCTTGCTTTTGGCATTTTATTTCTAATTTTTGGCCAAACATGTTTTACTAGGTTGATTACCGCCTCTTTGTTTTGCATCCATTTGAAATTTGCTACCCCAAATAAAACTGTCGGTTGATTGTATTTTTGATAGTTGGTCTTGGAAAGCAGTTCTTTGTTGACGGCATTGGGAACAATTTTTGCTTGCCGGCCTGATTTTTCTTCCATCAACTTTTTATCGTCGCTGGAAACTGCAACCAGACAATCAGTCTTTTTCCAGAAATGGAATTCCCAAAATTTAAGTTTCAAAACATCAACCCAAAGCAAAGGTTTTATCAGCGCAAACTTTCCCGGCAGGGTTTGAACATAATGCTGATAAACAGCAAATTCAATTGTCTGGTCGACAAGAAGCACCGGCATATCAGTCTTTGGAATGTTCGGCATTAAATAAAAACATTCAACATGGACCAAATCGTATTCATTTTCTTCAAGTTCTTTTCTGATAATTTTTTTTAATTCCTGTGAATAATAATTGCTGATTAAAAAAGGATAAGGACTTAAGCCGGTGAATAAAATCTTTTTTAACTGCCAGGTACCTCCTCTTTGAACAGTAATTACTTTTTTACACAATTTTTCTAGTTCTTTGATATGATTTTTATCCTGGTCGGGCAGAATGAATGATATTAAGGTAATCTCACATTTCTTCGATAAATGCTTAATCAAATTATATGACCGGGTTTGGCCGCCCGAGAAGCCGGCAATCGGTAAATACGGGGTTGCCATTAAAACTTTCATTGGTGGCATTGGCTCAAATCAATAATAATCCATTGGTCAGTTTCTTCTACTATTTGACATTTTTCTTTAAGTTCAGCGGTTGTTTGATCATAGTTGACGCTGACATAATATTCCGCCCCGAAATCAATCAGTTCCTCGATTGACTGAGTAACCGCCGGCCACCCCCGGCGGTTTATTTGGTAAAGAAAAGCTGTGTCGCCCTGATAAGGAGCAATTACTTTTGCTCCTTGAGGAAGAATTTCATCTGCTTTTTTTCCGGCGGTGACAATTTCCGGATGGTTTATTTTATAAAACTCACGGACATGAAACCAGGAAAAACCAGCTAGTAATAAACAAGAAGTAATAAGTAATAAGTAACTAAAATATTTATTAATATTTTCTGGGGGATGAATGAGAAAGTAAGCGCCTTTGGCTAAAAATACAGAGATAATGGGTAAAGCTATAATTTGGTAATAGTCGTGTTGGACATTTCCACTGGCAAAAACAACTAAATACGATAAAATTCCACCAAGCCAAAAATAAAAAAGCCAGTTTATTTTGTTTTTAATCGTTGATACCAACCCAATTCCAAAGGGTATCAGCCCCCAGTAACCAAGGATCAGTTTACCCAGTCGGTCGCCAAACAGCCACCGCCACCAAGCCGGCCGCAGGCGGATCTTGTTTTCATTAAACAGCCATTGGTTGACTGGGATGCCTTCCGGGAACCGCTGAATCCACCACCGCCAGATTATTAAAGGAGCAACTGCAATTAACCCGTAACCCGCAACTCGAAGAAAATTTTTAATTTTCAACTCTCTAACTTCCAAGACCAAATAACTCGGTATCAACAAAAATAAAGCATAAGGTTTAGTTAGCAAGGCCAAACTTCCAAAAACGAGGCCAATTATTTTTTGAATATTGAACATTGAGGTTTTGGGGTTTGTTAAAAAATGTATACTTGCCAAACTAAAGCAGATCATTAAACTATCCGGTAAAATGGTTCGTGAATAAAAAATGCTGAAAGGCAGAAAAAGGAAAAAGCCGGCCGCTAAAATACCGGTCAGCCAGTCAATTTTTTTCTTAACAATTAAGTAGATTAAATAAGCTGAGATTAAACTGGCAATGATCGATACCAGCCGGCCGGCGGCTTCAAACGACAGACAACCGTCTGTTAATTGGTAAGTTAAAGCGTGCAGACTATTGTAGATTGGGAACTCAACCATCCGGTATCCTTGCGGGTTTTGATAACCAGATTGAATATTCGACAAATCATGATATTTGGGTTGAAAAATTTGGTAATTTGATTTTATTAATTCCCGTGATACCGAGGCGGTGTCTGCCTGTCGAAATGAATGCCAATCTGCCAACGGCGCATTTATCCTATATAAGCGTACCGCCAAACCTAAGCTAAAAATAATTATTAGAATAAATTTTCTTTTCATATTTTTACCATCCACTATCCACTATTTCCTAATCCCTAGTCCCTATCTTGTAGCCAATCCCGATCACCAGCCAAAAATAAAAGGCTACTTTAGATGCCTCAAATATATCAATATAAACGGCATTAGCCAACATACCGATTATCACACCCATAAATCCGGCGGCATATTTCCAGTTCGGTCGTTTATTTTTAACCTGGCTCCAGAAAGTAATTAACAAGTGAGTGATAATCAGCATAAAAGCGCTAAAACCAAGAATACCAGTTTCGCCGAGCATTCTTAGGTAGTCATTGTCAGTAGCCAATCCAAGTGAGAAATAACCGGTTCCTGTTAACGGATTTTTGCGGAATGCTCTCACTGCCCGCGGCCACTCAACCACAAACCGAATATTTGATGACCGGGCCGCCGCCACTGCCGCTTCTTCAGGCGTCGGCCAGGTTCTCAATTCCTTAACAATTTTTTCCTTTTTTTCTATTGGTTGGGGAGCTGTTTCTTCAGTTGCTGATTCACTTTCACCATTTTCCTGCTCAGCGGGGATAACAGCAACCGGAGCCGGCTTATCCTCTCTTCTTAAACTTATTTTTTTTAAGTCAGCGGCGATTTTTTCACTTTCAGTTTCCCAAATCTCAGTAAGCTGGCTGATTTTTTGATCCACTGCCGGCAGTGACTTTAGACTGTTTCTCAGCCGGGCGTTCAGTTCCTTAGACGTAAACGCCATCAGCAAACTAATCATTAAAACTATTCCCAGCCATTTTATTTTTTTTAACAAAATTAGGCTGACGGTAATGGCAATTAAATAAGCAACAAACGAAACCCGGGAGGCAGTTAGGATTAATAAATAAAGCGAAATTATTCCGAGAATAAAGCTGGCTACCCGCCAGCAGCCTTTTTTGGTTTTTGTTATCACTGCCGGGAGGAAAGCTAAAATAATAACCAACCATCCAGCCAGATCATAGTGGCCGGCAAAAGTTGAACTGACCCTTACCCATTGATCAAGATAAAGAAGCCGGCCTTTTGAAAATTCCTCGTTCATTGTCGAAATTACCGGTAAATGCCAGAACTTCTGGCCAAGAGCGTAGATAAAAACAGCCGCAAAAGTTAAACCGACTACCCAGGTTATATCCTTGAGATCCTTTTTCTTACTCACCGCTTGGTAGCCGACAAAAAACAAACTCATGTACTGGATTCTTCTTAACCAGTGGAGGGCAGCCAGCTGGTAGGTGCCTAGACTGCCGATGGTCAAACCAACTAGATTGGCAATTAAACCTGCTGACCAAAAAATAAAAAATAGCTTTAAAATTCGAGATTTGAGCAGCGGCAAACCCTTAAGCGCTTGACTAATCAGGCAAACTAAAATTGCAATACCGACGATAATATCATCCATCCGGATAGAAACATAAGTCCCTTTTACCGATTGAAGTGGAAATTTTGGGTAAAGCGGAACAGCAGCCAGCAGAATTAGCGTTGCAATCAGTGGTCCCCGATTTTTAAACCAATTTATAAGCTTGTCCATATGTATTTTTTAAATAATAATTATTAGTAACCAGGCCAATAAACCAGGCGCCGGCTGCTTTTAACTTTAACATTAACTTGACTAAAATTAACTGCCAGCCAGGTTTGTGCTTTTGATAAAAATACATTAATCCCTTATAAATATTTAATATCGGACCGGTTTTGCCGGTTGTAGAACTGCCGCCTTTAAGATGGATAATTTCTGCTTTTGGCAGAAAAAAGGTTTTAAACCCAGCCTTGTTTGCTCGGTAAAACCATTCAACTTCTTCCATATACATAAAAATATTTTCATCAAGTCCGCCTATTTGGTCAAAGACTTTTTTTCTAACCAACATAAATGCGCCCATAATCCAGTCAACCTGCTTAATTTCATCCGGCGATGACATTGACCACCCGCCGGTTAAAAAGTCTAAAAACAACATTTTAAAAACTGCGTGAGGATGCGGAAATTTGCCGACAGAATCCTGCTTGGTGCCGTCAGGGTTCAATAATCGGCAGCCGACAACATCCGCCTCTTGGTTTTTGTCGATCCAGTCAATTGTTTTCTCAATCGCTTTCTTCTTAACAATCGTGTCGCTGTTGAGAAGTAAAATATACTCGCCCTTTGCTTTTTCGATTCCCTGATTATTCGCCTTGGCGAAACCGAGATTGCGATCATTAAAGATAGCTTTTAGTTGATAGCTTTTAGCTTTTAGCTGTTCTAGGTATTCTTTACT
>CAYYDT010000003.1:28972-34757 GCA_964470705.1 uncultured Gammaproteobacteria bacterium | reverse complement strand
TACTAAATAAAACTTTGTTGATTTTATCTTATTGTTTAAGTAATCAAAAGTTAACGGGTCGTCGTCGAAATAATAGTCGAGATCTAATTTTTTGATCATATTTTCTTTGAAAATGTGCGGCTGGTCGTTTTGGTCATTGATATAAACTTTTTCGAATAAGCCGTTAATTTTATGGATTTTAAACCATTCTTTTGTCCTGTTTTGCAAAAAACCGTAACGGCCGGAGATAATATAAGCGTCAACATTTTTGTTTTGAACAATTTTTTTAACTAGTAATAAATTTTTATTCAGTGGTAATCTTAATGCCCAGTGATGGCTGAGTTTTCGTAGGATTATTTCCGGCTGCCAGGTTGGTATCCGGTATTTTTTGTGATTGCCGTTGTGAGCGCGGTAGAGGTATTCAATTATTGGCTTCGGCATGAAAAACGGTTTATCAACAATTACGCCGTCAAGGTCAAACCCAATTTTAAGTTTATTTTTATTCATTGAAAAGATATTGATAAAAATTATACACCATTGTAGAATGTCTCCAGATGACTAGTGACATTTTTATAATTTTTTATTGGTGGCTGATAACCGTTTTCTTAGGAGCTTTATCACTGCCTTTAATTTTTAAAATCTTTGGCAGGTTTTGGGACAAGGGATGGATATTTGCCAAGACAATTTCTATCCTAATTGTTTCTTATGCCGCCTTTGTTCTCGGCCGCTCCCAGATTTTCCCTTTTTACCGTGAAACATTATTTTTAATTATCATTGTTTTTGCGGCGGTTAATTTTTATTGGCTTAGTCAGGGGAAAAACAAAGAAAAAACGATAAAAATTATTCAAGACAATTGGCAGACTTTTGCCTGGCAGGAAGGAATGTTTTTAGTAACGCTTGTTTTCTGGTCGCTGATCCGCGGATTTGACCCAAGGATTGAGGGGCTGGAAAAGTTTATGGATTTTGGATTTGTTAATACAATTTTGCGTTCAAAATGGTTTCCTCCGGTTGATATGTGGTTTGCCGGCGAACCAATAAATTATTACTATTTTGGCCATTTAATTGCCGCAGTTTTGACTAAAATTTCTAGTCTTGATCCGGCGATTACTTACAATCTAATGATGGCGACTATTTTTGCCCAGGCGTTTACCGGTGCTTTTTCACTTTCTTCCAATTTAATAAAATTTGTAACTAAAAATTCTAAACTTATAACCCGCAAGCTAATTATCGGCGGCTTAATTTCCGCCATGCTTTTAACTTTAGGCGGAAATTTACACACCATAGTTTATGTGCTCAAGGACGGTGCCGACCGGTATTGGTATCCAGACGCAACCAGGTTCATCGGTTATAACCCGCCCAACCCGAAAGATGCCTGTATCCATGAGTTTCCAATATATTCTTTCGTTGTTTCCGATCTTCACGGCCACGTTAACGATATTCCGGTGGTTTTATTGTTTTTAGCGGTCTTATTAAGTTTAGGTCTTGGACTGGCTTCTAAAAAAGAGGTTTTGAAAATTGAAAATTGGAAATTGAAAATTCCGCTAATAGGTTTCCTATTAGCGGTAATGTATATGACCAGTTCATGGGAGTTTCCGATATATGGTCTTGTTTTTGGCCTCTTTGTCTTCTTGATCTTTCTTCAGCCGTTAGACAACTTAAAACTGGAGAATATTATTACGGCTGTAAAAAATACAGCTTTGGTGGGTTTGGCAACGCTAATTTTGGCTATTCTCTTTGCCATGCCTTTTGCAATTTCTTTCAGCCCGATGACTGAAGGAATCCGCTTTGTTGATGCCAACTCGCTTTGGTGGCAGTTATTGATTCTCTGGGGATTCTTTTGGTTTGTCGCTCTCTCTTTCTGGGCAATTATCATTTCAAAATTAAAAATTAAAAATTATGAATTTGCGGTAGCGGATATCTTTGTTTTGGCGACAACAATCGTTGCTACTTTATTAATAATTATTCCGGAAATAATTTATGTCAAAGATATTTATATCCACGAACACCACCGGTCGAATACAATGTTCAAACTCGTTTATCAGTCGTTTATAATCTATTCAATTGCCGCCGGTTATATTTTCTTCCGCGTCAGAGAGAAACTAAAATCTATACCGCTATATCTCTATACGGCTGTTTTTCTGGTTGGCTTTGCCAGTCATATGATCTATCCTTATTTTTCGATTAAAGGTTATTACGGCGGGTTAAAAACTTACCGCGGGCTTTATGGAATGAATTTCCTTGAAGAGCGTTATCCAGACAATTATGAAGCCGTTCTTTGGCTGAATAAAAATATTAACGGCCAGCCGGTTGTTTTAGAGGCGGTCGGTGACAGTTATACAATGTACAACCATTTTTCAGCAATGACCGGTCTGCCGACGGTTGAAGGGTGGACAGTTCACGAGTGGCTTTGGCGGGGAGGTTATGACCAGCCGGGGAAAAGAGCAGAGGAAGTGTCAACAATCTATCAGGGCGATAACCAGGAAGCTGAACAATTGCTGTCAAAATATCAAGTGGAATACGTGGTTGTCGGTCCGCTGGAAAGAGAAAAGTACCCGGAGTTGGATGAAGAAAGGTTTTTGTTTTTCGGCGCCCCAATCTTTTCTTCCGGAGAAACTACGGTATATCAAATGGATTTGTGAATTTTATATTGTAAGGACAAGTCGCGACTTGTCCCTACAGTGACGCGTTCTGTTATCTGCTACAATAATTCTGCAATGGAAGATCTTTTAAAAAATCTCAATCCAGATCAAAAAAAAGCAGTTACTTTTCAGGCCAACCGCCCGCTGCTGGTTTTAGCCGGCGCTGGCAGCGGTAAAACCCGGGTTTTAACCTGCCGGGCGGCATGGCTGATCGGTCAGGCAGAAACCAAAGAGAACGGTTTGCTTTTGTTGACTTTCACCAACAAGGCGGCCGGTGAAATGAAAGAACGGTTGGAAAGTCTTCTTTCCCCAAGTTCAAAGTTCAAAGTTCAAAGTTCAAAATTATTTGCCGGTACTTTTCATTCTTTTGGCGCTTATCTTCTGCGCCGGCATGCAAATAGGGTTGGCATCTCCAGAAATTTTGTGATTTTTGATGATAAAGACCAAGTTAATTTGTTAAAAAACTTAATCAAGGAAATGAATCTGCCTGATGACAAATACCGGCCGAAAACAATAAGTTCAGTGATAAATTCTGCTAAAAACGATTTAATTGATTGGCAGACATTTCTTGACTCAGCCGGGGATCAATGGCAGGAAAACGCCGGTTTGGTATATAAGTTTTATCAGGAGAAGCTGAAAAAATCAAACGGCCTGGATTTTGGTGATTTACTTTACTTAACTGTTCGTCTTTTTAAAGATAATCCCCACCTTCGCCAAACTTATCATCAAAAATACAACCATATTTTAATTGACGAATATCAAGACACCAACAAATCCCAGTATGCGATCACCAAACTGCTGACCGGAAACAACCAAAGTTTGACTGTTGTCGGCGATGCCGCCCAATCCATATATTCTTGGCGGGGAGCGGATTACCGTAATTTAAACAGTTTAAAAAAGGATTTCCCTGAAATAAAAGTAATTAATCTCGAACGCAATTACCGGTCAACTCAAATAATTCTTGATGCCGCCAATCAGGTAATAGCTGAAAACAAACTTCATCCGGTTTTGGAACTTTATACCAAGAAAAACAGCGGTGACAAAATTGTTATTTTTCAGGCAAAAACCGAATCTGGCGAAGCGAATTATATTGTTGAGGAGATAATTAATTTAATCAATCAAGAAAAAGTTAATCCGTCAGAAATAGCAATTCTATATCGGACCAACGCCCAATCAAGAACCTTGGAAGACGCCTTACTCCGTTACCAGGTAAACTATATTTTGTACGGCGGAGTGAAGTTCTATCAGCGGGCAGAGATCAAAGATGTTTTATCTCTGATCAGGGTTTGGTTTAATGATAAGGATACCATTTCCTGGCAGAGGATAGAAAAGAATATGGGAGTTAGAAGAAAGCGCCGGGTAAAAAGGTTTATTCGAGAAAATAACGGTCAAAAATGGACAACAGCGGAGTTGCTTAATCAAATAATTACTGCCAGCGGTTATTTGGAAAAATATGACCAAAAGGATAAAGAGGATTATCGGCGGTTGGAAAATATTAAAGAACTTTTCTCGGTTGCCCGCCAGTTTCCTGATATCGAGAAATTCCTAGAAAGTGTCGCTTTGGTTCAGCAGGAATATTCGGTTCAGGAAAAAAATAAAGCCGGGATTGCTGATCAGGCGGTTAAGTTGATGACCCTCCATTCCAGCAAGGGTTTGGAGTTTGAAGTTGTTTTTATCGCCGGAATGGAAGAAGGTTTGCTGCCGCATTCTAGAAGTATGTCGGAAATAGAGGAGTTAGAAGAAGAACGCCGGTTGTGTTACGTCGGTATGACCAGGGCAAAAAGCAGACTATATTTAACCTACGCCGCCAAAAGATTGTATTTTGGCAAAACCAACTACAATTCACCGTCGCGTTTTCTCGAAAAAATTCCACAAGATTTAACTATATCGGAAAAAACAACCGAAACATTAGATAATTGGGACTGGGATGACGACGACTGGCTGGAGGAGTGGTAAATGGCTAAGGGCTTAATGCTTAATGCTTAATGCAAAGTGTGTTATTATGATATTAGTTTTTAGCTTTTAGCTTTTAGCTTTTAGCCTTAAGCCTTAGGCTGTAACCATGATTATTCGAAAAATTGAATCAAAGGAAAAAGATAATTATAACCAGGTAATTAAACACATTTTCCAAACTTGGGAATGGGGTGAATTCAAAGAAAAGGTTGGTATGGAAGCCATTCGGCTGGGTGTTTTTGACCAAGGTAAATTGGTTGACGGTTATCTGGTATTGACAAGAGAATTACCCAAATTTGGTTACAAGGCCGGCCAGGTGCTTAAGTGCAGTTTGCCGGGCAAAAAAGTTATCAACGCTTTCCGGGATTTATGCCAAAAAGAAAATATTGCTTTTCTAGTTATTGAACCCGAGCACGTTGTGCGACGTTGGAAAAACAGGAAGGGGAAGGTTCATAAAACTCCTGCATTTGAAAAACCAGTTGACCTATCCCGGTTCGGTTTAGAAGAAGCTCAGAAGAAATTATTTGCTACGTACACTTTTATTGTTGATTTAAGTCAATCTGACAAAGAGATAATTAACAATATGCATTCCAAAACTAGGTACAACATTCGTTTGGCTAAGCGCAAGGGAGTTGAGGTTGTTGAAAAATCTGATGAGGAAGGTCTGGAGATTTTCACCCAGCTTTTAGCCGAGACAATGAAACGGGAAGGTTTTTACTTGCATAACAAAGAATATTATCAAAAATTATGGCAGGTGCTTGGGCCAAAAAATAAGGTCCATATTTTGTTAGCCAAATATCAAGGTGAGGTTTTGGCCGCTTGGGTGGTTTTAAACTGGAAAGACCACCTTTATTATCCGTACGGAGCTTCTTCAACCCGCCATCGTGATTTGATGGCTTCAAATTTAGTTTGCTGGCAGGCGATTAAACTTGGCAAAGAACTTGGCTGCCAGTCTTTTGATTTGTTGGGAAGTCTGGGACCGAAACCCGACAAGACCGACAGTTGGTACGGGTTTCACCGGTTTAAGAAAGGATATGGCGGTGATTTGGTCGAGTTTGCCGGTAGTTGGGACTTGGTTGTTAATCCGCTGTTACACCGCGGTGTGCATTTTGCCAATAACCTTCGGTGGAAATGGCTTAATCTTCGTTCAAAACTGCCCTTTTAACAGGTGTTGTTGTCAATCGGCGGTTATGTTTTAGTAGGGGTAGGCCTTG
>CAYYDT010000003.1:0-28872 GCA_964470705.1 uncultured Gammaproteobacteria bacterium | reverse complement strand
AACCATCGAACAATTTAGCAATTACCTTATTGTTTTTATATAATAGACCATGTTAACAGACGAAATTCAAATAACAGTCAAGGCCGGCGACGGGGGTGACGGCCTGGTTTCTTTTGGCCGGCTGCCAAAATCCGGACCGGACGGCGGCAACGGCGGCAAGGGAGGCGACGTTTACGGTCTGGGGGTTGAAGACATAATGGCCTTGAAAAAATACGCTCCGAATAAAGTTTATTCCGCAGAAGACGGTCAGCCCGGGGGAAAAAACACCAAAACAGGAAAGTCCGGTGAAGATTTAATTTTAAAACTGCCGGTTGCTTCACTCTTGATTGATCAGGATACCGGCGAAACAATGGAAATTGACCAGGTCGGTCAAAAAGAGTTAATCTGCCAAGGAGGCCGAGGTGGAAAAGGTAATTGGGAATTTCGATCGTCTCGGAATACAACACCGAAATTTGCTCAACCCGGCCAGCCTGGCGAAAAAAGAAATATCCGGATTGTCCTCCGGTTGATTGCTGATTACGGTTTAATTGGTCTGCCCAGTGTCGGCAAAAGCAGTTTACTTAATGAGTTGACTAAAGCTCAGGTCAAAACCGCTGCCTATCATTTCACTACTTTGGAGCCGAACCTTGGTGCCTTGGACGGAAAAATTATTGCTGATATTCCCGGGTTGATTGAAGGTGCTTCTGAGGGCAGGGGATTGGGAATAAAATTTTTAAAACACATTGAAAAAGTCCCGGTTTTACTCCATTGTATTAGTGCAGATTCTAAAGATACAGAAAAAGATTATCAAACAATCCGCAATGAACTTCAGCAGTATAACCCGGAATTACTGACTAAAAAAGAAATTATTTTGCTCACCAAACACGACTTAGCCGACGACAAAGAATTAACTGAAAAAAAGAAAATTCTTTCGCAATTTAGCCGAAAGGTTATCCCGGTCTCTATCCACGACTGGGAAAGCATTCAAAGTTTAGCATTAACCTTAGAGGTTAAATAGGTACGTAACCTCGGGAATACTGTGCGCTCGGAGGCCTGCCCGCCTCAATACGTAAGTTTTGGGCGAGAGTGCTGTGCGCTCGGAGGGACTCGAACCCCCGGCATTCCGCTTAAGAGGCGGATGCTCTACCACTGAGCTACGAGCGCAAACCATACGTGCTCGAAGTTGAACCACTGTCAGCCAGAGGCTGATGGGCCTTTGGCTCAAGCTACGAGCGCTGATCTCGACTTCATGATTATACCAAACCTAGCAGGATCAATAAACTTCGTCGTGATGGCCGATACGGAGTAGGTATAAGTTATCTTTTTCCTTATATAATATTATCCGAATACTGATATCAACAGATATTGACCAGATATCGGTTCCCGATAATTTGTGTAAGCGAAGCGACGGATAAGTTAGATCAGCCTGCATTAACTTGAAGGTTTTAGCAATTTTACTTTTAATTTGTGGATTGGAATTAAGGAGTTTATCGAGGTCTTTTTGAAAGCGTGAAGAGAGGATTAGTTTCATTTGTCTTCCATGTATTTATCAACATTATCGGCGTCCTCCATAATATAAGCGGTTCCAGCTTCATACTCTCTTTTTGCCTCCTCTGCCCACAAGTCGTATTTGTTTTTTTCAACAATATTGCGCAGTGCCGTGCGGACAGCGTCTGAAAAAGAGGCGTAAAAGCCCTGATCAATCAACTTATTTGTTTCTTCTTTTAATTTATCTGGTAAGGATACTGTAACTCTATTCATAACTATAATATACAATATTATGAATATTATATCAAATTTACTTCCAGGCGTCGCAGAGGAGTTTAAACTCGCACCAGTTGCAGGGAAAAGGAGTGCCTGGTTTAGGCGGAAAACTGCTTTTTTCAATTTCCTCGGCAGTGGAAAGAATCTTTTTTCTCAATTCCTGAATATCTTTTTTGTTTCTTTGGCTGGACAGTTTTACTCCTTCTTTTAAAAAATAGAGGCTGAGTTTTATTTTTTCCACCGGTCTTTGCCAGGAAAAATTTTCGGCAATAGAAACTGCTAAAGCGTAAAGGGTTAATTGGTCGTTGTGGTCAACGTCTTTTTGTTTTGGTACGCGACTGCCGGTTTTATAGTCAATTATTTCTACTTTTCCGTTGTCTAAAATATCAGCCCGGTCAATAATACCGCCGATTTTCAACCCCGGGGCAATTTTTAAACCAAACGGCTGCTCCAAACCGGCGACATTGGGCAAAGATTTGTCAGCCAGTTCTTTTTTATAGTAATTAATAAGCATTTGTCTGGCTTCTTCTTTCCCCTCTTTTTCTTGGGTTTTATTTTTAAAACCGTTTGACGACCAGTTTTCGTTAAGAATCTCAATCATTTTTTTCTTGCTAAACTTTCCTTCGGCTGTCATTTGGCGTTGATAAAACTCTTTTAAGGTTTGATGGACAACACTGCCGATGGTCTGCGCCGCAGATGGAGGTGACGGCAGTCTAATAATGTACTTGTATTTATACTGCAGCGGGCAGATACCAAAAGAGTCCATCTGGGAAAAAGATAAATAATTTACCGGCTGGTTTAACTTTACTGGTTTGGATTCTTCTTCCGGTTTTTGCCAGGAAAACAAGACTGGTTGATTGTCAGTTGCTGGTAGCTGGTTGTCAAGAAGATTTTTAACCTTTTTTTCACCAAGGGCTTCATAAATAAAAGGCGATAATTTTTTTTGGCGTTTAGCATCACCATAATATTTGGCTCCGCTAAAATAAAGCTGGTCCATTGCTCTAGTCATGCCGACATAAAACAAACGCCTTTCTTCCTGCTCATGATAATCACCTTCGGGCAGATATTCTTTGATTAAAACTTCCGGTACCGGAAGTTTCTCCCGCCGGTTGATTGCTGGAAAACGGCGGTTAACCAGGTTAACCATAAAAACAACCGGGAACTCCAGTCCCTTCGCCGAATGAACGGTAATAATGTTGACGGCGTTGTTTTCTGTCCAATCCATGTCAGCGGCAACCGGGCTTTCACCCATTTCCAGCCGAAGCATTATCCAGTTTAATAAATGAAAAACCAAAAGGTTGTCATTATTAGTCTCAAATGCTTTTACTTTTTCAAAGAATTTGGCCAGGTTTAGGGCTTGTTGGTGGTCTTTTTCAGTCTTTGGGTTAAGGAGCGCTTTCAACCAGCCGCTGTCTTCAACAAAATAATATAAAATTTGGCCGCCGGTTTCTTTTGAAATCAGTTCCAAGTGACGGTGGATCATTTTAATCAACTTAGTTATCTGTTCGCTAACCGCCGGGTTTTTTTCAGCCATTTCAAAAAGGGATAGGTTTTCTCTTTTCGCTTGACTGCGCAGAAAGGCTAAGTTTCTGGCTGATATATCAAAAATCGGCATTGAGGCAACCTGAAAAAAAGCAATATCATCCATTGGGTCGATAAGCAGTTTTAAATAAGCAATTAAATTTTTAATTTCCGGCTGGCGGAACAACTGGCCGGGGCCCAAAAACTGGTAGGGGATACCCCGGCGGGCTAACGCCCTGATAAACGGCTGTGAATGGTTATTTGCCCGCACTAAAATTGCAAAATCTTTATAGTCATAGCTTTTAGCTTTTAGGTTTGAGTTTTTAGCCGCCAATTGCTCAATAGTTTCAATAACTGACTCCGCTTCATTCTCACCTGATTCTGGGAAAAACAAACCGATTTCTTCGCCGGTCAAATTTCTCGCGCTTTTTAGATTTTTGGAGATGCCGAGTTTTGATTCTAAAGTATCAGGATTATTTTTTTGTATCAGTTGATAGGCGCGGTCAAGTATAGTTTGTGTTGACCGGTAATTTTCAGTTAAAACAACGGTTTTTGAGGCTTGATAGTCTTTTTTAAAAGAGAGAATGTTGGAAATGGCCGCCCCCCGGAATTTGTATATTGATTGGCTGTCATCGCCGGTAGCAGTCAAATTCGGATTTTCATTCGGCGGGGCAAGCAGTTTTATCAACTCATATTGGCTGATATTTGTGTCTTGAAATTCGTCAACCAAAATAAATTTAAATTTTGCCCGGTAGCCTTTTAAAACATTCGGCCGCTGCCGAAAAAGTTTAAGCGTATAGTTAATCAGGTCGCTGAAATCAAAAAAGCCTTTTTCTTCTTTAATCTGCTGATATTTTTTAAAAGCCTCTGCCAGTTCAGTAGTTTTTTTTGATTCCATCTTTTCCTCAGCACTGCCTGCCTTTTTAGTTAATTTTCGGGCAAATTCAATATATTCGTCTGGTGAAATGTCTTCATCTCGCAACCGGGAAAAATGATTGATGATTCCGCCCAGGAATTTGTCCGGAGCTGAAACCGGCCGGAAATATTTTAAGTTGAATTCATAAAGATGCTGGTTAAGAAAAAGAATTGTTTCCGCCTGGCTCATTAATTTAAAATTTGGATTAAGGCCGATGTGGTGAGCCTCATCGCGGAGAACCCGGTCGCCAAAAGAGTGAAAGGTAGATATCCAGTACTGGGCATAGCCAAGCGGCATCGCCTGGTCAACCCGCTCTTCCATTTCTTTTGCCGCTTTATCAGTAAATGTTAAAGCCAAAATTTGGGAGGGATTAAGACCTTTTTCAGTGACCAGCCATTTAATTCTCTCAGTGATTACGGTAGTTTTTCCGGTACCGGCTCCGGCGATAATCAGCAGCGGCCCTTTCTTAAAATAAACTGCCTCTTCCTGCTCTTTGTTTAAATTAATTACATTCTCACTCGTCATATCTAATTTTAACATGTTGAAAAGGTTCGAGAAGCTCGAAAGGCTGGAGTAGCGGACTTTTCGACGATCGGCCTTTGGCCCAAGTCCGCATTCTTTTGCGCTACAATAAAGGTATGAAGCGGGGGACCAAAAAAAAACTTGTTGACTGGTTAATTTACTTGACAACCATCCTTTTTTGGAGTCTTTTTTGGTTGATTTTTTTCTTTGTTCAGCCAACCGACTATTGGCGGGTAAGCGCTTTTTTAATCAGTTTGTATCTAAGCTTGTTCTTTAGTTTTTATTTGTTTCTCAAAAAGATTTTTTTTGGCGCCGTCGGCGCCTTTTATATAACCGGTTTACTTCTCCTTCAACTAATCCGTCAATTCCATTGGTTAAATGTGGTTCTTTTTACCGCTGTTTGTTTGGCGGTGATATATAAAAAGAATTCCTAAGCCGCTCACCCCTTGACATCCTTTAGCAGTCGTGATAAATTATTGCTAGCACCAAATCAGACTTGGTTAATTATCTAATTTTGGTCTAAAGAGATTATGGCTCAACTAACAAATCGGCAAATAAACATTTTGAAATCAGTTGTTGAAGAGTTTATTGAAACCGCAGAACCAGTAGGCAGTTCTACAGTTGAAAAGAAATACAATATGGAGGTTTCTCCGGCGACAATTAGAATGGAAATGAGCAAATTAACCCAGTTGGGTTATCTGAAAAAACCTCACCCTTCAGCTGGGCGTCTGCCAACCTCAATGGGGTTAAAATACTACGTTAGGAACTTAATGGACCCGAAAAAACTTTCTGTTGCTCAAGAAGTAGGCGTAAAGGAAAAAATCTGGGATTACCGAAACAATTTTGAGGACTTGCTTAAAGAGGCAACCAAAGAATTATCTAAGCGGGCTCAGGCAATGGCCTTGTCAACAACAACCGACGGGATATTTTTTAACTACGGAACAGCAAGTTTATTAGAGTACAAAGAATTTTTTGATATAGACGTTACCAAAACAATCTTAACCTTGATTGACAAAAACGATTATTGGCTGAAAATCGTAAACCGTACTTTTTCAAATGAAATTGAACAGCCGTTTTATTTACTTATCGGTGAAGAACTAGAAAGGGAGTTTTTAGAACCATGCAGTTTTGTTTATCAAACTTACGAGGCTGCCCCCCACCGTGGGGTAATCGGCGTTGTCGGGCCGGCCAGACTGCCTTATTCTGAAATTATCCCATTAATTGATTATGTTGCCAATTTATTGACCGAATATGGACGTTAAAAAGAAATCAAAGAAAAGCAAAAATTTAAAGAAGAAAGAAAAAGATAGGAATTTGAGTGAGAAGGTCAACCAGTTAGAAACACAGCTGAAACGCGCTTTAGCCGATTATCAAAACCTATCCCGCCGGATAGAGGACAAGCAATGCAGTTGGCGCAATCGGGCGGCAGCTCGGATGATCGATAAATTATTAGATGTTTACGATGATTTTCTTTTGGCGGAAAAACAACTGCAAGATAAGGGTTTGTCAATCGCTGTTGACCAGTTTTGGTCTGTTCTTTCCAGTGAGGGAGTAGAAAAAATCAGCTGCCAGGATCGAGAATTTGACGCCGACCTAATGGATTGTGTTAAGATGGTTAATGGCGGCCGAAATCAGGTCATTGATATAATAAAGCCAGGTTATTTGCTAAACAATGAAGTAGTTCGTCCGGCAAAAGTTACTGTTGGAAAAGGTCCCGTAGAACGGGATAAAAAGGAAAATAAAGATGAGTAAAATAATCGGTATTGATTTAGGAACAACTAATTCTTGTGTATCAGTTATGGAGGGCGGAAAGCCAAAGGTTATCCCAACCAGTGAGGGAAGCAATTTAATTCCGTCAGTAGTTAACCCGGTTGACGGTTTAGTCGGTGAATTGGCAAAACGTCAGATGGTTTTAAATCCCAAACAAACAGTTTATGCCGTCAAAAGAATTATCGGCCGTCGATACGATAGTCCGGAAGTTGAAAAGTCAAAAAAAATGGTTTCCTATCAAATCGTCAAGGACAAAAACGGTATGGCAGCGATAGAAGTGGAAGACAAATCTTACACCCCTCAGGAAATATCCGCCAAAATACTTCAAAAAGCAAAAACAGATGCCGAAGAATATTTAGGTGAAAAAGTGGACAAAGCAGTAATTACTGTTCCCGCTTATTTCGATGATTCCCAGCGCCAGGCGACCAAGCAGGCCGGAAAAATTGCTGGGTTGGAAGTTAGCCGGATTGTTAATGAACCAACTGCCGCTGCTTTGGCCTACGGACTTGAAAAAAAGCAAGGCGAAGTAATTGCTGTTTATGACTTGGGCGGCGGAACTTTTGACATTTCTATCTTAGAAATCGGCGACGGAGTTTTTGAGGTTAAGGCGACTAACGGCGACACTTTCCTTGGCGGAGAAGATTTTGATCAGCGGATTATTGACTGGGCTTTGGAGCAGTTTGGCAAAAAAGAAGATGTTAATTTACAAGAAGACGATCAGGCAATGCAGCGGTTAAAAGAGGCCGCTGAAAAAGCGAAAAAAGAGTTATCAACTAAACAGGATACTGAAATTAAGCTTCCCTTTATTACCCAAAAAGATGGTCAGCCGGTTCATTTGGAGTTGAAACTAACCCGGGCCAAACTTGAGCAGCTTACTAGTGATTTAATTGAAAAAACAATTGCCCCGGTTAAGAAGTGTTTGGCAGATGCCGGAATAAAAAAAGAAGATATTGACGAGATTATAATGGTCGGCGGTCAGACAAGGATGCCGAAAATCCAGGAGACAGTAAAGCAGTTTTTTGGTAAAGAATTAAACAAATCAGTTAACCCGGATGAGGTTGTTGCTGTTGGGGCGGCAATCCAAGCGGCAGTAATCAGCGGCGAAGTAAAAGATGTTTTACTCCTTGATGTTACTCCCTTAACCCTGGGAATTGAAACAATGGGCGGGGTAATGACGCCGTTAATCGACCGCAATACCACTGTTCCGGTTGATAAATCAAAAATATTTTCAACCGCTGCTGACAATCAATCTCAAGTGGAAATCCATGTTTTGCAAGGTGAGCGCCCAATGGCCGCCGATAACAAATCGCTCGGCCGGTTTATACTCGATGGTATTCCGCCGGCACCAAGAGGTATACCCCAGATAGAAGTTACTTTCAGTATTGATGCCAACGGAATTTTAAAAGTTACTGCCAAAGATAAAGCCACCGGTAAAAAGCAGGATATCGAGATTAAAAATGCCACCCAACTGACAGAAGAAGAAGTTGAAGAGATGAGGGAAGAAGCAGAAAAACACGCTAAAGAAGATCAGTGCAAAAAAGAGATTGCTGAATCCCGAAATAATCTAGACAATGTTATTTTTGCCGCTGAGAAATTACTCAGTGACAATAAGGACAAAATTAATGATCAGGACAAAGAAAAAGTAGAAGAGGCAGTTGCCAAGGCGAAAAAAGTTCTTGGTGACCAAGAAAGTACTAAGGTTGATTTTGATAGTACATCAGAAGAATTAACCCAGATTGTTCAGCAGGTGGGGACAAAGATTCATCAGTCAGGTGCGCAGGAGCCTCAAAAGGGCGGTAAAAAAGGAGAACCAGAGACAAAAAAAGATGATGATGCTGAAGAAGGAGAGATAGTAGATTAAATGTTCAAAAGATCAATGTTCGAAACTTCCAAAAATTTTGAACATTTGAATATTTGAATATTTGAATATTGCAGTTTTATGAAAGATTATTATGAAACACTTGGAGTTGATAAATCGGCTTCTCAAGACGAACTTAAAAAAGCTTATCGCAAATTAGCTTTAAAATGGCATCCGGATAAAAATGATTCTCCTCAAGCTGAAGAAAAGTTTAAAAAAATAAACCAGGCTTACGAAGTTCTTTCTGATTCTCAAAAACGTCAGGCTTATGATCAGTTTGGCCATACCGCTTTTCAGCAGGGTATGGGCAGTGCCGGTGGTTTTCAAGGCGGTCAGCAGGGGCCGTTTACTTATACATTTTCCACCAAAGGCGGACCAGCCTCTGGCTGGAACTTTGGCGGTGGTGAGTCACCATTTTCCGGAGCTGAAGGTTTCGGAGGTTTCTCCGACCCGTTTGAAATTTTTAACCAATTTTTTGGGGGCGCTTCGCCTTTTGGTCAGCGTCGTCCGCGCAAGCCGACATATCAAATTCAAGTCGATTTTATGGAAGCGATAAACGGGGTCGAAAAAGAGGTTCAGTTAGACGGCAAATCAAAAAAAATTAAAATACCAGCCGGAATCTCATCCGGCCAGCGGGTGCAGTTTGATGACTTTAATTTAATTGTCCAGGTCGCCGATCACCCGAAATATGACCGCCGGGGTCTGGATATTATTGTCGAGGAAAAAATTCCTTTTTCAACTGCTGTATTGGGAGGGACAATTAAAGTAGACACCGTTTATGATGAGGAAGTAAAATTACGCATCCGGCCGGGGACAGAATCAGGAACAATGATCCGCCTGCGGGGAAAGGGAGTAAAAGCGCCGAGATCTAATAACCGCCGCGGCAATCAATATGTTCAGATAAATATTAAGGTACCTGATTCACCAACCCGAGAACAAAAAAAACTTTTAAAAGAGATGGAAAAATCAGGTTTGTAGCCTTGACTTTCGCATTTCAGTGTTCCCTAGAAGGAATCACAAGTCAATTCGGGAGTGGGCATCGAAAAATGTAGGGATAACCCTCGTGGTTATCCGTTATGCGGACGGAACGACCGCGTAACAAGGTAGGCACAGCCTACCCCTACTAGATTGCTGCACCTCCGAGGTGTTAGCTTGACTGACTCCTCGGACGGTGTTATCTACTATACTAAATTATAAACTCCTCCCCATGTCCGGGATAGGCGGTGTAGCCCTTAAAGTTATTTCGGATTTTCTTCAGTGATTCATGCATTTTTTTTCGATTTCCGTATGAAAAGTCTGTCCGGCCGATGCCGTCTTTAAACAGCGTATCGCCGGTAAGGATAATCTTCTCGCCCGGGTTGACCAGGCAAACTCCTCCGGGTGAATGCCCCGGTGTGTGAATAATTCGTAATTCATAATTCATAATTTTTAATTTGTCTCCATCTTTAATATATTTTATTTTTAATGGCGGTTTTTCAATTATTTTCCTGTTCAGCCAATGTTGAGCAGAATCAGTCATATAACCAAGGATTTTTTCGTCTTTCGAATGGATATAAAAAGGAATATTAAAAGCCATTTGCAGTTCATTAGCCGCCATAACATGGTCAAAATGGCCGTGAGTGGCAACGATGCCGACTGGTTTTAAATTCTGACGCAAAATATTTTCCGAAATCAGATTGGCTTCATCGCCAGGGTCAATAATCAAACAATTATCGGAGATTTCATCTATGACTAAATAACAATTTGCCTGCAATTCGCCGACAACGAACTTTTGAATTCTCATGTTTGTATTCTAACAAGAAAAATAATTTTTAGGGTATTGACTTGGCAGGGCAATTTGTGTTAACTTGATAATAAAGTTATATGATATCCTGGAGAGAACGCGTTCACAACGCATATAGTGGAAATGGACGCACCCTCTCCCACTCAGAACTCCGTTGTTTTAGGTCTTTTGGAAGAATTTTGAATTGCAGATCGGCAACACCCCGGCAAGTTCAAATTCACCTTAGGTTATCTGGTGGTCAATTCTTGTGTTCAAGGAGTGATTTAGAAAAAATATTTGACACCTGGATTCCGGCGACCCAGGCTGAAATATTGCGCCAAAAAAATCTATAAACTTTCTCTAGCCAACTGCGTGTTAAAATAGGTGGCGATGAAATTTCAACTAAAAGCAGATTTTCAGCCGACTGGTGACCAGCCCCAAGCAATCAAAAAACTAACCGAAGGAGTTAATCAGGGTTTAAAAGACCAAGTGCTTCTTGGCGTGACCGGCAGTGGTAAAACTTATACTTTGGCTAACGTTATTGCCAAAACCCAAAAACCAACACTGATAATTTCACACAACAAAACATTAGCCGCCCAGCTTTATCAGGAATTCAGGGATTTTTTCCCAGACAACTCTGTCGGTTTTTTTATTTCATATTACGACTATTATCTGCCGGAATCTTATTTGCCTCAGACCGATACTTATATTGCCAAAGAAACTGAAGTCAATGAAGAAATTGACAAACTTCGGTTGAAAGCAACCAGCCAGATACTGTCGGCAGAAGACGTGATTATCATTGCTTCAGTTTCCTGCATCTACAATCTCGGTTCTCCCCTTGAATACAAACGCTATGTAATCGATGTGGAAAAAGGTAAAAAAATCTCGCCGGAAAAATTAAAAGAAAAATTGGTTGAAATGCATTATTCAGCTAACCGATGGGAACTCTCCCGCGGTCAATTCCGCCAGCGGGGGAATTTACTCCAGGTTTTTCCTGCTTATTCAGAAGAAATTTTAGAAATAAAATTTGACGCTGATCAGATAACCAATATTGCCGCGAGGAAAACTTTTTCTGGTCAAGTGGATAAAATTGACCGGGCGGTGATATATCCGGCTAAACATTATTTAACTGACCCAGAGATTATCCAGCCGGCGATTAAACAAATCCGCCGAGATAAAATCAAACAAGTTAAGACCCTGAAAAAACAGGATAAACTAATTGAAGCCCAGCGTTTGGAACAGCGGGTGGAATATGATTTGGAAATGATTAATGAAGTTGGTTATGTCAGCGGCATTGAAAATTACTCCCGTTATTTTGACGGCCGTCAATCGGGTGAACCGCCGCATACATTGGTTGACTATTTTCACTATGCTTACGGGGATAATTTTATGATTGCCATAGACGAATCGCACATTACCGTGCCTCAGATAGGCGGTATGTACCGGGGAGACCGGTCAAGAAAACAAACCTTAATTGATTTTGGTTT
Source organism: uncultured Gammaproteobacteria bacterium (assembly GCA_964470705.1). Classification (GTDB taxonomy): domain Bacteria; phylum Patescibacteriota; class Microgenomatia; order UBA12405; family JAHJSD01; genus CAYSLZ01. Next base: position 17,293 of record CAYYDT010000003.1, on the reverse strand, counting down.
TCGTCTGCCCTCCGCCCTAGATAACCGGCCGTTGAAATTTGAAGAATTTTTACGACGGACAACTCAGACAATTTATATTTCTGCCACCCCGAGGCAGTGGGAGATTGACCGGTCAAACGGCCGGGTGGTCGAACAGCTGATCCGGCCGACTGGTTTAACTGAACCGGAAATAGATATCCGGCCGACAAAAAACCAAGTTGAAGACGTGATCAGAGAAATCGTCAGCCGTAAAAAGAAAAAAGAGCGGGTTTTAGTAACGACATTAACTAAACGCCTGGCCGAGGATTTAACTCGTTACTTAAATGAACCTGACCGTTTGGGTGATGAAAAAATAGAAGTTCAATATATTCACTCTGACGTTGATTCTTTGGAGAGAAGCCAGATATTAACCGACTTGAGAAAAGGCGAATACGACGTTTTAGTTGGCGTTAATTTATTAAGAGAGGGACTGGATTTGCCGGAAGTTTCTCTAGTAGCAATTTTAGACGCTGATATTTCCGGTTTTCTGCGGTCAAAAATATCATTAATCCAAACAATGGGCCGGGCGGCAAGAAATTCTGCCGGGGAAGTTATTTTATATGCTGATAAACAAACCGAGGCAATAAAACAGGCGATTAAGGAAGTTAACCGCCGGCGGAAAATTCAACTCGCTTACAATAAAAAACACGGGATAACTCCGGAGACAATTAAAAAGCCGATTCGGGGTGAAATTGTCCCTGGGTGGAGCCAACGGGATGATCAGCCGCCGGCAATAGATCCGGAAGAGTTAACCCCAAAGGAAATTAAAGAAAAAATATCCCAGCTGAAAAGACTGATGAATAAATTTGCCGGTGAATTGGAGTTTGAAAAAGCCGCCCGGGTCCGCGACGAAATTGATAAATTACACAACTGGCTTGCTTAAATTCCCAAGGTTACGTACCTATTTGACCTCTAAGGTTAAATGCTATTGGAACCTTGGGCTTGCAATTTGTCAGAGTTCATATAATATAACAACGCAGGCTAAAGCCTGCTAATACAATGACTTAACCCATCGCAGGACGTAGGGAACGCAGATCTGCGTTCCCTAAAGTCGGCGCTGGTATTAACAATGAAAGACAAAATAGAAATTAAAGGTGCGCGGGAGCATAACCTACAAAACATTGATTTAGAGATTCCTAAAAATAAATTAGTTGTTTTCTGCGGTGTTTCCGGGTCCGGAAAATCCAGTTTAGCAATGGACACCCTTTTTGCCGAAGGCCAAAGGCGGTATGTCCAATCCTTAAGCACATATGCCCGCCAATTTTTGGGTGTCGCTTCCAAACCGGATGTTGATCAGATTGACGGCTTGTCGCCATCGATTGCCATTGACCAGAAAGGTCTATCTCACAACCCGCGGTCAACTGTCGGCACTGCTACTGAAGTTTATGATTATCTGCGTTTGCTTTATGCCAAAATCGGTGTTCCCAACTGCCCATCCTGCAGCCGGCCGATTGAAAGGCAGACGCCGCAAGATGTAGCAGGCCAAATCATTGACCGGATTAATGATTTAATTTCGACTGAGGGCAAGGCAAGATTGATGATTTTGTCGCCGATAGTCCGCAGTAAAAAAGGCGAGTTCAGCCAGCTGCTGGAAAACTTATCCAAAAAGGGTTTTCAGCAGGTGAGAATCGACAACCGCTTTTACTTTTTAGACGAAGATATTATTCTTATTCGGACCAACCGACACGATATTAGTGTTGTTGTCGACAAAATAAATTTAACAAAACTTCCCAAGGATATGAAGGAATTTAACCAAAGGTTGATTGATGACATTGAAATTTCATTTGAACTTTCCGACGGTTTAGCAATATTAACTGAAATCAAAGATACCAGCTTTGATTTTCCTGACCGGCCGAAAAAATTTACTGATAAGCTTTTTTCTCGCCGGTTTAGTTGTCCTGATTGTCAAATTTCATTACCGCCTCTTCGACCGCGGTTATTTTCTTTTAATTCGCCCTTAGGTGCTTGTCCCAATTGCCGTGGACTAGGTGTTGTACTTCAGGCCGATCACAGCCGGGTATCAGCCGCTAAAGTTAAAAAAATCGAGCGCCGATATCTGACCACCCAATCGGATTCACTGCGCCGGCATTTAGAAAAATACATGACTAAACAAGTTTGCCCTCAATGCAACGGGGCACGGCTTAAAAAAGAGCCGTTGTCTGTTTTTATAGATGATAAAAATATTGCCCAAGTTACTGATTTATCTTTAGAAGAGTTAATTGAGTGGCTAAAAAGTCTCCGCCACCTGAAAGACGTCAGCCACCAAAAAATATCAGAATTAATTTTATCGGAACTGGAAACGAGAGTAGAATTTTTAATTTCGGTCGGAGTTGACTATTTAACTCTCTCCCGGGAAGCGACAACTTTATCTGCCGGGGAAGCTCAGCGGATAAATTTAGCCAGCCAATTGGGAACAGGTTTGACCGGCGTTCTTTATATTCTTGACGAGCCGACTGTTGGTCTCCATCCGCATGACACCGGCCGGTTGATTACTACGCTTAAAAAACTGCGTGATTTAGGCAATACAGTTATTTTGGTTGAACACGATGAAAGTGTTTTAAACCAGTCGGACTATTTAATTGAATTTGGTCCTTGGGCAGGCAAAAGAGGGGGCAAAATAGTTAATGCCCAGAAACCGGAAAAATTAAAAAACAACCCGAAGTCTTTAACCGGTAGATATTTAAGCGGCCGGAAAAAAGTGAAAAAGTTTGATCAAAAAAATATTGATAAAATTAACGATTGGCTGGAAATATCCGGTTGTCAACAGCATAACCTTAAGCAAATATCAGTAAAATTCCCGGTTGGGGCAATGTCAGTTGTTGCCGGGGTTTCCGGCTCAGGAAAATCCACTTTAATTAAAGATACTCTTTATCCGGCCTTAAAAAGGGAAATTTACGGTCGTTTTCATCAACAGCCAGGCCAGTTTAATACCTTAAAAGGTTATGAAAATATTGACCGGGTTTTAATCGTTGACCAAAGTCCAATCGGTCAAACTTCAAGAAGCAACCCGGCAACCTACATTGGTGTTTTTGACGAAATTAGAGATTTATTTGCCCAAACTAAAGAATCAAGAATGAAAGGTTTTACCAAAAGCCATTTTTCTTTTAACGTTAAAAAAGGCCGCTGTCCCCGGTGTGAAGGCAGGGGTGAAATTGAAATAAAGATGGAATTTTTACCAGATGTTTCAGTTGAATGTGAGGAATGCAATGGGCAAAGGTACAAAGACGCGGTTTTGGAAGTTGATTTTCGGGGTAAAAACATTGCTCAGGTTTTAGAAATGACGGTTGAAGAAGCAGCCGATTTTTTTGCTAAACATCCCAAAATAAAATCCAAATTAGATTTGCTGGTCAATATCGGCCTTGGCTACTTAGAACTCGGCCAGATCTCGCCGACTTTGTCCGGCGGTGAGGCTCAGCGGTTAAAGCTGGCCAGGGAGTTGGTAAAAAGGAAAAACAAGCCGACAATTTATCTTCTTGATGAACCGACAACCGGCCTCCATTATGCGGATTTGGAAAGGTTAATTGCAGTTTTGCGCAAGCTGAACAGCCACGGCCATACTATTATAATAATCGAGCACAATTTGGAAATTATTAAACAAGCAGATTGGGTTGTTGAACTTGGGCCTACTGGCGGCAACGCCGGCGGTTATTTAATTGCCGAAGGCACGCCCGACGATCTGGAAAATAACCAGGATTCAATAACCGGTGAATACTTATGAATTAGTGTAGGGAACGGAGATCTGCGTTCCCTACAACAATAACATGAAAATAGATTTTAAAAAAATACCGGCGAAACCTGGGGTCTATTGGTTTAAAAACAGCCAAAACAAAGTTCTCTATGTAGGTAAAGCAATCAGTCTGCGGTCAAGAATCCGCCAATATTTTCGTGATCCAGTTGATATAAAAACTGAAAAAATGATTGCTAAAGCCGAAGGTGTTGACTGGACAGAGACAACTTCTGAAATTCTTGCCTCTATTTTGGAGGCAAAACTGATCAAGCAATATCAGCCGAAATATAATGTTCAATTAAAAGACGGCAAAAGACATTTATATTTAGGAATAACCAAAGATGAATACCCAAGAATAAAGCCGGTCCGCCGACCGGAATTGGAAGACTTGAAATTCTGGGCCGGTCCGTTTCCGTCCTCCCTGGCTTTAAAACAGTTACTTCGGTGGGTGAGAAGAATATTTCCTTATTGTTCATGTTCTCCAGGCCGAAAAAGGCCTTGCCTGTATTATCAAATAGATTTGTGTCCCGGCCCGGGCATTGTTGATAAAAAGGAATATCAGAAAAACATCGACAAAATTATAATGTTTTTCTCCGGACAATCAGGAGAATTATTAGAAAGATTAAAAAGGGAAATGCATATTTTGGCTGAAGACCAAAAATTTGAACAGGCCAACGAAATTAAAAAACAAATAACCCAGTTGGAAAGAATTATTTATTCGCCAAAAAACTTATCCGGCCGGCAGACAAAAGCCGATAAAGGACTGCGCCGGTTGAAACAGATTTTAATAGAACATCAGGGGGTTGACCCTTTCTATCTTCAGCGGATTGAGGCCTATGATATTGCCAATTTAACCGATAAGGTGATTGTCGGTTCAATGGCGGTTTTAATCAACGGTGAAATTGACACCAGTGAATACCGGAAATTTAAAGTTAAACTGCAGGGCCAGGATGATCCAAGAGCTTTGGCAGAAATTATCACCCGCCGGCTGAATCATCAGGAATGGCTTTATCCGCAGATGATTGTTATTGACGGTGGCCAGCCGCAGCTGCGGGCGGTTGTCCCTGTTCTAAGAAAATTTGACTTAATCGGAGAAACCGGCCTGATTGGTTTGGCTAAAGAAAATGAGACTCTTATTATTCCAAAGTTTTCCAAAGGCAAAGTTTCTAAAGTAAAAACCCTGAATTTGCCTAAAAATTCATCGGCGCTCAACCTTATCCAAGTCGGCCGGGACGAAGCCCACCGCTTCGCCCAGAAATACCTTCATAAAAAGTTAAAACTTTTGTAATAGCAAGCTTTAGCTTGCGCACGACGCTCATTGATAAATGAAGCCGGATTTGATAAACTTCAAAAGCAATGATTGATTTAAAAAAGATACCGAAAACCGAGTTTGCCGCTGCTGTTGCCCAAATAGCCGGTGAAAGAAATATTAACACAGAAGTAGTCATTGCCTCTGTTCAAGAGGCGGTATTGGCTGCTTTTAAGCGTGATATGCGGGAAATGAACCAGGAAGTAAAAGAAGAGGGTGAATACCGGATAGAACTGGATCCGGAAAGCGGTGAAACACGCGTTTTCTATGTTGATGAAAACGGGGAAGAGGAAGATGTTACTCCGCCCGGATTCGGACGAATCGCCGCTCAAACAGCCAAACAAGTAATTCTCCAAAAAATAAGAGAAGCGGAAAAGGAAGCTCTAATTTCTGAGTTTTCTGATCAGGTTGGTTCAATTGTCCACGGGGTTATTTTACGCCATGAAGGCCCGGCAATAATTGTCGGCATTGGTAAAGCAGAAGCGGAAATGCCGAAAAGCGATCAAGTTCGGGGCGAAGATTATTATTCCTCCAACCGGATGTCTTTTTATGTCAAAGGTATTGCCGAAGAAGATAGCCAAAAAAAAATTATTGTTTCCAGGTCAGCCCCAGAACTAGTTGTTGAACTTTTCAGGCGCGAGGTGCCGGAAGTTAGTTCCGGTACAGTTGAGATTAAGCGGGTTGCCCGCCGGCCCGGCCAAAGAACAAAAGTTGCTGTTAGCTCCAGTCAGCCTGGTGTCGATCCAGTTGGTTCATGTGTTGGCCAAAAAGGCGTTCGGGTGCAAGCAGTGATAAAAGAACTTAATGATGAAAAAATTGATGTTATTGCCTATAGTAACAACCCCGAGCATTTTATTGCTGCTGCCTTATCGCCGGCAGATGAAGTAGAGATTGTAGAAATAGACGAAGATAAAAAAACAGCCGTTGCTAAAGTTGCTGAAGAAGAATTGGCAATGGCAATTGGTGAGGGAGGCGAAAATGTTTCTTTGGCCGGAGAGTTATCCGGTTACCAGATAAAGGTTATGCCAAAAGAAGAAGCGGCTGAGGGTCTAGACGGTGAGCAAAGTCGAACCGCGGAAAGCAAAAAGCCAACCGCTGAAAACGAAGAAAAAGATGTCGAAAACAAAGAAGAAGATGAATAGACAAGGAGTAAATTATGACCAAAAAAGCAGACAAGAAAACCAAAGATTCAAATGTAATCCGACCGCCGGTAGTTGCTTTTGTTGGCCACATTGACCACGGTAAAACAACACTTCTTGATAAGATTCGTAAATCACGGTTGGCTGACAAAGAACCAGGAGGAATAACTCAGCATATCGGTGCCTACAAAATTAACATTGACAATAATTCAGTTACTTTTATTGATACTCCTGGCCACGCCGCTTTTGTAAAAATGCGGGCAAGGGGAGTGAAGGTTACTGATTTGGTTGTTTTAGTGGTTGCCGCTGATGCGGGAGTTCAAGACCAAACTAAAGAAAGTTACAAGCACGTAAAAAAAGCCGAAGTCCCTTTTTTGGTTGCCATCAATAAAATTGATTTACCTGGAGCAAGTATCGATAAAGTTAAAGGCCAGCTTTCAGAAATTGGAATTATTCCCGAAGACTACGGCGGTGATGCGATTGTTGTTCCTGTTTCTGGCCAAACAGGCGAAGGAATAGACGATTTGTTAGAAATGATACTCCTGGTTGCTGAAATGGAAGAATTGTCCGGGGATCCGAGCGGATCTTTGGACGGCGTAGTAATTGAATCCAGTTTGGACAAACAGCGGGGGCCGTTAGCGACTGTTTTGGTAAAAAGGGGGACACTAAAAAAAGGCGATGAAATATACGCAGAGACTGATTATGCCAAAATAAAAGCACTTGTTGATTGGCAGGGGAAACAAGTTGACAAAGCAATGCCCGGCGACCCGGTCGAGGTTTTGGGTTTTAAACAAGTCCCCTCAATCGGTGCTCAGATCAAAGACACGCCGGTGAAAACAGATCAAAAAGAAACCGGTCATCAAAAAGAAGACGGCAAAATAAAAATAATCCTTAAAGCTGATGTTAAGGGAAGCATTGAAGCAATAAAAACAAATCTGCCGGCAGATGTTCAAGTTTTAGATTTTGGCGTCGGCCCAGTTACTGAACGTGATATTTTTCTTGGCCAGAGTACTGGGGCGTCTATTTTTGCCTTTAACACCAAGATTCCTACAGCGGCAGAAAAACTAGCTAAACAAAGCCATGTTGATATTTTTCAAACAGCAATTATTTATGACCTGTTTGAAGAAATTGATAAAAGGCTAAAAGAGGCAGAAGACCCCTTAGAAAATAAAATTATATATGGTAAGGCAAAAATTTTGGCCGAGTTTAAAATTGGCGATAAACGGATTGCCGGTGGTGAAGCGACTGAGGGCGAAATGGTTAGGGGGAAAAAGGTTTTTCTGAAAAGAGGCGATAAGATCATTGCCAAGTCAGTTTTAGCTTCTTTGCGTCATGGCGATCAAACAATTGAAAAAGCACAAAAAGACCAAGAGTTCGGGGCAGTTTTTTCGCCACCTCTTGACTTCAGAAAAGGGGATGTTATAATATCCTATAACGATGAAGAATCAGACGAATAACAATAATGAAGACCGGTTTAATAAGGCAAACAGCATTATTTTAAACAATGACAATTTTTTAGTTGCCGTTGATAATAATTATGATTCAGTGGCCGCAGGTGCAGGATTAACTCTTCTTTTGGAATCACTGGGAAAAAAAGTTGACCTTTATTCTCCTGATTCAATTAATTCAGCTGATTATCAACAATTAACCGGCACAGAAAAATTTATTAGTCAACTAAAAGGCAAGGACAAAAAAATGGAAATAGTTTTTAATTGTCCTTTAGATAACATTGAAAAAGTCAGTTCTGGGGATGAGGGTGAAAAGTTGACTTTAACCGTTAGTTTTAAGCCGACTGCTGAAGATATTAGTCCAGCTGACATTGAAATAAAAAAACCAGGTCCAGTATATTCTGCTGGATTTATTTTAGGAGTAGACTTACCTAACGAGTTGTCTCTAACCGGCCAAGGGCAGTGGATTTGGATGTCGCGCCAGGGAATTGAAAAAAAATGGGCCGATATAAATGTTGTTGAGAAAAAAGCAACTTTGTCTGAGTCAGCGGTTGCCTTAATCAGCCGCGGCGATTTTCAGTTACCCGAAAAGGCTGCCAATAATTTTTACTTGGGGATCAAGAAAGGCACCCAGAATTTTGAAACTGCAGATTCAATTGCTTTGGAAACGGCAGCTTACTGTTTAAGGATTAAAGAAAAAGTTTCTTCTTCTGCACCGGCTGGTCAACCGGTAAGTACGGCACCGGTAAAGGAAGCGATTGAGGCCAAAGAATCGACTGCTCCAGAAGGAAATGAAGCGGAGACCGTCAGCGAGTGGAAAAAACCGCCGATTTTTACTGGGGCGACCACTCCCAAAAAATAAATTAAAAATATGTATGTTATAATTAATGCGTATGCGGTTTGATCCTTGTGGTCAGCCGGTTTTTTGTTTATTATTAATTAAGTAAGTATGTCATCTTGACAAATTCGGAATGACAAAAAGTAGATATGCCATTAAATACAGATCAAAAAGAAAAAATCATTAAAAAGTTCCAGAGAGAAAAGGGAGACACCGGTTCACCGGAAGTACAGATTGCCCTTTTAACTGAAAAAATTGCTAATCTTCAGGATCATTTGAATGAGCACAAAGACGATACGCCGGCCAAAATGGCTCTTTTGGAAAATATTGCTAAAAGAAGAAGATTATTACGTTATTTATCTTCCCGTAGCCCCAAGCGCTACAAAGACTTGGTTGACAAACTGAAGTTGAAGTCATAAAATGCAGAGAACGATAAAAAGATGAAAAAAATAAGTAAGGAAATCTCCTTAGGAGGTAAAAAGGTTATTATTCAAACGGGAGGGCTAGCTGGCCAAGCTGATGCTTCTGTTCGGGTTAGATGTGAGGGAACAGTTGTTTTAGTTACTGTTGTTTCTGGTCAACCGCGAAGCGACATTGATTATTTCCCACTATTTGTAGAGTATGTTGAAAGATTATATGCTGGCGGGATAATAAAAGGCAGCCGTTGGGTCAAGCGCGAAGGCAAACCTTCAGACGAAGCGGTTTTAGCCGCCCGGCTAATTGACCGGTCGATCCGGCCATTATTCCCTGAACAATTTAAAAATGAAACTCAGGTTGTTGCCACTCTCCTTTCTGTTGACCACGAAAACGATCCCCAAGTTTTAGCTGCTTTGGGTACCTCAGCTGCTTTGCACATTTCTGATATTCCATGGAACGGTCCTTTAGGTGTAATTAGAATGGCTTACCGGGAGGGAAATTATTTTGTAAACCCGACAAACAGTGAGTTGGAAAATTCAGACCTGGACCTTTTAGTCTCTGTTGGACCCCAAGGGGTGGTCATGCTTGAAGGCGGAGCTGATCAACTGCCGAAGAAGGAATTTTACGGTGCTATTGAAGAAGCAAAAAACGAAGCCGATAAAATAATCAGCCTACTTGACCAATTGAAAAAAGAAGTTGGCCAGCCGAAGAAAGAATATGACCAACTGCCGAAAAAAGAAATTGAAGAAATTCAGGCTTTAATTCAGCCGGAAGTGGAATCTCTTATCGATAAGATGTATCAAAGAAAACAGGGCGAGTATGCTTTAATTGAAAACTTTAAAAATGATTTAAAAAATGAAGGTGAGCATAAAGCTGAATTAATCGAAAAAGCGGTTAACTCCCTATACAAAAAACTAATTAGAAAAAGAATGCTTAAAGGGGACCGGGTTGACGGGCGGGGATTAAAAGACGTTCGGCCGTTGTCAATCGAAGTCGATCTTTTGCCAAGGACGCATGGATCGGCTGTTTTTAACCGCGGTGAGACACAGGCCTTGACAGTAACTACGCTTGGGTCGCCGACGCTTAAACAATTAATTGAAAGTCCGGTTGGCGAAGAAACCAAGCGTTATATCCACCATTATTTTATGCCTCCTTACTCAGTTGGTGAGACCGGCCGGTTTGGCTGGCCAAACCGAAGAGAGGTTGGCCACGGCGCTTTGGCAGAGCGGGCTCTGCTGCCGGTAATTCCGTCGGAAAGTGAATTTCCCTATACAATTAGATTAGTATCCGAGATATTGTCTTCCAACGGCTCAACTTCAATGGCAAGCACCTGCGGTTCTACTTTGTCTTTAATGGATGCTGGAGTGCCGATATTATCGCCGGTTGCTGGAATTTCAATTGGTTTAGTTAGCAAAGGCGATAATCAAGTTTTGATGACCGATATGCAGGGTATTGAGGACTTTAATGGTGATATGGACTTTAAAGTGACTTCGACCAGAAAAGGGATAACCGCAATTCAGGTTGATATTAAGAGACAGGGTTTAAGTCTGGAAATTGTTAAACAAGCTTTTGACGAAGCCGAAAAAGCCAATAATTTTATACTAGACGAAATAGAAAAGGTCATTTCTAAGCCAAGAAAAAAAGTTTCAGAGTATGCTCCCAAAATAGTTATGGTCCAGATTCCGCCGAAAAAAATCGGTGACTTAATCGGTCCGGGCGGAAAAACAATCAAGCGGCTGATAGACGAAACCAGTTGTGCGATAAACGTTGAGGACGACGGAACAGTCAGTATTACCGGAATGAAAGAAGAGGATGTTCAGCAGGCAGTTGAAAAAATTAAGGCTTTAACCAGAGAAGTTGAAGTAGGAGAAGAGTTTCAAGGTGAAGTCAAGAGGGTTGAACCTTTTGGCGCTTTTGTCGAGTTTTTGCCTGGTAAACAAGGTATGGTTCACGTTTCAAAAATGAGCGATCAGTATGTAGAAAATGCTCAAAGTGTTTTGGATGTTGGTCAGACGGTAAAAGTAAAACTGATAAAAATTGACGACCGCGGCAGGTATGATTTAAAACTCCTTGAACCGAAAGTATAGTTAAGGTTATCTTATTGAAAGTTGGCTTCCGTCTATGTAGAATGGATATAGTATGAGTGAGAAAAAACAAAAAAATTATTTAGAAGATATACAGAAAAGAGTTAAGACTGCTGATTTGCCCCAAGGTTTAGCAGAAAAAGCAGAACTGGAGATCGAGCGTTTAAACTTGCTCCAACAAGGCGAGGCTTTTTGGAAAGGATTAGACCAGTTATCTCACTGGACAGAGTGGATAACCGCCCTTCCCTGGCAGGAAAGGACAAAAGACAACCTAGACCTTAGCCACTCTAAAAAAATTCTTGACCAAAGTCATTATGGCTTGGAGATGATCAAGGACCGGATTTTGGAGTACCTAGCGGTTTTAAAGCTAAAACAGAAGAAAAAACAGGAAGCGGTAAGAGCGCCGATTTTATGTTTTGTCGGTTTAGTCGGTACTGGAAAAACAACAATTGCCAAGTCAATTGCCGTAGCTTTAGAAAGAAAATTTATTCGTATCCCTTTTGGCGGACTAGGCGATCCGCTTTATTTGCGTGGCCAGTCACGGGTTCACCCGGAAGCTGAACCCGGCCAGGTAATTAAAGGTCTTCGTCAAGTAAAAGCTAAAAATCCGGTAATTCTTCTTGATGAAATCGACCGGGTGGCTGATGATTCGTTAAATACAATTATGGGAGTTTTAGTTGAATTACTAGACCCGGAGCAGAATGACCGATTCAGTGATTATTTTATTGATTATCCTTTTGATTTGTCAGAGGCGATTTTTATTACCACCGCTAATCACACCCGTCGGATAGCAACAGCGGTGCTTGACCGGTTGGAAGTGCTAAGAATGCCGTCATATTCTGACGAAGAAAAAATTTCTATTGGTAAAGATTATCTTTTACCAAAAGCAATGGAGCAGACTGGCCTGAGTGAAGGAGAAGTTCAATTTAGTGAACATGTCTGGCCGAAAATTACCCGGCCGTTGGGTTATGACGCGGGGGTTCGGACTTTGTATCGAAATGTTGAAAGTATTTGCCGTAAAATTGCCAGGGAGATAGTTGAAGGAAAAAATCAAAAAGTAGTTATTACAGTAGAAAATGTTAATCAATATTTACCCTTGTAAAAGAAAGCACCAAATCCGAAGCACGAGTTTCGAAACTCGAAATTCGGATTTATACTTGATAGAATAGAAAGTACTATTATGGATAAATTAAGAATATTACCTTTAAGCAGTTTTGTTGGCGTTACTGCCAATATGTATGTTTATCATTATCTGCCTGACGGCAAAGAAGAAAACGACCAGATATTAATTGTTGATTGTGGTATGGGTTTTCCCGAACGGAATACCTTAGGTGTTGACCTGATTATTCCGGATTTTGATTACGTCTTAAAACGCAAAAACAAGATTCAGGGGATAATTTTAACCCACGGTCATGAAGACCATATTGGAGCAATACCCTTTTTGCTTCCTGACCTTCCCAAGCATATTAAAATTTACGGTCCTCGGTTGGCAGCTGCTTTAGTCCGGAATAAACTGGAGGAAAAAAACATTTCTTCGACAGTTAATGAATATAATGAACACCAATCAGTCAAGTTGGGTAAATTTAAAATAGATTCTGCCCGGGTTACTCATTCCCTGCCTGATAGTTACCACCTGTTTATTCAAACACCGGTAGGTAATTTTTATCACGGAGCGGATTTTAAACTTGATTTTACCCCGCCTGATGGAATATTGCCTCAGGTAAGCAGAATTGCAGAATTTGGCAGTAAAGGTGTTTTGTGTTTATTGTCTGATTGTTTAGGGGCAGAAAAACGCGGTCATTCACCCTCGGAAACAATTCTAAACCAGCCGTTCCATGACGAAATTCACCGGGCAAAAGGACGGGTCTTTATTACTGCCATTTCGTCTAATATCTATCGCTGGGAAGCGGCAATAGAAGCCTCAAAAAAGGATGGACGAAAAATTTCTCTAGTTGGCATGTCAATTCAAAAAAATGTTGAAGCAGCAATGAAACTGGGCTATATAAAAAGTCTAAATAAAGGGGATTTAGTTAATTATCATCGGGCAGTAAACATGCCTGAAGACAAGGTTACCTTTTTAATTGCCGGCAGTCTCGGCCAAACCGGATCAAGTTTAGACCGGGTTGTTTTGGGCAAGCATAAAATCAAAGTAAGAGAAGGAGATAAATTTATTTTCTCTTCGCCTGATTATGTTCCTGGAACCAGCGGGGCTGTTTTAAATCACATTAATGAATTATTTAAACAGGGTGCAGAAGTTATCTATGAAGAATTAGGTGAACAGCTTCACGTTTCCGGTCACGGTTCACAGAGGGAATTATCGCTTTTAGCCGATTTAGTCAAACCGAAATATTATATTCCGATTGGCGGCGAGTGGCGGCACGCTCATAAATATCGGGAATTAATTGGCAAAATGGGTATTGATGAAAAAAAAGTAATTATCCCACATGATAGCGTTATCCCTACTTTTAGTGCAGATGGCGGAGTCGACTTGTCTTATCGTCACCAAAACAGACGGGTTTTAATAGACGGTCTGGGCATTGGCGATGTCGGCAAAACGGTTCTCAGGGATAGAAGAATGTTGGCTGAGGATGGAATTTTAGTTATAATTATTCCGGTAGACAGTCAAAATTATAAAATAACTGATAAGCCGACTGTTGCCTCAAGAGGTTTTGTTTACCTGAAAGAGAGCAAACAACTGCTTGGCGAAATTGAGAAAAGGGCGGGGAAAATTTATGATCAAGCCAGAAAGCCTACTTTTGACTATCAGACCGTTCGCAACGAAGTTCAAGGCCAGTTGGAAGAGTTTATCAAGTCAAAAACCGGCCGGGAGCCGATAGTCTTGCCGGTGATATTAGAAGTTTAGTAGGGAACGCGGATGGCTAGAAAAAAGAAGTCTAAAAAAAAGCAAAAAAAAGGTTTAAAGAAAAAAACCACTTTCTCGGTTATTTCAGTAATCTTGGCTCTCTTGGCTGTTACCACAATTTTTGGGTTTTTACGCCAGGGTGCAATTTTAATCAAGCTCAACGATATTTTTATTGAATATTTTGGTTTTGCCTCAGTTTTTTTACCGGCAATTTTTTTGCTTATAGCTTTAGTGCTCAGCCAGATAAAAACCCCTCTTAAAGAACCAATAGTTCTTGTCGGGGCAGTGATTATCCTTATTAGTCTTTTAGGAATCGGCCGGTCAGGAATAATTGGCAGATGGTTTTGGAATCAGACAGCCTACTTAATAACTCCGGCCGGGTCAACATTAATTTATATCGGCGGAATTTTAATTGGCATAGTTGTTATGTTTAACACTTCCCTAAAAGAATTATTAGATGCCTTGGGACAAGTTTTAAAAACAATAAAAAAATATATTGTTGGTGAGGAAAAAGATCAAAAAAAACCGGCATTTGTTGGGGAAAAACAAACAGATCACCAGGTTCGCCAGCCAGAGCCGCAGCCTGCACCCAAACCTCAAACACAGCCCAGTTTAGTTGGCGGCCAAAAAAAGCCGGCTGGCGAGGATATTGAAATAGATGCTTTGACTGCCGGAACCAAATCTGCTGATTGGCAGTATCCGCCTTTAAGTCTGTTGAAAGACGATTTAGACAGTGAAGCCGACCGCGGCGATGTCAATGCCAATGCCAACATTATAGAAGAAACCCTCGAATCTTTTGGAATAACTGCCCGGGTGAAAGAAGTAAACAAAGGCCCGGCGGTCACCCAATACGCTTTAAAAGTTGCTTTAGGGACCAAACTATCGAAAATAACATCCCGGTCTGAGGATTTAGCTTTGGCTTTAGCCGCTCCTACCGGCCAAATTCGTATCCAGGCACCGATTCCAGGACGGTCCCTGGTGGGTATTGAAGTGCCGAACAAATCATCGGCAATCGTTTCCTTAAAAGAAATGATGAACGCCAAGGAAATGCAAAATGAAACTTCAAAAATTAGCGTTCCCTTAGGTCTTGATGTTTCCAACCAAATAAGAATCATCGATATTAAGAAAATGCCTCATATGTTAATTGCCGGTCAAACCGGTTCCGGAAAAAGTGTTTTGTTAAGTTCAATTATTTCCACGCTTTTGTTCCGGACATCACCGGACGAATTGCGGCTGATATTAGTTGACCCGAAAAGAGTTGAGTTAACCCGGTTTGACGATATACCCCACTTGTTGACACCTGTGCTTACTGACCCCCAAAAGGTAGTTTCTGCTTTAAAGTGGGCGATTAAAGAAATGGACCGCCGTTATGAAACTTTAGCCCCAAAAGGTTCGCGTAATTTGGAGCTTTACAACCAAGTCGTTGATGAAAGTGAACGGCTTCCTTATGTTTTAATAATTATTGATGAATTAGCTGATATTATGCTTTATGCACCGTCAGAGGTTGAAGATAAAATCTGCCGTTTGGCCCAGATGGCCAGGGCGACCGGAATTCATTTGCTTCTAGCTACCCAGCGGCCGTCAGTGGACGTTATTACTGGGTTGATCAAAGCGAACATACCAAGCAGGATTTCTTTTGCGGTTGCCAGTAATGCCGATTCCAGAGTTATTTTAGACATGCCTGGAGCAGAGAAACTTTTAGGCAAAGGAGACATGCTTTTTACCCCGCCTGACCAGGCCAAGCCGTCGCGTATCCAGGGGCCGTATATTACTGACGCTGAAATTGATAGTTTAATTAAGTTTATTAAAGAACAGGGGAATACAGATTATCAAAAAGAGGTTGTCAAACAGCCGGTTTCAGTAACTGAAAACACGGTTATTATTGATGGTGAAGAACGCGACGAGTTATTTGAAGAAGCCAAGCAGTTGGTTATTGCCGCTGATAAAGGTTCGGCTTCCTTAATTCAAAGAAAACTTCATGTTGGCTATGCCCGTGCCGCCCGAATTCTTGACCAACTTCAGGTAGCCGGGATTGTCGGCCCGGCCCGCGGATCCAAAGCCCGTAAAATAATCAGATGAAAAAAGTAGGAGAAATAATCAAGTCCGCCCGGGTCAAAGAAAAACTATCGATTAAAGACGTCGCCAGAGCCACCAAAATTTCAGAAGAATATATTCAATCAATAGAAAGCGACCGGTTCGAAAATTTACCGGATGAATTTTACGCCCAGTTGTACGTAAAAAAATATGCCCAATTTTTAAATTTATCGCCAGAAAAGTTAACCGCTGTTTTTCGAAGAGATTATCAAAAAAAAACAAATTCCACTAATTTCTCCCTTCAAAAATTTAATTTTTTTTCAAAATGGCAGGGGTATATTGCCGGCGGCCTTCTCGGTTTAATTTTCATCGGTTATCTTTCTTACCAGTATTTTAACTTTGTCCGTCCGCCGGGTGTGAAAATAAACCGCATGGATTTAACTTCCCAGGGATGGCAGATTTCCGGAAAGACTTCTTCCCAGGCAACAGTCAAGATTAACGACGAAATAGTTAATCTTGATGAAGAAGGCAGATTTGATTACACTGCCGGTCGGGAAGACACTCAGATAAGAA
Source organism: uncultured Gammaproteobacteria bacterium (assembly GCA_964470705.1). GTDB lineage: Bacteria > Patescibacteriota > Microgenomatia > UBA12405 > JAHJSD01 > CAYSLZ01. The sequence continues at coordinate 843 of CAYYDT010000003.1, read as the reverse complement.
TTATTGTTGAGTCTCCAACCGGCCGGACTAAAGAAGTGATCAGACAATTAGAATAATTTTTTAATTGCTATCGTTCAATAGACGACCCCTCCGGGGCATTGTCATATTGTTATATTGTTTTTTGGCCATATAACCATATAGCAATATAGCCATTTTGTTAAATTTAGCAACTTGTTTACTGTGGCAAAGGAATATGTCTTGACATTACGTGGTCGAAGTTGGTAGTTTATAAATATATGGAATCAACAATTCAAATAATTTTAATCATCTGTATTGTTTCGCTGACCGCCGTCTTTGTCGCCGCCGGTGTTTGGGTGATCCTTATTTTAAGAGAAATCCGAATCGCCGCTGGAAAAGTATCTAAAATCGGTGACGATGTTGAAGAAACCTCTCAGTTTGTCAAACAAAAAATAAAAGACGGTTTCAGTATGATGGCCCTGATGGCGACCCTGTCAACAATCTGGGCCAAACGCGATAAAATTTCAGATTTAATCCCGGAAATGGAAGATAGTCTGGAAAGCAAAGAAGAAAAACAGCCGGATGAAGAGAAAAAAGAAGGGGATGAAGAGAAAGAAGAAAAACCAAAAAAGAAAAAACGAAAATTCTTTTTTCAGAAAAAATGAACATTTGACAAATTAACTTTTCATGTTAAAGTTATGATTATGGACAAAACAAAATTGACACTTGGATTGGTCGGTCTGCTGGTTGTTTCAGTTGTTACCCGCGGGTTTACAAAAATCTCCTTAGGCGGTGCTAACACTTCAGAAGTTAAGGAAGTGGCTACTGATTTTATTGCCAAGAATCTAATGGTCGGTCAAGAAGATGGCTTTGAAATTAAAGAAG
>CAYYDT010000002.1:20497-34907 GCA_964470705.1 uncultured Gammaproteobacteria bacterium | reverse complement strand
TAATGATCTTTTGTTATTATTAGCTAGTAAAATTGGGTCATTAATTAGATATTTAAATAAACCCGTAACTCGTAACTCGTAACTGATGAACACAAAGACGAATTGTATCTTTTGCAAAATTGTTGCCGGTCAAATGCCGTGTTATAAAATTTATGAAGATGAAGATTTTTTGGCTTTTTTGGACATTAATCCTTGGGTGGAGGGCCATACTCTGGTAATTCCCAAAGATCATTACCGATGGGTATGGGATGTTCCTAATCCAGCCGAATACTTTAAAACGACGTCTAAGATAGCCAATCATTTAAAAGAAAAAATGGATACCGAGTTTGTTATGTCATGGATTTACGGTTATGACGTTCCCCACGCACATATTCATTTAATGCCGGATTCACGCGGCAAAGTAAAATTTTATCCAACAGAAAAAATTGAATTGACAGAAGAAAAAGCAGAGAGGTTGGTTGAAAAATTATCAATTAATTGAATAATTTATTCTTCTAGTTTCTTTGCCAAGATGATTTATTTCCACTAATATTAGTTTTACTAAGGGATTTTCCCTCCATTTGTCAATTTCAGATTTACCCTTTTGAATCCACTCAACAGCAATCACGTTTCCGGGCTGTATATACTGGCCAAGGTTTAACTGCTGAAAAGACTCTTGATTAATCCGCCAGGCGTCGATGTGATAAAAAATTCCGTGCTGGTGAGAGTATTCCTTAATTAAACTAAAAGTTGGAGAAGTAATTGGTTGATTTATTTCTAAACCCCTGGCAATACCTTTGGCAAACTGGGTTTTGCCGGCGCCGAGTTCGCCCTGAAGGGCGAAAATCAGGCATTCGTTGTCCAAACGCGGCTTGCTTGAGAGAGTAATCTCTTTGCCGAGATCTATTGTTTGATCTGCGGTTTTAGTAATTTTTGTTTTGGTTTTTAGCTGATCAAAATTAATTTCTCCCTGCCGAAGAACGGTAATTTCATTTAAAGTAGTGTCAACTACCGACGAAGGTGGCCGCTTTGGCAGTTTGCCGGCATCAATTACTAGGCCAAGAAGTTCTTTCTTTTTATCAGACAAATCAGATAAAATATCACTTATTGTATAAGGAGTTTTACCGCCGGAAACATTGGCTGAAGTGGCGGTAATCGGCTGTTCAAATTTTTTTAACAAATCTAAAACAAGTTGATGATCGGGTACTCGAACACCAATTGTTTTTGTTTTTGCCTCTAAAATTTTAGCGACTTTGCCTTTGGATTTAGAAACAACAGTTACCGGTCCAGGAAGCAGGTTCTGGTAAATATTTTTTGCTGTTTGGTTGATTTCGGCATATTTTTCAGCCATTTTAATCCCCGAAACAGCAATTGAAATTGGCTTGTTTTGCCTGAAACCTTTAAATTTAAATACTTTTTGCACTGCTTTCGGGTTAGTGGCGTCAGCCCCAAGACCGTAGCAGGTTTCCGTTGGGTAAATAATCAACCCATCTTGGTTTAAAGCGTCGATTGCTTTGTTGATAATTAAGTTTTTATTATTGGTATTGAGTTTAATAACTTTCATTGATAATTTTAGATATAATTTTAACATAGGTTATAATAATCAAATGAAAATATTGTTTTTAGGATTAGCGGCTGGTTTAACGGCGGTTTTTTATTTTGTTTTTATTAGTCGCCAGAAATTTGAAAAAGTAAAGATTTACAATAGAGACGGCCGCCAGATAGCCGAATTCCGCGCAGAAATTGCCGATAATTCGGGGAAAAGAGCACAGGGATTGATGTTCCGGAAGAGTTTGCCGGAAAACCAAGGAATGCTCTTTGTGTTTCCTTATAAATCTAATCATACTTTTTGGATGATGAATACTTTTCTTCCGCTGGATATTATTTTTGCTGATGAAAATAAAGAGATTGTTGGTATAATTGAAAATACAACACCGAAAAGCCTCCAGCCCTTGACCATTGACAAGCCGTCAAAATATGTTTTAGAAATAAACAGTGGAAGAGTTGAAGAACTAGGAATTAAGAAGGGACAGAAAATTGAAAGATAAATTAGAAGAAAAACGCGGACTGAAGTCCGCTAATACGTTACGTAGTAGCAGGCTTTAGCCTGCGCAAAAAGTCGAGTTAAAGATCGTTAATACAAAATGATGAACAAGACAGCAGTTGTTGTTATACCAACTTACAATGAAGCGGGGACAATTGGGGAGATGATTGACCATCTATATACCGAAACTTTTCCTGGAATAGAACATTGGAAGACCAAACTGCTGGTTGTTGACGCCCAGTCGCCGGACGGCACTGCCGCAATCGTTGAAAACAAACAAAAAAAATACCCGGATCTAGAACTTTTTGTTGAAAAGAAAAAAGAAGGGATCGGCGCCGCTTATGTTAAAGGATTCCGTTATGCAATAAACAAAATGGATGCTGATGTCGTCATTGAGTTTGACGGTGATTTTCAGCATCCGCCGGAAAGCGTTCCGATGTTGTTAAAAAAAATTGACAAAGGCTACGATTATGTCCTTGGTTCAAGAAATATCAAAGGTGGTTCATATCCAGACAACTGGGAGTTTAAGCGTCTTTTTCTGTCTAAAATCGGCGGCCTAATGGCTAGATTTATACTCTTTTTCCCATCGAAGCATTTTTTCAAAATTACCGACCCGACCACCGGATTGAAGGCTTCCCGGGTTAAAGGTTTTGTCGACCGGATGAAAATGGATAATTTGTATTCGCAGGGATTTGGATATAAATTAGAATTCTTATTTAAGATGGTTAGCTTAGGGGCCAAAGTAAAAGAAATCCCGCTTGCCTTCAGGTCCCGGGAGGAGGGGGAATCAAAAATGACCTCTCAAACTGCTAAGGATGTCTTCAGAAGTATTATTTTATTACGTTCTCACCACCCAACCAGTCGGCGGTTTGTTAAGTTTGGTATCGTCGGTACATTTGGGTTTGTTGTCAACTCTGCTGGTTTGTATTTTTTGGGCAAAACTAGTTTACCTGAGTGGCTGGTTTGGGGGCTGGCAACGGAAATGGCAATTATGTCTAATTTTACCTGGGATAATTTATGGACCTTTGGCAGTGAAAAATTTACTCGGATGGCAACAATTATTTCTAAATTTTTGCAGTTTAACGTGGCTTCAATCGGCGCTTTGTTGATTCAAACTGTTGTCGGCACTTTGCTGACCAATACTTTCGGTGCGGAATACCGGCTGGTTTATCTGCCGTTTATAATTGTTTTCTTAATTCTGCCCTACAATTGGACAATCTATAACAAGCTCATCTGGAAGAAAAAATAATAAATATTATTATCGGTAAGGTGTCCAGTCGGCAATTGGGGTAAGATTATAGTTGATAAAGTTAATGGCATAAAGATAAAAAGCCGGTAAAAGAATCAAAAATACAATTTTAAACTTTTCTTTTTTCAGCAGGTCGCCGAAAGCGAGTATCCAGAACGGATAAAGCGGCGAAGAATATCTGGAAATATCCCGGTGGGCGACAAAAAGAGTGGCAATGTAAAATATTGTTGGAAAAATAGAGATTATTGACGTTTTATATTTTTTCCAAAGATAACTAATTGCCAGACCGCCGATCAAGTATATGTAAATAATATCCTCCAGCCAAAAATCTCCCAGCCAGGAACGAGAAGAAACAAAAGTTTGAAAAGGAAAAGGAATTAAATGAAAATTATCTCCGGAGTAAAAATAAGCAAGGAAATTTCCGGTTTGATTGGCGTGTAACCAGAAAATGGGAAGGATTATTGCCGGACCCAAAATCAAAGGCAGTCGGGGCAGCCAATTTTTAAATTTAAATTTATATTTTATAAAGATATCAACGGCATAAGCAATAAAAAGCAAGATAGCCGGTGTCTTTATTGTCTGGGCTGCGGCAAGCAGCAACCCGGCCGGCCAATACTTTTTCTGGCGGTAAAAGTATATTGATCCAAGGATTGCTGCAATAAAAAGGGTTTCTGGAGCGCCAATACTACGTAAAATAAGCATTCTTGCTGGTAGAAAAAGCAAAATAACTGCCAGCCAAAAAGGCTGATTTGCTTTTAATTTTTTGGTTAAGGAATAAAATATTGAAGCCATTAAGCCAGTGGCAATTAAATTAACTGCTAGCATTGCCCACCACCCAGGTAGGAATATATTAAATAAAGAAATGAACAGGGGATAGGCGGGAAAATGGGCGGCGTAGTATTCAACCGGTAAAGGCAGTGAAAAGTTAGTTCTAATGCATTCCGGGTTATAGCCGCATTTAGAGATAATTATATAATTTGGGCCGTCATAGTTGGCAAATACCTTGGTCATCTGATTTCTTAATGAAAAAGGCAGCCAAACAACTACAGTGCTTGCCAAACTTATCAGCCAGATTAAAAAAAGATTTTTTTTCACTATAATTAATTTCTAAACCCTAAATTTTAAATTCTAAACTCTAATTTATGATATCATACCTTTATGCCTAAAAAGCTAATTGACCAACTGTCGGTTTTTTTCCCTGCCTACAACGAGGAAAAAAATCTGGGAAATACGGTAGAAAAGGCAATAAAAATCCTAAAGGGAATAGCTGGCGAATGGGAGATAATTATCGTTGATGACGGTAGTCAAGATAATACCCCGCAGATTGCCTCAAAGTTAGCCAAAAAATATCCTCAAATCAGTGTTATTACCCACCAGCCAAACCGCGGTTACGGCGGTGCTTTTAAATCTGGAATTTACAATGCCAAATACGAGTGGATAGCGTTTACTGATGCAGATGGTCAGTTTGATTTTTCTGAGATCAATCAGTTGATAGACAAACAGAAACAAACAAAGGCAGATTTAGTTATCGGCTATTACAAAAAAAGAAAAGTGCCTTTTTACCGGATATTAGGTTCAAAGGTTTGGGAAGCCGCTGTTTTTGTCCTTTTTGGGCTTTGGGTTAAGGATACTGATTGCGGATTTAAACTTTTTCGTAAAAAAGTTGTTCAAACTATTCCGCCGCTTCAGGCAGAACGCGGGCCATTTATCAACTCAGAATTTTTGATTAAAGCCAAACAGGCAGGTTTTAAATTTGCTGAGGTTGGGGTTAGCCATTTTGCTCGCGAACACGGTCAGCCTACTGGTGCATCGGCAAAAGTAATTGCCGCCGGGCTTAAGGATTTATTTTCTCTTTGGTATAAATTGAAGATTAGCAAATGATTGACCTGATAAAAAAGCACAAGGCTTTGGTTTTGATATTGGCAGTCAGCCTGTTTATTCGGGTTTACAGACTTCCTGGGTATATGGAATTTCTTGGTGACCAGGGAAGAGATGTATTGATTGTCCGCCGATTTTTGAAACAAGGAGATTTGATGTTCATCGGCCCCCAGACTTCAATTGGTAACATGTATCTTGGTCCTTGGTATTATTATTTAATTGCTCCCAGTTTAGTCCTAACAAATTTTAACCCGGTCGGGCCGGCTTTTTTTAACAGCCTGATCGGTGTTGCCTCTGTTTGGTTGGTCTGGCTGGCAGCTAAACAGATGTTTAATCAAAAAGTGGGTTTAATCTCAGCCGTGTTAGCAGCATTTTCGCCGGTATTAATTAAATATTCTACTTTTTCCTGGAACCCGAACATTCTTCCTTTTTTTAGTGTGCTTTCTATCTGGTTTTTGTGGCGGGTTTGGCAGAAAAACGATTACAAAAGTTTAATTTGGCTGACAATCAGTCTGGTCATGGTTTTAAATTCTCATTATCTGGGCTTGCTTTTATTTCCCGTTGTTGGGGTAATAATCTTGGTAAAGATACACAAGTTGATTAAGCAATCCAAGATCGAAGAAACTAGGAATTTTTTGAAATTTGGATTTTGGGGTTTTGGAGTTTTCTTACTTTTGATGTCCCCGCTGGTGATTTTTGATATTAAGCATAATTTTTCTAATTACCTGGCGTTTAAGGAGTTTTTTACCGTCCGCCAAACAACAGTTGATCTTAAATTTTATAAAGGTTTTACCGACCTGCCGGTTATCGTTAACCAGTTCTTATCGCAATTCGTGGTTAATACTGATCAAGTTGCCTGGATTTATTTGGTTACGATTCTAGTTTTAATTATTGCCGGTTTATGGAAGTATAGAAAAAATAAATCGACCTGGCTGATTGCCGGCTGGTTGGTTATTGGACTGGTCGGCTTGTCAAACTACAAACAGCATATTTACGCCCATTACTACTTATTTTTATATCCCTCGGTTGCCATATTAATCGGTTTGGGATTATCTAAATTAAATTTATTTGGGCTTGGCGCATCTTTGGTTATAGCCGGAATTATGTTTGCCAATTGGCATGGTTGGTCTTCGCCGGTTAATCAGCTTAAAAGAGCGAAAAGAGGGGCAGCGGAAATTTGTAACAGAGTTGATCAACAATCAAAATTTAATATTGTTAATTTAGCTTCATATAATGATTACCGGGCTTTGTCTTATCGTTATTTTTTGGTAAATAATTGTCCTAAAACAGTTTTGGGTCAAACCGATTACCCCCAGGCAGAGGAATTATTTGTTATCCAGGAAGATCCAGAAAAATATCCAAGTCCAGTAGCTGCCGATATCTGGGAAATACAATCCGGCGGAAACTGGCAGGAAAAAGACGTTTGGCAGGCCTATGATGTTAAAGTTTATCGGCTGATTAAAAAATGATAAAAATTCTTAGGAATAAACGTTATTTGTTGATATTTCTTATTTGGCTAGTTGGGTTTTTTTTGAGGGTTTATCGCCAGGGCGATCTCCTTGGGTTTTATTATGACCAGGGAAGAGATGCTTTAGAGGTAAGGAAAATAATTCAGTTGGAAAACCTTCCTGCCATTGGTCCGACCACCGGCCTGGAAGGAATTTTTTTAGGACCGTTTTGGTTTTACCTCTTAGCTCCGTTTTATTTAATTGGTGGTGGCAGTCCAGTAATAGCAGCAATCGGGATCAGTCTTATTGAAAGCTTATCTATAATTTTATTGTATTTATTTTCTAGGCGATTTTTTGACGAGAAAACAGCTGTTTTGTCCTCCTTACTTTGGGCGTTTTCTTATTACATAATTCGATCAAGCCGTTGGTTTTCAAATCCATCTCCGCTGCCGTTTTTTACAATACTTTTGATCTGGGGCTTAGCAGAATGGCTGATTAAAGAAAATTATCAGTGGATTTGGGTTGTTTTTTTATCTTTAGGCATAAGCCTGCAGTTAGAAGCAGCAAGCGCTATTTTTTACCTGCCAGCAGTATTATGGTTAGTTTGGGTTTATAAGCCGAAAATTCGAAAAACAGTTAAAACTAAAAGTTTTCTCATTGGCTTAGGAATATTTTTCCTGCTCTTAATACCTCAAATTGGCTTTGAATTCAAGAACAATTTTTTGATGACTAGAAACTTTGTTGGATTTTTTACCGGAAAAAGAAATACGGATAGTGGTCAAAGTTGGGCACTGCCGACAGCTGGCGTAGTTGGAGATAGGATTAACTACTACTATGGAACCTTTTTTACAAAATTAGACCCAAACTTAAAACTAGCTTTAATTCCGGCCATCATTTGGCTAGTGATATTAAGTTTTATTATTTTTAAACGTCGGAAAAAACCTTCTAGTTTACATCTAATTTACATATTTTGGCTAACACCCTTAATTCTCCTATTGTTTTTTGTCGGTAATTACGGTAATTTATATGATTACTATCTAACCGGATTCTTCCCTTTATTTTTTGTTTTGTTTGGTTGGTTAATTTCACAACTACCTTGGTTGTTTATTCTGCCGGTGCTAGGTTACTTTTTTTTGGCAAATGGGAGATTGAATTATCATTATTTGCGTGCAGGGGTTGATGGTGAGACACACGTTACTTTAGGCAATCAAAAACAAGCGATTAAATGGGTTTGTAATGATCGTGGAGAGGCGGATTTTAATGTTGATACTTATGTTCCTCCCGTAATCCCATATGCTTGGGATTATTTGTGGATATGGTACGGCGGAAAGTTAGCTTGTCAGCCGTCCGACGAAATTAGTGATAGGTTGTATACAATTTGGGAAGTTGATTCTTCTCACCCAGAGCGTTTGGATAAATGGTTGGAAAGACAGGCTGGTATTGGTAAAATTATTAAGAAAGTTAGATTTGGCGGCATTGGAACTGAAAAGCGAGAAAGAATAAAATGAAAAAATTATCAGTAATTATCCCTTGTTACAACGAAGAAGAAAATTTGAAAAGAGGAGTTCTGGGCGAGGTTTTAAATTATCTTCAAAATAAAGACTTTGATTGGGAAGTTATTCTTTCTGATGATGGATCAACTGACAATAGTTTAAATTTCTGCCAGCAGTTTTCTGAAAAAAATCACCGGTTTAGAGTTCTAGCTAATGTTCACGGCGGCAAACCCTGGGCAGTTTGGAAGGGGATTGAGGCGGCAGAAGGAGAATGGGTTTTATTTACTGATATGGATCAGTCAACTCCGATAAATCAACTGGATAAACTTATGCCCTGGTTTGACCAGTTTGATTTAGTTATCGGCTCTCGGGGGATTAAACGCCAAGGTTTTTCAATTATAAGAAAAATCGGGTCGAGAATTTTTAAAAATTTACGGGGGTTAATTCTTCTTCCTGAGATTGATGATACACAGTGCGGCTTTAAGGCGTTAAAAAAGGAAGCCGGTATGGAAATTTTTCCCAAACTAGAGTTTTTTCAGAATAAAAATAAGCAAGTCAAGGGTTGGAAAGTAACTGCCTTTGATATTGAAATGCTGTTTTTAGCCCAAAAATACGGTTATAAAACAAAGGAAGTCAGCGTTGACTGGCAAGACCGCGATGCCGCAGACAAAGCCAAAAGTAAGAGTTACCTCAAAGAGTCAGGAGAGATGTTTAATCAGGTTATTCGGGTAAAAATAAACGATTTAAAAAGAAAATATGAGAAATAAAACTTTTGTTCTTCAGTTTTTGGGTTACGAGTTTCGGGTTACGAGTTATCAGATATTAATAATACTAGGGATATTTATTGGTTATTTTTTAACCCGGCTGATAAATTTGACTCAACTGCCGGTTTTTTGCGATGAGGCGATTTATATCCGCTGGTCGCAGATTATGCGCCGCGAACCGGGACTGCGGTTCATATCTTTGCAGGATGGTAAACAGCCGTTATTTATGTGGCTGACAATTCCTTTTTTAAAAATATTTAAAGACCCTTTATTTGCCGGACGACTGGTTTCAGTTTTTGCCGGTTTTGCGACATTAATCGGTGTAATTTCACTACCGGCCATTTTATCTTATTTGAAAATTCGAAAATCTGAATATTCGAAGATTTTAAACAGGGATTCCTTGACTAGCGATGGGAATGACCCCAGAAAATTATCTCATGAAAGTGTTAATCTAGGCCTGTTGGCGGGATTAGTTTACGTTTTCATTCCGTTTAGTTTGTTTTTTGACCGGATGGCCTTGGTTGATAGTCTGCTGACTGCTTTTGGGATATGGTCATTAAATTTATCATTACTTTTAGCCAGAACTAAGCGTTTAGATATTGCTATGATTTTGGGAATGGTTCTTGGCGGCGGGTTGATAACCAAGAGCCCGGGGATGTTTTTTGTCGGTTTGTCAGTATTGACAGTAATATTATTAAATTTAAAATTTAAAATTATAAATTTAAAATTAATTTTTCTGCTTCTGGTTTCTTTAGGTATTAGTTTCTTAATTTATAATATTCTTCGGCTTGGGCCGGAATTTCACATGTTGTCTATCCGCAATCGGGATTATGTCCGGGATTTTGGTCAAATAATTTCCTCACCTTTTCAGCCGGCAATTAATATATTGGGAGATAGTCTGCGTTATTATTGGTATTATTTTACGCCGGGTTTATTTTTAATTGGATTAATTGGAATATTGACCAGAATTAAGCAGTTCAAAAACTTGGAAGTATTAATTTTGGGTTTATGGCTTCTCGCACCTTTAACTGCCCAATCACTGATTGCTCAAGAAATAAATGCCCGTTATATTCTTTTTACTGTTCCGATATTTATACTCTTTGTATGCTATGGGTTGCGTGTTGCGAGTTTGAGAATTATAAAATTAACCCGTAACTCGAGAACTGGTAACGCAATAACTCTTTTAACGTTTTTCTTTCCGGCATTTATATTTAACTATCACCTATGGTTTTCCCCGGCTAAGGCTAATTTGCCAGCGGATGAACGAGCCGGTTATCTGGAAGATTGGACATCCGGTTGGGGGCTTAGCCGAACAGCTGATTATTTAAAAGAAATGCCGGAAGATGAATCAATTGTTGTCGGCACTGAAGGTTTTTTCGGCACCATGCCCGACGGCCTGCAAATATATTTAGCCGACAAGGAAAATATAACTGTTATTGGTAGTTCGTTCCCGGTTAAATCCGTTCCGCAGTCGTTAATAGAATCAGCTGATGCCGGCAATAAAACGTATTTGGTAGTTAATCAAAGTCGTTATAAAATAGAGGAAAGTGACGCGGAGAGGCTGGAGTTAATTCAAGCCTATGATAAGCCGGGAGAAGATAAGTTACTTTTTTTTGAGGTTAACTAAAATATTCAAATGTTCAAATATTCAAAATTTTGAGCACTAAACATTGAAGTTATGAAAATTATGAAAAAAAGTTTTTTCGTTATTTTAATTTTAATTGCTGGTTTACTGGCCAGCCGTAGGCTTTTCAGGCCGGGATATTTTAATATGCACGATGATTTGCAAATGATGAGGCAGCTGCAAATGGAAAAATGCTGGAAAGACGGGCAGATTCCCTGCCGCTGGGTACCTGATATGGGGTTTGGTTACGGTTACCCCCTGTTCAATTTTTATCCGCCACTGCCATTTTATGTCGGTCAGTTTTTTCGGTTGTTCGGGTTTAGTTTTGTTAATACGGCTAAAATACTTTTCGGTTTACAATTTCTGGCTTCTGGCATAACAATGTTTGTTCTTGCCTCTGATCTTTGGGGTATTTTTGGCGGTCTAATAAGCTCGATTTTCTATATTTGGGCGCCTTATCACGCTGTCGATGTTTATGTCCGCGGAGCTCTTAATGAGGCTTGGGCTTTTATTTGGTTTCCATTGATACTTTGGTCGGTCAAGAAACTAGCAGAAAAGGAAAAACTTAAGTATGTAATTTGGTTGGCTTTTAGTACAGCCATGCTTTTATTGACTCACAACGTTATGGTTATGATCTTTATTCCGGTTGGTTTTGTCTGGTTGTTTTACTGGTTGATTAGGTACCACAAGTTGTCATGGAAGAATAAAAAATTATTTGGGTTTTACTTTTTGTCTGGTCTTTGGGGACTCGGCCTGGCCGCTTTTTTCACCCTGCCAATGTTTTTTGAAAAAAAATTTACTCACGTTGATTCAATGTTTTCCGGTTACTATAACTGGAGAGCACATTTTGTATCTTTAAATCAATTGTTTATATCCAGATTTTGGGGATATGGACCCTCCCTTTGGAAAGATCAGGACGGTATGGCATTTCCGGTCGGCCATTGGCATTGGATTTTAACCTTAATAATATCGATTGTAGCAATTTTCCAGATTTTTATATCTAAATTTAAAAATAAAAAATTTAAAATAAATTTAAAACATCCGCTGTTGATAATCCTTTTTGGGGCACTAGGCATGGTTTATGCTTTTTTAATTCATGAGAAATCAACATTTATATGGCTGAATCTGCCTTTTTTACAGTTAGCCCAATTTTCTTGGCGATTGTTAGCAGTTATTGTTTTGTTAACCTCATTGATTGCCGGTATTAGTTATAAAATTTTGCCGTTAAAATCATTAGGCTGGATTTTGATTATTGGCGTTGTTGCTTTCAACTGGTCTTTTTTCAGGCCCGAAAGAATGGGGCCGCTGACTGACCAAGAGAAATTTTCGGGTAAGGCATGGGAGTTTCAACAAACCGCCGGGATAAGAGATTATTTGCCCATATCTGCTAAATGGGAGCCGAAATCCGCCCCTGACGAAGATTGGCTGTTTCTAGACGGTCAAGCAAGGGATGTAAAAACTGATCAGGGAAGCAACTGGTTTTATTGGCAGGGAGAAGTTACTCAACCCGGCAGATTGGCGGTTAATATTTTTCATTTTCCTGGTTGGAAAGTTTGGGTCGATGACCAGCCGGCAGAGGTTTTTTTACATCCGGATGACGAACTAGGCAGAAATCAAGTTGAATTAGGAAAAGGTAAACACCAAGTATATTTTCAGCTCACTGATACGCCAATAAGGAAATGGAGTAATTTGTGGTCACTTCTATCTTGGTTTAGTCTTTTAATTATTATAAGTCACTGGAAATGGAAATGGCTTCCGATAACATAAAAAAAAGGGCATTTACTGGAGTTGGAGCGTTAGTACTCAGAAATTTTCTTATCCAGCCGATCTCATTTGTTAGTTTTTTTGCTTTGTCAATTTTTTTGAATCCCTGGGAACTGGGTGTCTACTGGGCGGTTTTAGAAGTAGTCGGTTTCCTCGGTTATTTTTCCGACATTGGTTTGGCGGCGGCTCTTATCCGGGAGAAAAAAAAGCCGAAAAAAGAGGAAGTAAGAACAACCTTTACTATACAACAAATTATTGTTCTTAGTTTGATAATTATTACTTTAATAATCATGCCATTTTTGCAAAATCAATTTGATTTTGGAGAAAACGGTAGGTATTTACTTTATGCCCTACTTTTTGGGTTTTTTACTTCTTCCTTAAAAACGATTCCTTCTGTTTTTTTAGAAAGAAAATTAAAGTTTAAGAAATTAGCCGTTGTTGACCTGTCTGAACAAATAGTTTTTGACGGCTTGGCTGTCTTTTTGGCCTGGCAGGGTTTAGGAACTACCAGCTGGATTGCAGCAGTTGTCGGCCGATCAATTATTGGCCTGATTTTAATTTATATTTTTTCACCTTGGCCGATAGGACTTAACTTTAATTTTAAATCAATCCGCAGTTTATTTAGTTTCGGCATCCCTTACCAAGTTAACTCTCTTTTAGCTGTTTTAAAAGATCGGTTAGTGAATATATTTCTTTGGGCAATACTGGGTAGTTTTGGGATGGGTATATTAGGGTGGGCGCAGAAATGGAGCCAAATGCCATTACGGTTTTTAATGGATGCAGTTATCAGGGTAACTTTTCCGGCTTATTCCAGGCTGCAAAAAAATAAATTAAGGATGAGTCGGGCGCTGGAAAAATCGAGTTTTTTTGTCAACCTGGTTATTTTTCCTGTTTTAGCCGGTATGGCGGTTGCCATGCCCAAATTAATTAACTCTTTCCCGCAATACCAAAAATGGTCCGAGGCAATTCTGCCCTTATGGTTTTATTTGGCCAATTTTTGTTTTGGAACTGCAACAACGCCGTTGATTAATGCTTTTTATGCGGTGGGCAAAGTAAAAACCAACTTGATTTTTATGGCGATGTGGACGGTTCTTACTTGGTTAATAGTTCCAATCGGGGCGATTTTGTTTGGTGTTAATGGGGCCGCTTTCGGTCTGCTGGTTGTTTCTTCAAGTTCAGTTATTGCCTGGTGGTGGGTAAAACGGGAATTTAAGATAAACTTATTAAAGGCAATTGGTGTTCCTTTTGTTTTATCTTTGGTAATGCTTTTAAGTTTAATTGGTGTTAATCAGGTTTTGCCTGATTCATTAATCGGTCTGGTTGGGTTAGTCGGCTTCGGCGGCTTCATTTATACCTGTCTGACTTATCTTTTTGTTAGACAGGATCTTGTTTGGGGATGGAAAAGTTTAAAGGAAGTAATTTGAAAAAAATAAAAAAAATATTAATTATCGGATTGATTTTAGTTGGTACCTTATTTCAATTGATAGTGGTTTTTAGGAGTGGACTTAGTTGTGACTTGGGAATATGTTTTTGGGGTGCCAATAGCCACGATGGGATATGGCACATAGCTTTGGCGAGGCAATCACTTAAGAAATTGCCGCCACCTAATCCTGTTTTTAGTAATTCATCAATAAGAAACTACCATTGGGGATACAACTTTCTTCTTGGTTGGTTGGCAGAAATAACGCCGATATCTATTGGACATTGGCATTTTCAAATATTGCCTTTAATATTTAGTTTATCATTGGGAGTATTAAGTTTTTTATTAGGAAAAAAAGTTACCGGCCGTTTTTGGATAGGCTTTTGGTTTACTTTTCTAAATTATTTTGCTAACTCATTGGGGTGGGTTGTTAATTTATTAAGGAGTGGTCAAATTGGAGGCGAGTCTCTTTTTTGGTCAATGCAATCTTCGTCCTTTTTAATTAATCCGCCCTATGCATTATCGGTGATCTTCTTGTTAACAGGTTATTATTTATGGGTAAAGTGGGAAAAAAATTTAAATTGGCAAAAAATATTTGTTTTGGGGTTAATTTTTGGTCTGCTGTTTAATATCAAGGCTTATGCTGCTCTATTATTTTTTTTGGCTTCTGGAATTACACTTTTATGGTATCGAAAAAAGAAAATATTAAATATTTTTTTAGTTTTATTTTCTAGTGGTATTGTTTCA
>CAYYDT010000002.1:7625-20397 GCA_964470705.1 uncultured Gammaproteobacteria bacterium | reverse complement strand
ATTATTTTAGCAAGTATTATTTTACCTTTATTTTTTGTACAGACCGGCACAGCCTGGAATACTATTCAGTTTTTATACTATGGATTAATTTTTTCAAATTATTTCTTAGCTAATATTTTGTCTGATATTAGTCAAAAAAGAAAACTGATGCTGATTGTTTTGGTGATTATTTTAACTTTAGGTAATTTTGAAGTTTTTAAAACTTATTTAACCCCAAACCCGTCTGCTTATATTTCTAAACATGAACTAGAAGCACTTAAGTTTTTAGCCGGTCAGAAAGAAGGCGTTATTCTTGGTTATCCTTATCATCAGAATGCAAAGGATAAATTTTCCGCACCTTATCCGATTTATATCTACGAATCAACTTCTTACTTATCAGCTTACACTGGCAAGCAGCAATTTGCGGCTGATAGAATGAATTTAGACATTACTGGATATTTTTGGCAGGAAAGAGTTGAGGACAAATGGAAATTTTTCACCACCGACGATGTTTTTTGGGCAAGGGGGTTTCTGGTTAACAACCAGATAGATTACATTTATTTAGTTGATGACCAGGCATTTGAATTAAATCCACAAGATTTAGGCGTAGAGATGATTTATAATCAAGAAAAGGTTAGAATATACAAGGTGAACAGATAATATGGCTAAAAAACTAATTTCAGTAGTTATCAATACTCTTAATGAAGAAAAGAATATTCAGCGCTGCCTAAATTCAATCAGAGATTTTGCTGATGAAACCATTGTCGTTGATATGCACTCTGAGGACAAAACTCGGGAAATTGCTGAAAAAAGCGGTGCTCAGGTATTTACCCACCCGAAAACCGGCTACGTTGAACCGGCGAGAAACTTTGCCATTGAAAAGGCGGAGGGCCAATGGATATTAATTCTTGACGCTGATGAAGAACTACCGGCAGCTTTGGCAGAGAAATTATTATCAGTAGCTAAAGGTGATTCAGCAAAAAAGCCGGATTGTGTCTTGATTCCTAGAAAAAACATTATTTTCGGCAAATGGATGCAGAACTCCCGGTGGTGGCCTGATTACCTGCCCCGTTTTTTTAAAAATGGAAAAATTACTTGGCCGAAACAAATTCACCACCAGCCAAATTTAAGTGGAAAAAAGATTTATACACTTCCAGACACTGAATCAATGTCAATTGTTCACTATAATTATGAAACTTTAAACCAATTTTTAGAACGCAATCGCCGATATGCCAAAATTCAAGCCTTGGAGTTAGTTAAGGACAAAAATTATCAGCTAAGCAATAAGGATTTACTTATTGCGCCGCTGGAAGAATTTTTAAGTAGATTTTTTAGCGGAGAAGCCTATAAGGATGGAACTCACGGTTTGGCCTTATCCTTGCTTCAGGCTTGGGTTAAACTGCTTACCTATTTAAAGGTTTGGGAGGAGCAAAATTATGAACAAAAATCACTTGAGCCGAAATGGGCAAAAAATATTTTGGCGGAAGCAATTTACCAAATGGAGTATTGGCGGGATGATTTTGTTCTGAAAACTAGTGATTCAAAGTTTAAGCCAATAATCAGCCAGCTTTTGAAGATTCGACAGAATATAACCCGGTGGTAAAAAAACTATCAATTGTTGTCCTCAACTATAATGGCAAGGATTTATTAATCAATTGTCTAAATTCAATAAATAATGCCTTAGCCGATAAATCTGATCGTAATTTAGAAGTGGAAATAGTTGTTGTTGATAACGCAAGTACGGATGATTCAAGGGCCTACCTTGAACAACTAACAGTTAAAAGTTATCAGCTAAAAGCTATCTTTAATAATCGTAATCTTGGTTTCACCGGCGGGAATAATGCCGGGATTAAATATGCCCTGAAAAACAAGGCCGACTATGTTATGGTGCTTAATAACGACGTGATTGTTAAAAATCCTTTTTGGCTGCCGATGGTTGATTATTTAGAAAAAAATCCAAATGTCGGTGTTATCGGACCGAAAATTTATTTTGCCCCTGGTTTTGAGTTTCACCAAGACCGATATTCAAAGGAGGAACAGGGCAGAGTAATTTGGTATGCCGGTGGTAAAATTGATTGGCAGAATATCTATTGCAGTCACCGCGGGGTTGACGAAGTCGACAAAGGCCAGTATGACCAGGTTGATGAAACAGATTTTGTATCCGGGTGCTGCCTTTTAAGTTCTAAGAAAGTTTGGCAGAAAGTCGGCCTTTTCGATGATAAGTATTTTTTATATTATGAAGACAGTGATTTTTCTCAGCGGGTTAAAAAAAGCGGCTGGCAGACAGTTTATTTTCCCCGCTCCCACATCTGGCATTTAAATGCCGGATCATCAGAATCAGGCGGGGACCTGCAGGATTATTTTATAACCAGGAACCGGCTGTTTTTTGGTATGCGCTGGGCACCGCTCAGGTCGAAAATATCTCTTTTTCGGGAAAGTATAAAACATTTGATCACTGGGAGGAAATGGCAAAAAATTGGAGCGAGGGATTTTTACTTAAATAGGTTTGGCAGAGGGAGTTGGAAATGACAAAAAAAATTGATCTATCAGTTGTAATTATTACCATGAATGAGGAAAAAATGATTGAAGGGGCAGTTAAGTCAGCTGAATTCGCTGACCAAATAATTATTGCTGACGGCGGATCTGAGGATAAAACAATAGAGATTGCTCAGAATTTAGGCGCAGAAATTATTAATATCAACCAGGAAAATACAAATTTTGCCCGGTGGAGAAATCAGGCAATTAAACACGCTAAATATGACTGGGTCTTGTATCTTGATGCCGATGAGCGGATAACTAAAAAACTCAAAAGTTTTTTAACTAAAAGCTCTAACCTAAAAGCTAAAAGCTATTCTGCATATGCTTTGCCGAGGGAAAATTATTATTTAGGAAAACGGGTCAAGCACGGCGGTACTTGGCCTGATTACGTTATCCGTCTTTTTCATAAACCAGATTTTATTGAATGGCAGGGTAAACTTCATGAACAGCCGAAATTTAAAGGAGAGCTTAGTCACTTAGATGCGCCCCTTGTTCATTACACACACCGGGATTTAACCTCAATGTTAGAAAAAACAATAAAATGGACAGAATCAGAAGCCCAGTTGCTGTATCAATCAGACCACCCGCCGGTTGTCTGGTGGCGGATTCTAAGAATGATGGCCACCAAGTTTTGGCAGAGAATAATAATCGGCGGCGCCTGGAAAGACGGAACAGTCGGTTGGATAAATTCTATTTTTGAAGTTTTTAATACATTTATTATTTACGCCCGCCTCTGGGAAAAGCAGAATGAAACTTAATTCACTAACTACCAGCCATTATTCCCTATCACCTAACTGCCTAATCTACAGTCCTTATTTTAGCGGCATTGGCGGTGGAGAAAGATATATGCTTTCAGCAGTTGAATGCCTGCTTAACCAAAACTGGCAGGTTGATATTCTCTGGGATAATTCCGGCCAGATAAAAAATATTGCCGGCAAACTTGGTATTGGTACAGCAGGTGCTGATGTCCTTGGTTTTCTGCCTGAGGATTATTCCTTATTGAGAAGATTAAGGCTTACCAAATCCTATGACCTTGTTTTTTGGCTTTCTGACGGTAGTTTACCCGTTCTATTGGGCAAAAATAACATAGTCCATTTCCAAAGGCCATTTGCTAAAGTTGGCGGCAATAAAATAGCTACTCAAATAAAGCTCGGTTTAATAAATAGTATTGTTTGCAACTCTAAGTTTACTAAAAAATTCGTTGATAAGGAGTTTGGCATCCAATCCAGTGTACTTTATCCGCCAGTTGATGTTGATCAGTTTCATCCGGGTAAAAAAGAAAATTTAATCCTTGCGGTTGGCCGGTTTGAGCCGACTAAAAAGCACCAAGTTTTAATCAAAGCATTTAAAATGCTCTATACTCAGGGGTTAAAAGATTGGCGATTGGTATTAATTGGAGGTTCATTGGAAAAACCCGAAAAAAATGATTATATTTCTCAAATAAAGAGCCAGGCTGAAGGTTTGCCGGTAGATATTCACGTAAATATTGAATTTAGTAAACTCAAGGATTTTTATGCCAGAGCCAAGTTTTTTTGGCATGCGAAAGGGTACCGGGCGGATTCGAACTCACCTGACGCCTTAGAACATTTTGGAATTACACCAGTGGAGGCAATGGCCTCTGGATGTGTTCCGTTGGTATATAACAAAGGCGGTCTGACAGAGATTGTGCGACGCGGGGAAGGGGAGAGGTGGACAACGTTAAAAGAGTTAAAAATTATGAGTTTAGAATTAATTAATAACCAGGAGAAATACAGAGATTATCAAAAACGAGCTATCTCACGGTCTAAAAACTTTTCCAAACAAAAATTTTGTCAACGATTAAATAGGATTATTGGAAGTTAAAAATAGAAAAATGATTCAGACATCAATAATTATTCCAACCTGGAATGGAAAAAAACTGTTGGAGAAAAATTTACCTCAGGTTTTAAAAACCGTCCCCGACAACTGCGAAGTGATTGTTGTCGAAAATGGGAGTACAGACGCAAGTATGCAATACTTGAATCAGCTAAAAGCTAAAAGTTATCAGCTAAAAGCTATTTTCAATGACCGTAATCTAGGATTTATTGACGGCTGTAATCAAGGTGTCGAAAATTCTAAAGGAGAATTTGTTGTCTTGCTTAACAATGATGTTTGGCCGAAGAAAAATTTTCTTCAGCCGGCGCTGAAACACTTTAAAAATAAAGAAGTCTTTGCTGTTTCTTTTAATGAAGTCAATAGTGGCGGCGGCTGGTCAGACATTTTGTGGTATGACGGTTTTTTTAATTATCTGCCGGGTAAAAAAACTTCCCGGCCCCATATCAGCGGTTGGGCATCCGGCGGCAGTGCTGTTTTCAGAAAATCAATGTGGAAAAAGCTCGGCGGTCTTGATCCAATGTTCGCCCCTTTTTTCTGGGAAGATGTAGACTTGAGTTACCGCGGGTGGAAAATGGGTTGGAAAATACTTTGGGAGCCGAAGGCGGA
Source organism: uncultured Gammaproteobacteria bacterium (assembly GCA_964470705.1). Lineage (GTDB taxonomy): Bacteria > Patescibacteriota > Microgenomatia > UBA12405 > JAHJSD01 > CAYSLZ01. Next base: position 15,420 of record CAYYDT010000002.1, on the reverse strand, counting down.
AGTAATTCATAAACACGAATCAACAATTTCAAGATTCAATCAGAATTACGTTAATCGGGTAAAAGAAAGAAATCAACTTCTTTTTATTTGGAAGAATATCACCGATAGCGATTTGAAATTTAAACACAATTTAGGATTAATTCAGCGGGTATTTACCGGCCCGAATTATTTAAAAGTAATAGTTGAGGCAAAAAAACATTATGCAAAGTTCGGTTGTCCAAAAATTAAAAATTACCAGCGTTCTGACAAACAAATATTCAGACTTTTTGACAAATGAGTTTATCGATAATTATCGTTAACTATAATACGAGAGAGTTATTGAGAAATTGCCTGAAGGCAATTTCTCAAGGTTTAAGGCCGAATGCTGAAGGCTTAATGCAAAATACGGAAATTATTATTGTCGACAACGGGAGTACAGACGCAAGTAGGGAATACCTAGAACAGCTAAAAGCTAAAAGCTCTCAGCTAAAAACTATCTTTAATAATCGAAATCTCGGTTTTGCCAAGGCGGTTAATCAGGGGATTAAAAAATCAACCGGTGATTATCTTTTGCTTTTAAACACCGACACCCAGTTAACGGCCGGCAGTATTCAGTCGTTAATAAAATTCAGTAAAAAAAACAATCAGACCGCAATTGTCGCTCCGCAATTATTAAATCCTGACGGCAGTATTCAGCCGTCTTGTTTTAAACTGCCGACAATTATTGGCGCCTTTAAAAAATATTGGCTGGGAAAAGAAACCGCCTTTGGCAAATATGCCCCAAAAACCCAAAAACCAGTTGTTGTTGAGGCAGCGGTAGCCGCTGTTTGGCTGCTGCCGAGTTCGACTATAAACCAGGTCGGTTTGTTTGATGAAAAATATTTTATGTATTTTGAAGATCTGGACTACTGCCGCCGGGTAAAAAAAGCCGGTTTAAAAATCTACTATTTTCCTCAATCAAAAGTGGTCCATCTTCACGGCGCCAGCGGCAAAAATCTCGGCGCCAAACCCAATCACTGGCTGATTGAAAGCAGTAAAGAGTACCACGGCTTAATCAATCATTATTTATTAAATCTGACAATCAGGATAGGTCAAAAAAGTAACCGGCAATGAAGAAAAAACACTTGTTATGGCTAATTTTGTTAATTGGTCTGGTTTTAAGAATTTATCAACTTGGCCACTTAGAGGTTTTTGGCGACGAACTAGACGTTGGCTATCATGCCTATTCCTTATGGAAAACTGGCCGTGATTACACCGGCTCCCTTCTGCCAGTTTATATTCGTTCTTTTGCTGAATGGCGGGCGCCTTTATTAATGTATGTCACTGCCCCTGTTGTTGGCATATTTGGTTTAAATGCCTGGACTGTAAGAATGCCGTCAGTTTTTTTCGGTTTGATAACAATATTTTTAATTTATAAATTAACTATAAAACTTACCAAAAGCGAAAAATTTGGCCTTGTAGCCGCTTTGATTTTAACAATAACTCCCTGGCATATTCATTATTCCAGGACAGCGTTTGAGGTAAGTTTACTGCTGGCCTTGGTTTTAAGCGCCACACTTGCTTATTTAAACAAAAGATTTTTAGTTTCGGCAATATTATTTAGTTTAAGTTTCTACACATATAACACCGCCAATATTTTTGTACCCTTATTTGGTCTAGTTTTAATTTGGCTGGAAAAAGAAAATTTGAAGACCAATCCCAAACTGCTTATATTTCCAGGATTGGCAATTGCCGTTATTCTTCTGCCTCTTTTTAATCAAGTTATCAGCGGCCAAGCGTCAGCCCGGTTTAATTTAATAAGTATTTTTAATGACCAAGAGGTGATCCACGAGATTGTTCATCTGCGAAATACTGGCCTTTCACCGTCAGTTGAGCGGATATTTCACAATAAATTAACCGGCTGGGGGTCGGCGTTTGTAAATAATTATTTAACTGCTTTTTCTCCTCAATTTTTATTTTTATTAGGTGATCCGAACCCCCGGCACAGCTTGCCTGGATGGGGGCAGTTTTATTGGCTTTTGCTACCATTTTTAATTCTAGGTATTTTATATTTTCCCAAAGTTCAAAATTCCCGGTTCAAGATTCTTGTGACCAGCTGGCTTTTAATTGCTCCAATTCCAGCGGCATTGACCGTCGGCGGCGGCGACCAGGCTACGAGACTATTTTTAATGCTCCCCCCGCTGATTATCTTAACCGCCTTAGGTATTTATAAATTAAAAAACAAGATTTTACTGTTTACTGTTTACTTATTACTGTTTACTTTTTTAATATTTTTTTTCCACAATTACTTTGTCCACTACCCAAAGGAAACTTATCAAAACTGGCATTACGGTTACCAAGAGGCAATGACTTGGCTGAACGCCAATCCAACTAAAGGCCGCATAATTATCAACAATTCTAGGGAGCCGGCACTAATCCGTTACTTGTTCTGGAACAAAGTTCATCCTTCAGCGGTTCATTTTTTTCTAGACAGGGATATAATAGAACCGGATATTCTGGACGGATTTGACGGATTTCAATTTGAAAATCTATATTTTGGACAAATAAACCAGTCAGATAAAATTGAATGGCTGAAGGCTAATTTAGAAAAAGATGATTTATACCTTGGTTTTCAGGGAGGCGAAGTTCCCGGCGATTGGGATTGGAGTATCGACCCGCCTGAAGAAATTAAAACCTTAAAAGTTGTTAATGACCCTTGGGGTAAGCCGCTTATTTATTGGTTGACATCTGCGAATGGACAAAAAGCCGAATAAGTATCAACTAACTATTTTAATAGCGATTTTTATATTAGGAGCAATTTTGCGTCTTTTTAATCTAGAAAGTTATCCGGTTGGCTTTACTGCCGATGAAGCTTCTCAGGGATATACTGCCTACTCAATCCTTAAAACCGGAAAAGACGAATGGGGGAGGCCCTGGCCGCTGACCCCAAGGTCTTTTGGAGATTTCAAGCCGCCGGTACAGACTTATTTAATGATTCCGTCGATAAGAGTCTTTGGTCTAAATAAATTTGCCGTTCGTTTACCCAGTGCTCTGCTTGGCAGTTTGGCTGTTTTCGGAGTTTTTCTTTTTACCTGGAAGTTTTTTGAGAATCTAAATATTGGTCTAATAGCCGCCTTTTTAATTGCTTTTTCCCCTTGGCATTGGACTATGTCTCGGCCAGCGGTTGAAGCCAGTTTAACAGTCTTTTTTATCTCATTTGGTCTTTATTTTTTTCTTAAAAAAAAGCAAATCCCAGCGGCAATTTTTCTTGGATTAAACTTGTTCACGTACCACAGCGCCAAGATAATTACACCGATAATTGTTTTAATATTTATTTTAAAACAATTGCTAGATGCCAAAGCCCCAATGTTTAATGCAATAAAAAATTATATTTTTCAAAGTTCCAGATTCTTAACACTATTTACCATTTTCCTACTGGCAGCTTTTTTAACATTTTTTACCGGCGGTGATGTTCGAGGGATGGATGTTGCTGTTTTTAACCCGACAGATAATTGGCAGGTGGTAAAAGATTTTCAGTGGTGGGCGGTCAATCAAGACCTTCCCCAAAATATAGGGAGATTATTCCACAACAAAGGTGTTTATATTACTTCTAAATTTTTTGAAAATTACTTGTCGTATTTTTCGCCCCAGTTCTTATTCTTAAACGGTGCTTCAGACGCTACTTATGGAATGACCCCTGGTTTTGGTCTTCTTTGGTGGTGGGAACTGCCGGTGCTTTTGTTTGGACTTTATTATTTCATAAAAACTAAATCAAAACTAAGCTCCCCTGCCGGTATGACTATTCTTCTCGCTTTATTTGCCCCGATTCCGGCTGCGCTTACTAAAGGTTATCGAATGGCTAACCGGGCAGGAGTAATAATGCCTTTTATTCAAGTTTTTACCGCCTATTCGCTGTTTAAATTATTCAACTTATCGGTTTCGGGTTTCAGGTTGAAAAAGATTTTAACCCCAATTCTTATCCCGATAATTTTTTATTCTTTTATTTTTTACTTAGAAATATATTTTATCCAATCGCCGAGGTTGGTTGCCGAATCAATGCTGTACGGCCGCTGCCAGGCAGTAAATTATGTTGAGGAAAACTACTCTCAGGTGGAGAGAATCGTCATCTCCAGACAGTTATCTGAACCGCAGACGTTTGTTATGTTTTGCCGGCAGTATCCACCGGCAGTTGTTCAGGAAGAATCAGCCGATTGGATGCGTTATCAAGAGGAAGGTCATAGTTTCCTTGACCAGTTGTCAAGGTATACTTTGGACCGCTACATATTTAAGAGTATAAACTGGGAAGAGGATTCTGGTGAAGAAAATACTGTTATTATTGGTAAACCAGAAGAATTTCCCTACAATGTTAAGCCGGATAAAGTTATCAAATATCCAAATGAAAAAGACGCTATCTATATTGTCAAAATATAATCTGATTTTAATTCTCATCGTTGGCTTTGCCTTTTTAATTAGGGTTTATCAAATCAGCGAAAACCCCCCTTCTTTAAATTGGGACGAAGTTTCTCACGGCTATAATGCTTACTCGATATTAAAAACCGGCAAGGATGAGTGGGGGAAATCTTTCCCGCTGATTTTCAGGGCTTACGGTGATTATAAATTACCGGCCTATATTTATGCTTCAATTCTACCGATAAAATTTTTCGGCCTCAACCCGGTTGGAGTCAGGCTGATATCAATCCTTGCTGGGAGCGGATTAATTATTATTAGTTATTTTTTAGCCAAGGAGTTAACCAAAGAGAAATTAGCCGGGATTATTGCCGGCTTGTTAACTGCAATTATGCCCTGGTCGCTATTCGTATCCCGGATTGGCCTAGAGGCAAACCTGGCAGTATTTTTTGTCGCTCTTGGCTGGCTGCTTTTTCTTAAAAATAAACTTATTTTAACAGCGATTTTTTGGGGATTATCGACATATACTTATAATTCCGCACGGGTATTAGTTCCTTTTTTTTGTTTGTTAGTCCTGGTTAAACTATGGCGGCAAAAAGATTTCCGGCGTTTAGTTGGTGTTCTCGGTATTTTCGCTCTTTTTTTTGTACCAATCTTTATCCAGTTTTTTAACCAAGCCGGCCGAGCCAGATTTTACTGGGTGAACATTATTGACCAGGGAGTTGTCAACCAAATTAATGAAAGAAGAGGCAGAACAAACCTGCCTGCTCCAATCAGCCGGGTTTTATTTAATCGGCCGACTTATTTTATTACTATTTCCGCTGCCAATTACTTAAAACATTTTTCACCTTCCTGGTGGTTTTTACGCGGCGGCGATCACTATCAGTTTTCATTTCCCGGCCACCCGTTAATCTTTCTTGTTTCTGCTCCCCTTCTTATTATTGGAATTTTTAATTTAATCCTAACTCCAAACTCCAAACTTCGTATACTTATTTTTTGGTTTTTAATTAGTTTTCTTCCTTCGGCAATCACCAAAGATTCCCCCCATGTTCTTCGAAGCATTTTAGTTTTGCCTTTGCCGATGGTTTTTACCGCAATAGGTGTAATTAGTGTAAAAAATTGGATTAAAAACAAGTCCAAATTTAAAGGCATGGCAATTGTTATTGTTTTTTTAGCAATAAATCTAGTAAGTTTTGGTGTTTGGTGGGATCAGTATTGGAAAATCTACCCCGAAAATTATTCTTGGGCCTGGCAGTATGGTTATCAGCAGGCGGTTAATTATGTGAAAAACAATTATTCTAAATACGACCGGATTATTTTCACCAAAAAATATGGTGAGCCGCACGCCTTTCTCCTTTTTCACTGGCCTTGGGAGCCGAGTTATTATCAAAACGACCCGACTAAGGTTTGGGATTATCACGCTCATTGGTATTGGGTTGATGCTTTTGACAAGTTCGAATTTTGGAACGACTGGGAAATCCAAGAAAAGCTAAAAGCTAACAGCTATCAGTTAAAAGTTCTTCTTGTTACCAGTCCGGGGAATTATGTTGAAGGCGGTCAGGTTGTAAAGACAATTGATTTTTTGCATGGTGATACCGCCTTTGAGATAATCAGTTATGAAAACTAATGTTCTATTAGGAATTATTTTTTTAATTGGTCTGAGTTTGCGCCTTTGGGGGATACCGCTGAATTTTAGTATTTTATTTGGCAGCTTAACAATTATTCTTCTATCTCTAACAGCGAGGAAATTGACTAATAATAGATTTATTGGTTTATTTTCAGGTTTGGCCTTATGTCTAATGCCTTGGCATATTCAAGCATCAAGAGAAAGTGTTTTTCCAATTATTACTGCGTTTACAGCAATTAGTGTAATATTTGTTTTAACAAAATTATTTGAGTCAAAAAAGATCAGTCAAAAATTGTTCATAATACTTGCACTAGTAACAATTCTTTTAACAAACATATCTACTTTTAACTTAAATGCTCTTTCACTGTCTTTTTTAGGCAGTTACACACAAGTTGGTTATTTTGGGCTGGTTCTAGCAATTATCGGCCTAATTGAGTTTGCCGGCCGGTTGAACGGGAAAAACAATCTTTTTGTTTATTGGCTTGTTCTTGCGCCGGGAAAAACAATAGTTTTACCTTTAAGTGTTTTTATCGGTTATGGAGTAAAAAAGTTTTTTAATATAAATAATAAGCGCCTTCGGCTGCCGGCTTTGGCGGCTATTTTCTTGATCTATCTTTTTCAACTTATATATTACTTGGAACTCTATCATTACCATTAAAACGACAAGATGCCTAAAAAAATAATTTTAATATTGATTATATTATTAGCGGCCGGCTTAAGACTTTATCGGATAGGCAGTTATCCGCCGATTAATGCTGATGAAGCGGCGATTGGTTATAACGTATACAGTTTAATTTCAACCGGCAGGGACGAACACGGAAACACCTGGCCGCTGCATTTTCGGTCTTTCAATGATTATAAACCGGGCGGTTATTTTTATCTGGTTTTGCCTTTTGTTTGGACGCTCGGTTTAAATACACTGGCTGTTCGTTTACCAGCGGTTATTTTGTCAATTTTAACTATATATATAGTATATAAACTTAGTCTTTTGGTTTGGAAGGACGGTAATCTCGGTTTGATTTGGGCAGGATTGTTGACTGTTTCTCCCTGGCACCTGCATTTTTCCCGCGGCGGCTGGGAATCAAGCGCTGCCCTGTTTTTTATACTTTTAGGAACATATTGTTTCTACAGATTTCTTAAATCCCAATTAGCTAATCGTTATTGGTTTTTAGCAATTTTGTTTTATATTTTATCGTTGTATTTTTACCACAGCGCCAGGGTTTTAAGTCCGCTGATTTTTATCGGCTTGTCTGTATTTAACTTTAAAAGACTTTGGTCAAATCGCCGCCGGTTGATTCTACCGGTTATCGCCGGAATCATTTTACTTGTCCCGCTGGTCATCTCTTTTACTGCCGGCGGGGCTGGATCCCGGTTTTCCGGTGTTGGTTTGTTGGCTGATTCTGGCCCGTTTTGGCGGGCCAATGAACTGCGCGGCCAACACCCGAATCCGCAGGCCTTGCCGGTCCGTTTGATTCATAATCAGTATTTGGAATACGGCTTAACTTTTCTAGACAACTATTTTTCACATTTTGATATAGACTTTCTTTTTATTTCCGGCGACGAAGTTCCCCGCAGTAAAGTACCGGGAATGGGAGTGATGCACCTCGTGGAAATACCGCTTTTGTTATTTGGCCTTTGGATGTTTGTTAAAAATAAAGACTTAAATTCAAATAAAAATAAGAAAATTTTACCGGCGGTTTGGTTAGCAGCGGCGCCGCTGGCCTCGGCAATGACTTTTCAGGCACCAAGCGCCTTACGGTCACTTTTACTGGTCGTCCCGCTGACTTTTTTCACCGCCTATGG
>CAYYDT010000002.1:5970-7525 GCA_964470705.1 uncultured Gammaproteobacteria bacterium | reverse complement strand
TTGGTGGAATAGTTATTTTACACGTTATTTCCAATCCTATCCGACCGCTTGGCCGGTAGGATACAAAGAAGCCGTTGACTGGATGAAGGAAAGACCGGGTTCACAATTTATTATTCAAACCAAACATGACCAGCCGTATATTTTAACTGCTTTCTACCTTAAGTATCCGCCTGAGAAAATTCAGGGCGAAATTCAACTTACCCCGCCGGATGAGTTTGGTTTTTCAACTGTCCGACAGTTTGGCCGGTTTAAATTTACCGACCAGCCGCCTGAAAATGCTACAATGATTAAAGAATTTAACCAGACAAGGATTTATGAATTGAGTATTTAGAACTTGGAACATGGAACATAGGGAAAATAAAACTAAGAAATCAATTAGGAGTTTTACTCAGCTAAATGCATGGAAAGAAGCACACAGGTTAGTTTTAATGGTTTATAGAATAGTCGATAGTTTTCCTAAAAAAGAACGCTACCGACTTGAAGATCAGATTATCAGGGCGGCAATTTCGATTTCTTCAAACATAGCTGAAGGTTTTACAAGAAGAGGAAAAAGAGAAAAAATTCAGTTTTATTTGATATCAAAAGCATCACTTACGGAACTTCAAAACCAGTTACTAATTGCTAGAGATGTTGGATATATTAGTTCAGCAGAATTTGATAAAATAGCCGAACAAACTGTTACTTCACAAAAGTTGTTGTCGGGTTTACTTAGAGGTGTTAAAAATTTAAGAACCCAAGGTTCATAGTTCATGGTTCATAATACTAAATACCAGTTGTCAGTTGCTTTAGCCACTTATAACGAAGAAAAAAACATCGGCCGGTGTTTGGCGGCGGTGAAGGATATCGCCGATGAAATAATTGTTGTTGACGGCAGTTCAACTGATAAAACACGCCAGGTAGCCAGAGATTACGGGGCAGAGGTAATAAAAAGAGAGAATCCACCGATATTCCACATTAATAAGCAAATAGCGATTGACAAATGCCAGGGGGATTGGATTCTCCAGCTCGACGCCGACGAAGTTGTTTCAAAGAGTTTGAAAAAGAATATTTTATCAATCATTAATCATCAGTCATCAACCATTAAGTATTCGGCTTTTTACCTAAAACGTAAAAATTATTTCCTGGGGCACTGGATGGCCAAAACCGGCCAATATCCGGATCCAGTCATTCGGTTTTTTCGAAACGGCAAAGCCCGTCTGCCCTGCAAATCAGTCCATGAGCAGATGGAGGTGGACGGCGAGGTTGGAACATTGGACGGCCACCTTCTTCATTATCCTTATCCGGATTTTACTGAATACTTGGTCAAGTCTAACCGATACACAAGTTTAACCGCTCAGGAATTGCTGAATTCGGGGATAAAGCCGAGTTTTGGGCAGTTTATGAAAGCCTATTTTAAAGCTGAAAAGACATTCTGGTCATTATTCCTGCGCCATAAAGGGTTTAAAGACGGTTTCGCCGGTTTTGTCTTTTCCGCCTATTCCGGTCTCCACCATCTGACCGCCTACATTAAATTTTGGGAAAAGTATAAAAAAACTCAAAAACTCAAATGATAATT
>CAYYDT010000002.1:0-5870 GCA_964470705.1 uncultured Gammaproteobacteria bacterium | reverse complement strand
CCTACATTAAATTTTGGGAAAAGTATAAAAAAACTCAAAAACTCAAATGATAATTAAAAGAAAAACTCAAAAACAAAAAAAATTGAATAAGAAGGAAAACTCAAAATATAGAACCACAACTAAAAATGATGGCTTAGGGGAAAGATTTGAAGATTTTTTCCAAAAGGTTATAACACTTTGTAAAAAGTTACCCAAGAATTCATTAACTAATCGTCAAATTAGTCAACTTATAGCTGCCGCCGGATCAGTTCCCTCAAACTATTTTGAAGGCAAATTTGGTTTGAGCAGAAGAGATTCTTTAAAATCCTTTAAAATATCAAGAAAGGAGGCCAGGGAATCTGGTGTTTGGCTAAGAGGTTTAAGAACAGCCTGCAATATGTTTTTAGATGAATTTGATTTACTGATTCAGGAAAGCCGTGAGATTGTTTTTATTTTGTCTAGTGTAGTTGAAAAAATAGAAAAGAAATAATTTTTATTTAAATTTTAATTTCTTTAAATTTGAGTTTTTAAATTTATATTAAATCTATGATTATTGGAATTGACGTATCGCCGTTAAGCACTGCTCACAAGGTAAGAGGAATTGGCTTTTACGTCAAGCGCCTGGTCGCTTCTCTTAAGAAGTTAAGATTAGAGAAATTAGTGATAAGGGAATTAAAAAATAAAGAGGAAATTATCAGCCAGGATTACGATTTACTTCACATCCCTTATTTTAACCCTTACTTTATTACCGTGCCCTGGCCGTGGGAGATTAAAAAACCAATGGTTGTCACCATTCATGACTTAATTCCGGTAAAATATCCTGATCACTATCCGCCGGGAATAAAGGGAAAACTCCGCTGGCAGGCTCAAAAACTGCTGTTGAAGCAGTCAAAATTAGTAATTACCGATTCTTTTGCGTCTAAATATGATATCAATCAATTAACTGGTTATCCGCTGGATAAAACTTATGTTACCTACCTCGCCGCTGGCAATGAGTTTCAGCCTCTAAAAGCTAACCCGCCCGCAACGCCTGCGCGAAGCAATGGCGGGCGCGGTACCTCAAAGCTAGAAGCTGTCCTTAAGAAATATGGTTTGCCGGATGAGTTTTGCCTATATGTCGGCGATGTCAACTGGAATAAAAATATACCAAGTTTAGTAAAAGCCTGTGAAAAGATTAATCTGCCGTTGGTGATTGTCGGCAAACAGGCGGTGAGTAAAGATTATGACAAAAAACACGTTGAAAATAAAGATTTAGTGTGGCTTCAAAAAAAATGTTCAAAACTACAATCTTCAAATGTTCAAAAAAACGAATTTCAGCTAATTCTAACCGGATTTGTTAGTAATAAAGATTTAATGAAACTCTACAATTTAGCATCAGTTTACTGCCAGCCGTCGTTTGATGAGGGCTTCGGTCTGCCGGTCTTGGAGGCAATGGCCTGCGGCTGTCCAGTAGTTTCATCAAACCGCGGTAGTTTGCCGGAAGTCGTCGGTGACGCCGGTATTTTAACCGACCCGACTGTTGACGGTTTGGCAAAAGCACTTACAAAGGTCCACTCTAATGAAACGAATCATTGTAGTGATTTAGTGGAAAAGGGGATAAATAGAGCAAAAGAGTTTAGCTGGCAGAAAACCGCAGAGAAAACCAAAGAGGTTTATAAAACCGCTCTCGGAGGTGTACGTTATAGAGGTTGATTGTAGATGACTGGACGTTTATAATTAAACCTACATGTGGAAAACAATCATTAAAATATTTTTAATTCTTCAACTGACCTTAATCGCCGGCTGGTATGTGGGCGAAGACATTCTTCCTTTTCGAACGGAAACTTTTTTAGGTAGAGGCCTCGGCGGTTGGGTTTCAAACAAGCCTTTATTATGGTCTAGGGCTAATTTCGACGGTTATTATTACGCTAAAATCGCCCGAGAGGGCTATCAGCACTTACAACAGGCTTTTTTCCCATTTTATCCAAATTTCATTAGGTTGATCAAACACTTAGTTGGCGATTACGTTCTCAGCGGTATTTTAATTTCCTCGTTGTCTTTTTTAGTTTTTATGTATTTATTTTCACTTTTACTAAAAAGTCAGGGCGAGGATAAATCAACGATTAAAAAAACCTTGTTTTACATTGGACTTTTTCCAACCAGTTTTTATTTTGTTTCTGTTTATACCGAATCAATTTTTTTAGTTTGGGTGATTTTAAGTTTTCTTTTCGGGCATAAAGAAAAATGGCTTTTAGCCGGATTAACTGCCGGTTTGGCTTCTTACACCCGGGTAACGGGAATTTTTATGGTTCCGGCTCTCATTTATCAGTATTATCAAACCGCCGCTAAAAGGGATATGAAAACAAGAGTAAAGGCGGCATCGGAAACAATCCGCCACCGGATGAATTTCAAGTCAATAGTAAGCATAATCAAAACCAGGTTTCCTCATGTTAAAAATTTATTGGCAATTTCAACCGGGTGCTGGGGCTTGGTTGCCTACTCTATTTATCTTAAAAGAACCGTCGGCAGTTTTCTTTATTTTGTTCAGGCCCAGCCGCAGTTTGGAACCGGCCGTCAAGTGAGCCGGCTGGTCTTAATTTATCAGGTATTATGGCGGTATTTAAAAATGATTCTCACTGTTGACATTGCCAGTTACACCTATGCAATTGTCTGGTTTGAACTGCTGATTACTTTGTTGTTTATTTTTTTATTAATCTATGCCTGGTTGAGGACGAACACCCCCCATTCATGGATAATTTTTTCTGCACTTGCTTTTTTACTGCCGACTTTTACCGGGACTTTCTCATCAATGCCAAGGTATGTTTTGACCTGTTTTCCCTGCTTTTTGATTCTGGCAAAATTAAAACTGCCCAAATATATTTATTTGATTTCTTATCTTTTTTTGTTTATTGCCGCCACTCTTTACCTGCGTGGATTTTGGATAGCATAGGTGTTTATAAAATTAAAAAAAATTTACAAGAGTAAGTTATTTAAAGGGAGTGCGGTTATTTTAATTGCCACGTCGATTGGTAATCTGCTTAATTATCTTTACCATTTCGTTACCGGCCGGATGTTGTCTCCAGCAGAATATGGCTTACTTCAAAGTTTAATTTCTCTAACTTATTTTCAGTCAATTTTTATCGGCGCCTTTCGCTCGGCCGCTGTCGAAAAAATCGGCAGTTCAGATAACCAAAAGTTATATGGAGTTATTTCCGGCCTAAAAAAATTAGCAATTAAAACAGGGATTATTTACTGGCTGATTACATTAGTTTTATATCCGCTAATTAATAAACTGCTTCATTTGGACAACCAGTGCCTTTACTTAATCTTTTCTATGCAAAGTCTGCTTGCTTTTCTACCGGTTGTTTATAGTTCAACCCTAGAAGCCAGGCTGGAATTTTCCAAAGCCGCCTTAACCTCGGTTTTATCGACGTTATCGAAGTTAGTGTCGGCAGTAATTTTCTTATCTGTTGGTTTAGGCGTTATTGGCGGCCTGTCCAGTTGGTTGGTTCTTAAAATTATTTCTTTAACACTAAGTTTCTTTTTAGTCAAAAATCTAATTTCAAAACAGAGAAAAGGCAGTTTAATTAAAGTTGATCTGAGTTTTTTAAAATTTTCACTTCTCAGTCTGGTAGTGAATTTATCTATTATCTCTTTATACACTACCGATATAATCTTTGCCCGTCATTATTTAAATCAACACCAGGCAGGTTTATACGCCGCCACCTCAAATCTGGGAAAAGTAATATTTTTCGGTGCGACAACCATTTTGTCAGTATCATTTCCAATGTTTGTTAGGTACCGGGTAAAAAGACACAAATTAATTGAGATTTTAAAGTTAAGTTTAATATTTAGTTTATTGTGTGCCGCCGCTGGTCTAATTGCCTACAGTCTGTTCCCGCAATTAGCGATAAGATTGCTTTACGGAAGCAGGTATCTGCAATCTAAAGAATATCTTCTTTACTTTGCCGTATTTATAAGTATACTGGCGGTTTTTAATCTTTTGATCAGGTTTTTACTTGCTTTAAAATCAAAATTATCAGCCCAGATTTCTTTTTTTGCCGCTGTTTTACAAATTATATTGATATTAGCCAATCATAAAAGTGTGCCCTCAATTATTACCAGTTCATTAATTGCCGTTTTAATTGGTTTGGTTGTTAGTTCAATAGTAGTGCTAAAATCAATACATGAATTTGCCAACGGGCAAATTGTCAGTGATTGTTCCGGCTTATAAACAGGAAAAGACGATTATTGATGATTTGCGAAGAATAAACCGAGTTTTACGACAAACAGACATTGACTATGAAATAATCTGCGTTGTTGACGGCACCGGAGCAGACAAAACCTATTCCAAAGCTAATAACTTAAAATTACAAAAATTAAAAGTTATCGGATACAAAAAAAATCAGGGCAAAGGCCACGCTGTCCGGTATGGAATGGAAAAAGCAAAGGGGAGCCTGGTTGCTTTTCTTGATTCCGGCATGGAAATTGATCCCAGCGGTTTAAACCTTCTTCTTGCCCACATGGAGTGGTATAAATCGGATGTTATCGTTGGGTCGATAAGGCATTCTGCTTCCAAAGTAAAAGGCTACCCGCTGAAGAGAAAAATACTCAGTTGGGGGTACCATACCTTAACTAGAATTTTATTCGGTTTAAAAATAACCGATTGCCAGCGGGGGATAAAAATTTTCAAACGGGAAGTGTTGGAAATAGTATTGCCAAAACTCTTAGTAAAAGACTATGCTTTTGATATTGAGATGCTCTCGGTTGCCAGAAGATTTGGCTACGATAAAATCCACGATGGTCCGGTAGAGCTTAATGCTGTTAATATGTTTCAGACTAGTGTTCGTGCTGGAACAATCTTTAGTATGCTAAGAGATACCCTCGCCGTATATTACCGGTTGAACATTCTTCACTATTATGAAAGAAATTAGATTTTCAATCGTTGTTCCGGTAAAGGAAATAAATAATTATATTCTTGATGAAATTATTCCAGCGCTTGAAAACCAAACTTACCAAAATTTTGAACTAATAATCCTCCCGGATAAATACCGCGGTAATCTAAAATTGCCGGACTGGGTGAAAGTAATTCCTTCATCGCCGAAAACAAGACCAGCTGACAAAAGAGACCTTGGCGCAAAAAAGTCATCTGGTGAAATTCTAGGCTTTATAGACGATGACGCTTACCCGGATAAAAAATGGCTCGAACTAGGCATAAAAGTTTTACAGGATAACCCGGAAGCAGCGGCAGTTTGCGGACCCGGGGTTACCCCGCCTGGTGATCCTTTGATGGCAAAAATTTCCGGGTGGGTGTGGTCAACCTGGCTCGGTGCCGGCGGAGCCGGCACTTATCGGTGCCTGCCGAAAGGTGAACGTTTTGTTGATGACTACCCGACATTTAACTTTTTAATTAAAAAAGATATTTTTAACAAATTAGGCGGATTTAATTCTGATTTTTGGCCTGGGGAAGACACAAAACTTTGCCGCGACTTGGTTTATAAATTAAACAAAAAAATTCTTTACCACCCGAAAATTAAAGTTTTTCACCACCGGAGGAAAATTTTTCTTCCCCACCTAAAACAAATTAGCCGTTACGGCTATCAGCGGGGGAGATTTGCCAGGATTCTGCCGAAAACCTCAAACCGGATTGGCTACTGGGTGCCGTCATTATTTGTTATTTGTCTGGCCGCCGGTTGGCTGACTTTTTTTATTTCAAGTATTCTTTTTTATATATATTTAGGATTTATTTTTATCTATTTATGGTTATTGACAGTCAGTTTTTGGCAGGTTTGGCTGATGAGCAAAAGTTTTTTAGAGGCCCTGCTGGTTATCCCGTCAATTTTTCTCACCCACCTATTCTACGGAATCAAATTCCTCCAAGGTTACTACCTGCACCTCTAAGGTGCTTTTAT
>CAYYDT010000001.1:28057-63320 GCA_964470705.1 uncultured Gammaproteobacteria bacterium | reverse complement strand
TCAACCCTTCAACTAAACCGTCGCTTAAAAACCGGTAAGCATCAACCACTTTTTCAGGCAAAAAATTTTCCGGCATGACCAATGAATAAACTAAGTCGTTTTTATGCAAAACAGCTGTCCCGCCGGTAATTCTTCTCACCAAGTGAAAACCTTTTTTCTCAACTGCGCTTAAATTAAACTGATCGATCAACTGGCTGTGTCCGAGAGTTATTGCCGGAGGGTCAAAAATATAAAAGCGCAAGGTGGGCAAAACCTTTCCCTGTGCACAACTTAAAGCTATTGCCTCATCAACAGCCATCTGCATCGGTCCGCTGTCTTTTATCAATTTTAAAAGTCGTACCCTGTCCATTTATTCTTCCGCTAAAGTTATTGTTGTTAGCGTCTGACCAGCTAAACCTTCATCAACGAACACCTCTGCCTCAATGTCATACGGCCCGGGATACACACCACCGCAGCCGCTAGTACATGAAGGAGCTTTTACAACAATAACAATTGTATTTTCACCTTCTTTTAAATCGACAACTTTTGTCTCCCTAATGTAGGCAGTTTGGTGAGGCTTAATACCAGTAATTCTTATTTCTGCGTTTTCAATCTCATTGTCAACTTCCAAGTTAAGAGTCATTTCAACGTCTTCATGAGAAATATAAGCCTCCTTGTCCATTGTCAATTCAATAGACCCGATCCCGGCATCAATAATTTTTGGCGCCTTAACTAGCGCGTCTTCTTCCGACTGGAACCCAGTTATCAGCGGTTGATCGGCTACTTCCATTTCGCCGGCAATTTTAGGTGCGGATTGGGTTTCCATATAAATAAGGTACCCCATATAGATAGCCGAAAAGCCGAGAAAAACGGTTATTAAAATCAGAAAATAAAGTTTGTTTTTTTTCATTAATTAATCACCTCCATCGCTCGATATGAACTTCTTACTAATGGTCCTGCTTCCACTTTAGCAAAACCTAAAGAATTTGCTTCCTTTTTTAAACTTTCGAACTCTTCCGGCTGGTAAAACTTTTTTACAGGAACATGTGCCGGTGTCGGCGGTAAATATTGGCCAACAGTTAATACTTGGCAGCCAGCTGCTTTTAGATCCTTAAAAGTCCTGATAATTTGTTCTTTTGTCTCACCTAGACCAATCATTAAACCGGATTTCAAAACAATCTTAGGTTGAATTTCTTTCGCCGCAGCCAGCAAATTAACTGACCGCTGATAATCGCCTCCCGGTCTTAATAAAGAAAATAAGTATTCAACTACTTCAATATTATGATTGAAAACATCCGGGTTTGCAACCAGCAGTTTGGCAAGCGATTTTTTGTCTCCTTTTAAGTCCGAAACCAGCAATTCTATTTTACAACCTGGTTTAACTTTTTTTATTTCATCAACTGTTTTAACAAATTGGCCGGCGCCGCCGTCATCCAGATCATCGCGGGTAACACAAGTGATCACTGCATAGTCTAAATTTAATTTTTTTACTGCCTGGGCAATCCTTTTCGGCTCATTTTTGTCAACCAGGTTCGGGGAACCTTTTTTGACATTGCAGTAACGGCAGTTTCTGGTGCAGGTGTCACCCAAAATCATAAATGTTGCCGTACCGGAAGAAAAACACTCGTACCTGTTCGGGCAATTTGCCTCCAAACAAACAGTTGTTAATTTATTATCGTTTATAATCTTTAATGTTTTTAGATATTTTGATTTATTGTATGGTTTTATTTTTATCCAATCAGGCCATTTTGTTAGGCTCATTACTTTTTATCGACGTCCCTGACTAATAAATCAGTCAATGGGTGATCAGGGTTTAAATCTGATACCGGCATTTGGGTAATTGCCGGCGGATATTTTAACCCCATTATTTCCAAACGTTGAATGGAAGTTTTCAGATGATCAACCGTCATCCCAAGCCAAATCTCGTCATCTTGAGCATCAGCAATACTTCTTGCCCCACCGCAGGGAATTGTCAACCAAGGTGATTTACCTTGAGCAACCGCAGCAATAATTTCGCAAGCGGCATGACCGTTGAAATTAGATTCCGGTTTTTTTCCGGTAGCATCAAAATAACCCATCAAAGCAAGATAACTCTGGCAGGAATTAACTAAAAGAATTACTGCTTCCGGATCTAAATTTAATTGGTCAAACACTTGAAGCGGGCCGAAAACAGCCGCTTCGTATTTATCTTGCGGCATGGCCTCAATTTGATCAGATAACTGATCAAATTTCTCAGATGTATAACCAAAGCCTTTAACCCACCGGTCTTTTAGATCTTCCGGAGGCAATTCAAACCCCATAACATATGAGCCGACAACACAGGCATCAATATTATTTACATAAACACCTCTGGTTTTTTCATAAACAGCAACCATTTTTAAAAGTTGGCACAAAGCCCGGTTGTTTTCCAAGGGAATAATTTCATTTTCTTTCAAAGTATTTTTTGATTTCAACAACTTCACCCCTACCGGCACACCTTTTGGGCTGATTAACTTGTCAATTTTCCTTTGTAAACTTTTCAAGTCATTCACTTTTATTCACCTCCTCTGACAAATCACCACTTGCCTGTTGAGCAATTTGCTTTGAATCTAATAATTCTTTTATTTCCTCTGGATTTCCTACTTTTAGTTTCGCAATCCACCCCTTACCATAAGGGTCCTGATTAATAATTGCCGGCTGGTCAAAAAGTTCTTGGTGAACTTCAACGATTTCTCCAGATAAGGGGGAAGCAATCTGTCCACTCCATTTCAGCGCTTCTAATGAAGTGTAAGTCTCACCGCGGGCAACCTTTTCCCCTTCTTTCGGCAACTTTATAAAAACAAACTCTTTTACTTTATCGGCAGCGGGCTTAATAATTCCTAAGGTAGCTATTTCTCCATCAATTTTCACCCAAGAAAAATCAAGGTTATAAAGTAAATTGTCTGGAAAATTAAGGTTATTCATTTTTTATTCCTCCTTTGTTTGATTTTTAATATTGAATTGCTGATCCTCTATTTGTTCATCTTCTGAAGCAAGGTTTTCAGTTCCAATTTCCACACCCAAATTAGGTAAAAACTTGCGATGGACAATTAATATCAAAAACGACAAACCAAGAGCAGCGCCGAAAACAACCAATGTTCCAGAAACGCTTTCCATCAATTCCGGCTTTGTCAACAAGGTAACTGCCAGAGACATCATGATCATCCCGCCGATCAGTTTTAAGGTACGGCCGTGCTTCTCTTCAAAAGCACTGACCCTTAAAGTTAGGGCTATACTGCCAAAAACTATTAGTTCATCGAGCAAATATACTAAAATATAAATAATTAACAAGCCGTAAAAAGCACTGCCGACAACATTGCGATCTGCCAGAATACTTGTCCAAATTACCGGAAAACCGGCGGTGCAGGGAAGTTCAACCAAAGCAACCCCAATCGCTAAAACAACTGTTCCGGCCATCATTCCTAAGTCAGATTTTTTATTCATAATACCCCTAATCTGGCTGAAAATTTTGGGTTTAAATTTGTCGGAAATAGTCAACGAGACACCCTTTTTATACCAAAAATAATCCTTAATATTTACCGAAGCAAAAATCAGGGCAACTAAAGCAATGACTATTTTAATCCAATCCATGTAACCAACATAAGTAAAGACTTTTAATAAGCCGACCATAAATAAGGCGTAGATAAACGAAGTGACTAAAAGAAATGTTAAGCCGACTAGAACAATCTTTTTTCTTGACCCGGTGTGAATAACAATACCCAGCAAAAAGGTAATCAGCCACAAAGAGCAGGGGTTAAAACCATCAACAAAAGAAATTAAACCCGTCATCACCGGTAAAGACATTTCCGAAATATTAACTTCTCCCAAAATAGGCACATTAACCTGGTATTCCTTTTCCGGGTCAGCATCACCTTTTTTAGGCAGTGCCGGTGTGTAGGCCTGAATTTCTTCAACCGGGCATTGACACCTCTGGTCCTGACAAAGGAGGATCTCCCTTTCCAAATAATCTTTTATTCCAGATTCTCCAATTAAATAACGCTCGCCGATAAAAATAATCGGATGAGCGGCGCCAGCTAGACCGTATGTTTCTTTAAACTGCTGGTATAACTCTTTGTCTTGATCAACATTATATCTACTAATATTGATCTGATACTCTTTTTCCAGATCTGCTAATAAACTCTCGACATTCCGGCACTGGTCACAATCTTCTTGATAGAAAAAGTGAAGACAAACCTCGTTGGTTTGCTGTTGAGATTGCTGATTAGTGTCAACCCCGGCTTTTTCTCCAGGATCAATACAGCCATTTTCAATACAATCAACTATTTTTTCTTCTATGTCACCGGCAATATATTCGGCAAAGCCAATTATCGGATCGTGATCGCCGATAAAAGTTGCCGGCACTCCCCTAGCTTCAATACCATACGACTTTGCCATTTGCTCATACAACTGAGCGCTTTCTTCATTTTCCCAAGCATTAATTTTTTTTACTTCCAATTCTGGATATTTATCCTCCCATTGGTCGATAAACTCTTTTTGACTAGCACAATGGGGACAGCCCTCACCCCAGAAGAAATAAATAGTTGTTTTATTCTGTGCTTTTGTTGAGCCGGCAAAAACTAAAAAAGAAACCACAAAAAACAACAGCGCAGGAAAAAGGTTTTTAAATTTTTTATTAACAGACATATCACTTACCGTCTATAGATACTAATAATGATATAATTATTTGTCAAGTTCTAAACAAATTAATTTATCTTATCTATTACCCAGTTATTATTTACCTTTATTAAATCAAACGTTTTTACTGATTCGCCTCCAGAATAGTTTAAAGTTACCTCAACATTAGCAGTTCCCTGATCACCGTCTTGATTAAAACTAACTCCACTGACTTGATAACCGTTATCAGGAATATCTTGAACACCGACAAACATGGCTAAATCTCCGGAAGTCGGTTCATCGCCAAACTGCATTTTTGCTTCATCTGAAATTAAATCAAGGGCATTATTTAAGGCCTCGATATCAGATTCTGGCGGTGCTGTCTCAATAAAATTATCCATAAAAAGAGCGACTACCGTTTCTGGATTTCCCGTGATCTCGATTTCATCTTCTACTAATTCCCCTGAAAACTGGGGTGTTAATTCATCCTCAGGCAACTCCTGGGAATTATTCCCAGTCATAAAAATTAATCCTCCGATTCCTAAAACTACTACTAAGGCAATAATAATTACTGTGTTTTTATTCATTAATACTCACCTTCTTTCTTCCTTTACAATCTTAATACTACAAAATTCGCCATTCTTGTCAACCCCCCACGGCATTTAGAGTAATTCTTCCCAGTAATTCTACCGTCGTAGTTTTGTTGGTAGAAAGAAATAGGAAAAAAACTTAGTTCAAACCGAGAAGAACTGAACTGACAATCGATAAAATGATACTAAAGATTAACCCAGACAAGAAAGTGCTGACTGTAAACTGCGGAATAAGATAATCAACTAACCAAACGATCAATCCGTTGATTATTAAAATGAATAAACCAAAAGTTAAAATATTAATCGGTAGAGTAAAAAAAACTAAAATCGGTTTAACAATTGTGTTTAAAACGGCTAAAGTTAACGCAACTAAAACTGCTGTTAAAAAATCCTCAACATTAACTCCTGGAACAATATAAGAAGCAATAACAACCGAGAAACTCCTAATTAATAATTTTATTAACATATTTATCATAATTTTTCTTTTGGAAGAGATTCGCAGGCAACACCATCATTGTCGCCATCAAGCCGATTTACGTCTTCATTCGGACCGCCGGCATTGATAAAAAAACGCTGCGCCTCTTCCTGGGTTTCAAAGTCATCGCAGTTGTACTCATCAGTAAACTTGCCTCCAGAAGTAACTACATTCCCATCTTTATCCCGCCTCACTCTTGCCTCTTCAAAAGAAGATCCGGACAATAATTTACCCAGATCCCAATCTGTATTTGTTGCTTCAAGACCAAAGGCACCTAAAAGCAAAGCCAATAAGGCGATCAAAATCGGCTTAATTTTTTTCTTAGCGCTTTCGCTTAAATTTTCTAGTGGTTTAAATTTAGGAACAGCCATTTTATAAAACTGAATACAACATATAACCAACAACAAGGATAAGTAAAACGATAGCAAACAATCGAACCTTTTTATTCTTAATCATTTTAATACAATTTCATTTTAGAACATTACGGACCAAAAAACAAATCTATATTCTTTCCCGAGTTATTAGTTGCCGGGCGTGGACTCGAACCACGATTAACACGTTCAGAGCGTGCCGTCCTACCGTTGAACGACCCGGCAATCATCGAGGCAACTTCGATAATAACCTTATTTTAACATTTCAATATCCAAAACTTAAATTAAATAAGCGCCACTTAAATGACGATCGTCATTTAAGTGGTGGTTTTGGTAAGTCTGGCGGCGTAATTGAAAGGCCGGAAATAGTTTTGCCAGAGTTTATCAGAAGAGCCGTAAATATTATCTCCCCAAAAATAGTCAACAAGAACTTCATACAACCTGGTTAATTCTTTTAGCCGGGAATAAGATTTATATTGATCAATAGTCATCGAAGTCAACTCCAAAGCCCGTTCCGCCGCCAACCGACGGTACTCTTGGTTGCCTTTTTCTTTCCAGCTAATTGCCCGCTCCACTTCACTGCCGACATTGGCTAACTGCTCGCAAAGACTGAAATTCCCCCACCGATCAGCCAATCCTTGATGCTGATAAATCATTTTTCTACTAATTGGTTAACAATCTCAACAATTTTTTGGCAAATTTCAGAGTTATCAACGCTCCGCGTTAGATTTTCTTGATAAGGCCGTAGATTTATCATTGAATCAAACTCGATCCAGTTGTCAGAACTTTCTTGAGGATAAATATTGATTCCCCAAATATTTTCTTGTTTTGACCCATGCTCTATAAGCAGTGATTCTTCATCAGAATGCAACTGGCCGCCAACAACCATTATTTCTTTTTCCACATCAACAACCGCTTTTACCAAATTGCCAAACGTGTCCCGGGCTAATTTGTTTATTTCCTCCAAAGAGATTTTTTTATCAACTACTTTCATCCTGCTTCTAGTTTATCACAAATAATTTACCCGAGGTGCAGGTATAAATGCACCTTAGAGGTGCGGGTTTATTTACAAATGAGGTATAGAAGTGTTAAAATATGTTTGCCCGGTCTTTGGAGCGAGGTGGAACCACCTGTTCCCATTCCGAACACAGAAGTGAAACTCCTCAGCGCTGACGATAGTCTATCGGCAACGGTACGCGAAAATAGGTCAAGGCCGGGCACTTTATAATAATAGGAATTTAGGAATCTGGGAATCTAGGAAGGGATATCAAGTCAATAACTTCTCATTGGCTAATTTAATCCTTTGCAAGGCTTCTTCTTTGCCGATGAGTTTTAATGCCGGCAAAATCGGCGGGGTTATTTTTTTTGTGCAAATTGCTACTCTTAAAACCATAAAGAAGTCGCCGGTTTTCCACTCGTTTTCCTCGATTACTTTCATAATTTCTTTTTGAAGCTTATCAACACTGTCAATGCCGACTTCGGAAATTATATCTTTTGCCGTTTTAAGCATTTGCTTTGCTTGATTTTTATCAAGATTTTTTGGCATGAGTTTATCGGGTTTACACGGCGGACACGACCAAACAAATTCAAGCATATCTTTTGCCTCTGATAACCTCTTGATTCTGTCTTTTACCAACGGCACCGCCTGCCTTACCTGACTTTCGGTCATTTCAGGAAGGTAGGAATTTAAGTCTTCGGCCAGGTCAGCGTCAGATTTATTGCGGATATAAACGCCATTCATCCATTCTAGTTTTTGAATATCGAAAACAGGTGCCACCGGTGAAACGTCTTTTAAATCAAAATGATTGAGAAATTCTTCTTCTGAAAATATTTCTTTTTGGTCGGGGTGAGACCAGCCCATCAACGAAAAATAGTTTTTTAACGCTTCCGGCAAAAAACCTTGGTCGCGGTACCAGGAAACAGAAACATCGCCCTGCCGCTTGCTCATTTTAGATTTATCCGGATTTCTGAACAAGGGATTATGAAAAAAATTTGGCATCTGCCAGCCAAAATATTGATAAAGAAGTTTGTGTTTTGGAAATGAAGATAGCCATTCCTCTCCCCTGACAACGTGAGATATTTCCATTAAATGATCATCAACAACAACGGCCAAATGATAAGTAGGAAAACCGTCAGCTTTTAAGATTACCTGATCGTCAATTAAATTTGAGTCAAATTGGATATCGCCCCGTACCATATCGTTGACAACTATTGTTTGATTCTCAGGAATTTTCATCCTAATTACTGCTTTCTCGCCCTGGTCAATTCTTTTTTTAGCCTCTTCAACCGGCATTTGCCGACAAACTTTGTTATACTTTGGCGGCTTACCCGCCTCTTTTTGCTGGTGACGTATTTCTGCTAACCTTTGAGGTGAACAAAAACAATAATAAGCCTTACCTTTGGCTACCAACTCTTGAGCATGTTGACGATACAAATCCAAACGCTTCGATTGAACATAAGGCGCATAAGATCCTCCTTCCCGAGGGCCCTCATCAATACTGACCCCGGCCCAATCTAAAGCCTGATAAATTGCCTTAACCGCTCCTTCCACTTCCCTGGTCTGATCGGTATCTTCTATGCGTAAAATAAATTTCCCCTGATTACTGCGGGCGTAAGCGTAACCCAGATAAGCCGCATAAAGATTGCCGACATGCACAAATCCAGTCGGACTGGGAGCAAAACGTGTTCTCACTTGACTCATATTTGAATTTTAACATAAATGACTGTTATACTGAGGTTAAGAAAATGTCACAGTTAACAATCACTTCTTTTTATGTAAGAAGAGCAATTAAAATCGGCACTATCTGTCTGCTTACTTTTATTGTTCTCCGGGCAGGATACGCTGCCGCTTATGCCTTGTGGCTTTACCTTAACCCGCCCAAGGACCCACCGCCAGCTGCTGCGTACGGAAGACTGCCACCGGTTAACTTTCCTGAACAAAAAATCAGTATACCGGTTAATTTTCAACTAGAAACCGTAGAAGGGAAATTACCAACTAATTTCGGTGACCGGGCGAAAGTAATTTATTTAACCAGTTTCGGCGGAAAATTTTCTAAACTTGACGACGCTCAAGCAATTGCCAACCGGTTAGAATTAAATGTTAACAGGACAAAAATTTCAGAAAATGTATATTTATACAACAACCGAATTACCAGGACCCAATTAGAAATAAACGTATTGACAAAAAGTTTTGTTTATGCCTACGATTATATATACGACCAAACACTAATCAACCCGCCGCCTTTACCAACCAAGGAGGAAGCTGTCCGAATGGGTGAAACTTTTCTGCGCCAATTTAACCTCTTTAGCAAAGAACTGGCGGAAGGAGGGAAAGAAGTGAGTTATTGGTCAATTAAAGGAGAAAAACTCGTTCCGGCTATTTCAGCATCTGAAGCTGATTTCGTGCGCGTTAGTTTTTTTCGTACTCCCGTAGACCAAGAATATCCAATAATGCCACCAACTTACCCTGAAGCCTTAGTTTCTTTTTTGATTTCCAGCCGGCGAGTGCAAGGAAACAATATTGTTGAAGCAAAATACACTCACTTTGAAAGAGACCCGGAAGAGTTTTCTGAATATCCTTTGTTACCGATTGAAGCCGCTTGGGAAGAAGTTACAAAAGGAAATTACTATCTGGCCTCTTTTGACGGCAATTCGCAAGAAGGGGTTAAAATTAGGAAAATATATCTTGCTTATTTTGACCCGTCTCAACCAACCAACTTTTTACAACCAATTTATGTTTTTGAAGGCGATGACAACTTTGTAGGCTATCATACGGCAATTCCCCCGGAATGGGTTCAACCTCAGTAAAAAATGCTAATTTTCTTTTAGCCAATTTATTAGTTTAACGGTTTCACCAAACCGGTCTTCACTACCGAGGATAACCGTTATAAACTGCCTGCCCTTAATTTCAATCAAGCCAATAAAACACTCGCCTGCTCCCGGAGTCCAACCGGTTTTGATCCCCTTCACTTCGGGAAGATTAACCAACAGTTCATTTGTTGTTTCCAATCGATGACTAATTTCTCCAGTCAAATCAGTAACAATCATTTCTTGCTCCCGGATTGCCCGTACAAAAACTTTGTTCTTTATAACTGACCTGGCTAAATGGGCCAAATCAAATGATGAAGAATAATGGTTATCGGCGTCAAGACCGTCAAAGTTAACAAAATGAGTGTTTTTTAAGCCCAACTGTTCAATATGTTTATTCAACTGGGCAATAAATTGATTAATTTTGTATTCTGACTGGCCGGCAAGGACAAAACCGGCATCGTTAGCGGAGTGAACCAGCAATCCGTAAATCAAGTTTTCTACGGTAATTTTTTCACCAGCCTGCAGTTCCATATTCTTACCAATTGAATAACTTTCTTGTACGGTAATTACTTCTCCCAAAGGATAAGTTTCTAAAGCATTGATTGCCGTTGCCATTTTCGTAATTGAGGCCGGCTTTAACCGCTGATGGGCATTTTTTTCTAAAAGTATCGACCCGGTATCAACATCCATTACCAAGTACGAGTCGGCATTAATTTCAGGTGGACGGTTGCTACTTACCCCCATGATTGGCCGGACAGTATAACCTGGGCTTAAAATATCTCTTCCCTCCAAATCAAGCCGGAGAGCAATAAAAAAAACAAAAAATAAAATTAATCCCAACCAGCTAAATACTATTTTATTAATTCTCATTTTTTTCTAAATCGGGTTGAAGTTGAATACCTAATTCTCGCAGTTGTTCTTTGCTTACCATGCTCGGTGCATTCATTACTGCTGTTTTTCCCGACGCCAAAGGAGGAAAAGCAACCACTTCTTTTAAAGACTTTTCCTCGGTGGCCGCCATCACCAGTCGAAAAAGTCCGAGGGCTATTCCCCCATGCGGCGGCACGCCAAAATTAAAGGCATTGAGTAAATGACCAAACTTTTCCTCAATTTCATCTTGATTGTGGCCTAAAATTTCAAATATCTTTTTTTGAATTTTCTGGTCTGTAATGCGGACACTTCCGCCACCTACTTCCTGGCCATTGCAAATCAAGTCATACTGCCAAGACCTTACTTTTTCTGGGCTTTTATTAAGTAAATCAATATCTTTAGGATTCGGGGCAGTAAACGGGTGGTGCATTGGATTTAAACTTCTGGTTTCGGTTTTCTCAAACAAAGGAAAGTCAATTACCCAGCTAAACGCAAGAATACCCTCTTCTTTTTCACTTTTTGTCCGCAAATCAAACTTGTCATCGCCGTATTTTTTCAGCGCCTGGTGATAATCTATCCTTGGAAAAGGAATTTGCTTAAACTCAAAACCTAAATTTTGATAGACATTGATAATTACTGATTCAATTAATTCTAAAATTTCGTCCCGGTCCATAAACGACATTTCAATATCAACCTGGGTAAACTCATTGCTCCTGTTTGATCTTAAATCTTCATCTCTTAAACACCTGGCAAGTTGAAAATAACGTTCAAACCCAGCAACCATTAATAACTGCTTATACTGCTGAGGTGATTGGGGCAATGCATAGAACTTGCCCGGCTGTAATCTCGACGGCACTAAAAAGTCTCTTGCTCCTTCCGGTGTTGATTTGGTAAGCAAAGGGGTTTCAATTTCAGTAAAATCCAGCTTAATCAACTCATGGCGAAAACCTTGGGCGATTTTGGCCCTTAAACGAATATTTTCCTGCATCCTTAAGCGGCGCAAATCCAAATAACGGTACTTTAAACGTGATTCCTCGTTTATTAAATAACCGTCACCCTGAACCTCAATGGGCAAAGAGGCTGACTTTGATAACAACTGGCATTGACTTACCTTTATTTCTACTTGGCCGGTTTTAATCTTGTTGTTAAAATACTTTTTTTCTCTTGAAACCACTTTACCCTGAATTTCAACTACTGATTCTCTGGATAAATCAGCTAACTGCTGATCACCAACTAATTGAACAATACCTGACCGGTCGCGGAGATCAACAAAGACAACGTTGCCGTGCTGGCGGATAGAGTGCA
Organism: uncultured Gammaproteobacteria bacterium; assembly: GCA_964470705.1. Taxonomy (GTDB): domain Bacteria; phylum Patescibacteriota; class Microgenomatia; order UBA12405; family JAHJSD01; genus CAYSLZ01. The sequence continues at coordinate 51,288 of CAYYDT010000001.1, read as the reverse complement.
CCCAACCGTAAAGAAGTACTTCTGAACCAACTTTATCTGCAGTTTCCAAAGAGAGTGTTCTTTTCATAGTAATAATTTTAACACAAATCCAAGTCCTTAACCTTTAACTGTAGACTTTCTTTTCCGTTCCAAGTATTAAGATTGAGGTCAAAAACCAATTTTATCATATCTCCCGGCAAAATTTTCTTTGCCCAACTTCCCCACTGAAAGCCAATTGCCTCGGTCAAATCTGACTTGGCCTCTGACAAAATCCGTTCAATTTGGGGGGTTTGCGGATCATCTAGCCAAAACTTTAAATGGTTTTTGCCAGCCCCTACCGTCTGTAAATCAACAACACGAGCGTTTGTTAAACAAAAAACCGGCCTTGGATTGCCAACCCCAAAAGGTGAAAACTTTTCAATTAAGCGATAGAAACGCTTATTTATTAACGAAAAATCAATCTCAAAATCATAACTTTTTCGAGGGATCAAATCAATTTTTTTAATTATCGATTTGGCTGAGACCTGCAGACAATGAAAAAGTTTTTTTATCTTTCCGGTCTCAACAGAAAAACCGGCTGCCATCGGGTGACCGCCAACGTCAATTAAGATTTCTTCAGATTGACGAATTAGTTTAACTATATCTACACCAGAAACTGATCGGGCAGAAGCTTTAGATATTTTTTCTCCTTCGGAAATAATTATCGCCGGACAATTTAACTCCTCGGTCAACTTACCAGCGATTAAACCAATGATTCCAGGGTGGAATTTTGGACTGGAGGCAAGAATTAAACCATTTTTTTGAACTAAAATTTGTTTAGCCAAATCAACCCCGTCCTGCATCACGTCCTGGCGTTGACTATTTAAACTATCCAGTTTTTGGGCTAACCGGAAGGCCTTTTTTTCATCCTTAGTACAAAGAAGTCTTAAAGCAGTCATTGGGTCAGAAATGCGCCCAGCGGCATTCAGCCTTGGTCCCAATAAATATGAGACCTGCCAAGTCATTAATTCCCGGCCGATTTCCAGACCAGAAACCTTTTTTAAAGCCCTGATTCCTGGCCTGTTAGACCTGGCTAGTTCATCTAAGCCAAATTTTACAAAACTTCTGTTTGGACCAATAACCGGAAGTAAATCCCCGATTGTCCCGATTGCCGCCAAATCAATAAGTTGATAACCAAACTCTCTAGCCAGAAACCAAGCCACTCCACAACCGGCGATTGCTGTTGTATGAACAACTGCATCTGATTTTAATTTTCGGCCGGATCTTAAATGATGATCAGTAATAATTACCTTTAAACCTTGCTTTTTGGCAAAGTTAACTGCCTGGTAAGCAACAATACCATTATCAACAGTAATAACCATTTCTAAATCCGGATGGGTTTTCAATAAATTTGAAAGTGATTCTTTTTTCAAGCCGTAACCGACATCCCGGTTGGGAATATAAGGTAAAACATTGTAGCCTTTCCGCCAAAGCGCTTCCCAAAGAATAGCTGTTCCGGTTAAGCCGTCTATATCGTAATCACCATAAATAATTATTTTCTTTTTCTTACCAGTTTTTTTTATTAATCTAACTGCTTTTTGTAGTTCATCTTCGTCAATACCAACTTGAGAAGCAGAAAACTTTTTTGGACGATCAGGTTTTATAAACGGTTTAATTTGATCAGCGTCAATCCCCCTGTTGGCAGCTAGTATTTTTAAAATTCGACTCGGCGAATCAGCTTTGGTTACTTTTTTGTTGTATTTTCTGGTCCAGGAATATTTCATTGCTATAATATATTAACATGAGGTTCGAGAGGCTCGAGAGGCTCGAGAAGTTCGAGGGATTAGAAAGGAAAGAGAAGTGAAAATAAACTACCAAATCGGCGATACTATTAATCTACCGAAAAACGTTACCAAACTTATCGAAAAATTTCAAAAAAAGGATTTTGAAATTTACATCGTTGGCGGCACCAGCCGCGGTTTATTAACTGATTACCCGATAAATGATTGGGATTTCGCTACCAGTGCTTTACCAAACCAAATGCAAGCAATGTTCCCCAAAAACCATTTTTATAACAATGAATTTGGAACAGTAAGTATTGTTCTTGGTAAAAGCAAAAAGCAGGTTTTTGAAGTTACAACTTACCGGACTGAAAAAGAATACCAGGATTTTCGCCACCCTGGTGAAGTGGAATGGGGTAAAACAATAGAAGAAGATCTTTCCCGGCGGGATTTTACTATTAATGCAATTGCCCTTAATATGAAAATCCAAGATACTAAATCCGAAATCCGAAAAATTATTGATCCTCACGGCGGTTTAGAAGATTTAAAAAATAAAATTATCAGGGCGGTCGGCGATCCTGATGAGCGTTTCCGGGAAGACGCCCTCCGCTTGCTTCGAGCAGTTAGAATTGCCACTCAACTCGGATTTATTATTGAAAATAAAACTTTTAAATCTATTCAAAAAAATTCCGGACTAATAAAGAATATTGCCTGGGAAAGAATAAGGGACGAAATCCTCAAACTGATTTCTAGCGACCGTCCGGCAGACGGGATAATTTTGGTTTACAATGCCGGTTTATTAGAGTATATAATGCCGGAGTTAATCAAGGGAAAAGGAATTGACCAGCCGAAGCACCACATTAGCAGTGTCTGGACACACTGTTTAGATTGTCTGCGCTACTGCCCATCCAAGGATCCGGTCGTCCGTTTAGCCGCCCTGCTGCATGACGTCGGCAAACCAGTTACGGTCAAGGGTACCGGGGAGGAAAGAACTTTTTACAACCATGAAGTTGTTGGAGCAGCAATAGCTAAAAAGATCGGCCGCCGGCTGAGGCTGGCCAACGACCAAGTTGATAAACTTTGGCGGCTGGTTAGGTGGCATCAATTCGCCCCTGACGAAAATTTGTCTGATTCGGCAATAAGAAGGTTTATTAGGAGGGTCGGTAAAAATAACTTGGACGACATAATTGATATTAGAACTGGGGACAGGCTGGGATCCGGGGCCCCAGCTACTTCCTGGCGGACAGAATTATTTAAAAAAAGGCTTAAAGAAGTTCAAAAAAGACCGTTTTCTGTTAAGGATATAAAAATTAATGGCACTGATGTCATGAAGGTTTTGGGTATCTCACCCGGACCTAAAGTTGGTCAAATTTTGGAAACCCTTTTTGAAGAAGTAAAAGATGAAAAAGATAAAAACACTCGTCAATACCTACTTAAGCGCTTACGCCAAATGGCAAATGAGTAAATAATTTTAGGAAGCTGCCATTTTCTGCTCATCGCCGATAATCATTATCCGGCTTTGCAAAAGAATTTCAGTTAAAAAGGGATCTCGGTTTTTTTTCCGGTAATTAAACTCGTCAACTTCCATTACCGTATAATTAATTTCCCGGCCGCGGTGTTCTTCCTCTTTTCTTACTAAAACGCCTAACTCAGGCAGAACCACCTGACCGACAATTAAGACTTCTATTTCTTCACCTTCCGGATCAATGTCTCTCCCGAACTTACCTGAAAAAATCGCGTATTTTATTTGGCCTAATTTTTTTTCATTGTTGATAAGGTCCTTGCCTAAACCTTTAGTCTTCATCACCATACCAAGCAGTTCTTGATAAAATACGTGATTGGGGTTTACCCAATAAAAGCGCTTGTTTGCCCGCCATTCACTTTCCAGAATTCCTGCCTGGTCAAGATTCTTAAGTTCCCTGCGAACCGAATTAAGTTTTTCACCTGTCATTCGCGTTAACTGACGAATATAAAACATATCATTCGGCTGGTAATACAACTCCTGAAGAAGTTTAATCCTTGACTCAGAAACAATAATCTTTTTGATGGAATTAAGTGGATTCATAGTCAACTTTATTTCCAAGGGGCAGGATTTCAACCCAAATTTTGCCACGGTTAAACTCAATCTCCTCACCGGCACTATCGGTATAAATCGTTCTTGATTGGCGATCGTCTTTGGACCAATTAGCCTTTATTGCTTCACCGTCTTGAAAAATTATCGCCTCACCACTACCAATGGTTTGGTAAAATAAATGCTTAAGTTCATCAACAGGACCAACCTCCTGGGTAAATTGAACAATAACCGCTTTTGCCTCTAATTGTTCGTTGTTAAGAAAATCAACATGGGGCTCACCGCCGTTGTAGCGAAGATAATTATTGGTATCCGGATTATACTCCCAGGTCACCTGGTATGCGCTGTAACCCTGCCAGAAATTAAAGTCAATTTTTTCAACATCGCCTCGGCTGCTTTCATCTGCATCGTCTTTAAATTTCCAAGAGACAAACTGTTCACGCCATCCACCTTCAAATCCCCTTTCTTCAGCTACCTGCCATAAATTGTTAGAATCACAATACATAGTGTGTTCAGTTGCTTTAGCCTCCCCGGTTCTTTCCGGCTCCCGCCGACACTGTTGATAAGACAAAGCAAATTGGTTTAGATCACTGTGGTTTTGGGAATCAAGCCAACCATACTGGCTAATTTGCTCCAGAGCTTGAACACGGGAATCAGATAAACATCTACCAGTAGCCGGATCAGGACTACAGTGAGCGCCGCCAACATGAACATAAAGGGGATAATCGCTATATTCAGATGCCCAGTCAAGAAAATAGGTCCTGGCTGACCTTACCGGACCAAGGTCATACTGACGTTCATAAGGTTCAGTTGCCTGACAATAATAAACCGCCATTAAACGAGTAATTCCTCCTTCAGCAACCGCTTCATAAATTAAATCTGCCCGTGACAATCCAGACTGCGGCCGTGAATCTTGGTGGTTTTCAATCATTACTAACAAGGGATGTCTTGTTTGCCAGATCGCCTGCTGGTCTTCTGTGTATAAAGCGCCATTTATTGGACAAACCGCCGTTTTGGGACCCTCAAATGAAGTTTGTCTGTCCGGATCATTATCAACAATAACTGGTGAAGTAATCGGACTGGCCTCTCTGGTCTGAGAAAAAACAGCAAACGAAATACCGGTAACCAACATATATACGCCGAAACCGATTAAGCCAATTTTTAAATTTTTACTTAAGTTCATGATTTTTTTATCGAGGCTTGCTTAACTGCTTTTTCTTCCTCTTTTGATAACTTTACTTTATCACTACCAATCACTTTTGTATATACCCGCGTTGATTGTCTTCCATGCAAGCTGGTTATTACTATACCTTTATTCTGGTCATCAAGCAAGGCCAAGGAAAAACTTTGCTCGCCTCCTAACTCTGAATAGGGATTATATTTTACTAAACTCGACTTCTGGAAACAAACTTTATATTTGTCTTCGAGTTGATTTATCTTGACATCTTGTTCTTTTAAAGTCCCCAAAGTTTTGTTCAAGTTCTTCTTGTCCAATCCATGAGTTAAGGTTTTAAATTCCCTTGCTATCCGCCAAATCAAATATGAAATACTAATATTCCAGACTGCGATAATTACCAGAAATACCCTCGTCTCCACTGTTGACTAATTCTACAGTTGATAACAGGTTCCTGTCAATAACCTGTCCCTACTTGCATTACGTACCTAAAGTGTGATATATTGTGCCTGTTATCTACTCCTGCCAAGGAGAAAGGAGGTGAAATACATAAATGACTTTTTACTGTGTTAAGTGTCGAGAAAAAAAAGAAGTTGAAGATTTTAATGTCGAACGCGGAACAGCTAAAAACGGAAGACCTTACGTTAAGGCATCTTGTCCAGATTGCGGAACAAAGATGTTTAAATTTGTTAAGGCTGAGTAAGAATAATAAGTTTTATTATGATATAATAAACAACAGGGTGAGATAGTTCGCCCGCCTAAACTTCTCTTTTGAGAAAAATGCGGCGGGAGGAAAGTCCAGACTCACGAAGGCAGGGAAGAGATAGGGCCACAGAGACGAGAAATGTGAAACGCGGCAACCCTCCCCTGAGCAATCTCAAATCGGCCAGGGCGCCTTCCCCAAGCCGTGTACCGCAAGGTACTAGGATAATGGCCAGGTAGAGAGCATAGATAAATGAACTAGCCTAAGCAAAGTCTGAGGCAACAGAATCTGGCTTACTCACCCTGTTTTCTTTTCAAAGGAAGAAATTCTTTAGCTAAAACTTCTATCGTTAAGTAAACCGGTAAGGAAAGTATCGCACCGGCAATCCCCGCTAATTTAAAGCCGATAGCTAGAGCAATTAAAGTGACCAATGGATTAACCCCCAAAGTTTTTTTCATTAACTGCGGGACGATTATATTATTTTCCAATTGTTGAATAAAAACACTCCACCCAAGAGCCATAAATCCAATCAAAGGCGATTGGATAAGACCAACCAAAAAGGACAAGAGGGCAATAATTAGTGGTCCAACGTAAATAAATAGTTCCAATATACCAGCAGTTATTGCTAAAGGTAAAGCAAAATCAAGGCCGACAATAATAAAGCCGATATAACTTAAAACACCGATGATTGTCATTAGCAAAAATTGAGTTCTTACCCATCCGCCCAACCGGTGTTCTAATTTATCAACAACGGCTTCTGCCCTATCTTTACCGTTTACGCCAAAAAGGTAAACTATAATTTTTTCTAAATTGGTTCTTTCCAGAAGCAAATAAAAAGTCATAATAAAAATTCCGATTACTGAAACGATATTAGAAACAATTGAAACCGACAATTTAACTATCTGGGAAGGTAATCCCCCTAATTCTCTTAACTGCTGGCGCACAACGTCCGAAGATATGCCAAAAACCGCCAGCTCATCTGCCAGGCCTAAAATTGAACTAACTAATTTTTCAGTTTGGTCAATTAAGGCAGGAATTAAACTTGCTACCGGCCCAATAATCCCGGCTAATATCAGTAAAAAAATAAAGATTATCCCTAACCACCTTGGAACACCCCATTTTTCTATCCGGTCAACTAAGGGATTTAAAGCAGCCATCAAAATAATCGATATAAATAAAGCCAGAAGAATCGTTCTGATCTCATACAAAAACAGTAATGAAATCAGAAATAAGACTGTAAAAACAATTGTTCGGTGAGATACTTCAACCTTGATTATTTTATCGGACATAACTTTATTTCGAGCCCCTTTATCAACTATACCAATTATTAACCATTTTTATTAAATCGTCAAACCATTGATCTTTAGTAATGTCAAACCAGTTAATATCCTTATCTTTTTTATACCAAGTCATCTGCCTTCTGGCATAAGCATGCTCATCATATTTCCACCTCTCAAGTACACCTCGGAGGGCCTGTGGTGAGCATTTGTCGAATCCATGTATTCCTATTGACACCTCGGTAAACAACGGCTTAAATTCCTTGTACGCCAAGGTATTCATCCCTGGAGCGTCCCAACCATATTTATTAGCCAAAAATTTAACTTCTTCCAGTAATCCATTTTTCAACCGCTTCTCTACCCGCTGATCAATCCGCTGATAAATAAATTTCCGCGGCGCTTTCAAACCGACTTTTAAAACGTCGTCTGACAACAGCCCAGTACTGCGGCTCAAACCGTGGTGCTGACTTTTGGCTTTTGCTTTTGCTATTTCAATCTTGCGGATTAACCGGTGCGGGTTATGTCTGTCTGACTTGTTTAATTGTTGATATACTTTTGGAGCTAATTGTTTTAATCTTTTTTGCAGGTCTTTTACAGACAGTTTATTTAACTGGCGGCGTAATTCTTCATCCGGCGGAATCCCGATTGTTTCAATTCCATCAACCAAGGCCTTGATATAAAAACCGGTGCCGCCGACAACTATTGGCAGTTTGTTTTTTTTTCGGATTATTGCAACAACCTTTTTCGCTCCGGCCAGCCAGTCAGCAACCGTCACCTGGCAGTCTGGTTCTGCCATATCCAACAGCCAAACGGAAACACTATTAATTTTATAATTTCCAATATCATGTTTTTTTGAACTTTGAACATTGAACTTTGAACTTTTTTTAATGTCTTTGCCGGTGCCGATGTCCATTCCTTTGTAAACCTGGCGGGAATCGGCAGAAATTATTTCACCGTCAAATTTCTTTGCCAATTTAATTCCCGTAGAAGTTTTGCCTACTGCCGTCGGCCCGCAGATAACTAATAGTTTATTGATCATCAATTTTTTATCATCAAACCGCAAACTTAAGCTTGCTACTACGATTGTAATAGCAGAACTCTTGCCGTATACCCTTCGTGGTAGTGCGGTTAGCCTGCTCTATATTACTACGTTTGTAATAGCAGACTTTAGTCTGCGTCATATTCTAAATTCAATAATATCGCCGTCGTTGACTAAATATTCTTTTCCCTCTGTTCTTATTTTCCCAGCTTCTCTTGCTGCCAGCCAGCCGTTATATTTAACAAAACTTTGATAATCAACTACTTCTGCCCGAATAAAATTTTCACCAAAATCAGTATGAACCAGGTAAGCCGCTTTTAGCACTTCCGATTCCTCGGTGATCGGCCAGGCACGGACTTCGTTACCGCCTTTAATTGTGTAAAATGTAATCAAATTTAACAGCTGATAACCAGCGGAAATTACTTTATCTAATGAAGATTGGTATTTCCCTTCCAACAAATCTTTTTTTTCTTCACTGCTTAAATTAACCAAATCAGCTTCAAACTTTGCCGAGACAATGATTGGGTTTAAATCTTGATACTCAGCTTTTTTTACCTTAAAATCCGCATCTTCGCTAATATTAATCACCTGGATATAAGGTTTAGCGGTTAACAAGAAAAATTGATCTAAAAGACTTTTTTCTTCGTCAGTAAGTTGTATATCGATTGCTGATGCTCCTTTTTCCAACCCAGGGATTAGTTTTTCAGCTAGTTTTTGTTTTTCTTTCTCTTGGTCTGTCCGAGGTTTTTCCTTAACTATTCGATAAAGCGTCTCTAGGTCTTTTAAAACTAATTCCGTTTGTAAAACTTCATAATCGACTCTTGGGCTGACAGACCCGGCTTTAGCAACGGAACCGTCAAAATCGCGAAGCAGGTAAAGAATTGCGTTGACTTCCCTTATTTCCGCTAAAAACTTATTGCCTAAACCAGCACCTGTATGAGCACCCTCAACCAAACCGGCAATGTCTACAAACTTGATTGCTGACGGCACTTTTTTTTTCGGCTCGACAATTTCAGCAATTTTTTCCAGCCGATCGTCAGGTACTTCAACAACGCCAGTATTCGGTTCTATAGTACAAAACGGGTAGCTTTCCGCTTTTGCCACCTGCCGGCCGAGCAAAGCGTTAAAAAGCGTCGACTTCCCACTATTCGGCAATCCAACAATACCTATAGACAAACTCATGTCCTGATTATACAAACAACCAGCAAGGCAAGCAAAAAATCAGCTGCTGGCGGAGGAATAACGTTTAAGCGACCAGTACCAGAATTTTAGGGACAAAAAACTGAGGATTAAACTAGTTGACAATGATAAGCCGACCTGCCAGGCAGAAAGCCGGCCGAGCAAAGCTTTGGCCGGAAAAGTAATCAGCAGAACAACCGGAATAACAAACACAACTAAAAAGCGAACTGCTCCCCGGTAAATATCGGTTGGAAACCTCCCCATAGCGGTGACATCGCGGTATACCCAAACCAAGTGGTCAATTTCTGTTGTCAAAACACAAATTGAAGAAACAAACAAGTGAAAAGCAAAGCCGATAAAGATACTCGCCGTAAAAAGGAGTAAAAAGTAAACAACGTTAATCAAACTTCCGGCCAATTGATGGTTGATAACGTACCAAATTGAAAAACCAATCAAAGGTATTAAGGTAATAAAGTCCATAATATCGACGTGTCCAAACAGCGGCCGGAAAAAAGAAGGCAGTGGTTTTAATAGTTCCAAATCAAAATTACCGGAAACGACCAAATACCGGAAATGATAGACGCCGCGGAATAAAAATTGGATTGTAACATCAACAAGGTTGAAAACCAAAAAAAACCAAATTACTTCCACTCTGGTATAACCGACAAAGTTATTTATCCCGGAAACAATGTAAAAAAGAAAAACAAAATAGAAAAGAAAACGGGCGACTTTACCGATAATGAATAAAATTGCCGCACTCGGTTGAACCAAATCCGGCAAAACAACCATTTTGGCCATCAGCCAAAAAGCTTTTAGATAATATTTAATTCCCATAAGCAGTATAAATCTTTAATCCTTTTTTCCATGCCCAAAAAGTTACCTGTTGAAACAATATAAGCCAGAAAAGCAATATAAACAACTGATAGCCAGCAGTAAACAAAGAAACTTTTTCTAAATAAATATTCAACGGCAAATAAACTAAATAAGGAAAGGGAGTAAAATGAATAAAATCATAGACACCAGAAGGAAGCACGTCTAGAGGAAACAGGGTTCCTGCCATAAATTCTAAAAAAATAGCAGAAAACAACCACCGGGGAGCCCAAACGTTATCTGTCCAAAAAGCAGTAATTGACAGAAAAAAACTGATCAAAAAATAAAGTAAAAAAGCAAGAATAATACTTGCCAAAAACAGTGGGAAAGTTTGCCATTTTTCCGGTGTATAAAAAGGAAGGTTCAAAATTCTAATTAATAAGACCACTTCAACTACAACAAACCCAAAATTTAAACCCTTCGCAGATAAATCACGGAGAAACCAAGCAGTAACTACGTTCCAAGGTCGAAGTAAGTATTTACTAACTAAGTCACCGTTGAGAATCATTCCAGATAGGTCGGCAGTACGACTGGTAAGAATAATCCCTCTAAGTATTGACATGCCGACAACGTAGGTAAGCATTTGACTGCGCTGGTAACCAAAAACTTCATTCCTGGCGCCGTAAACCGCCTGCCAGAAAAAAATTAAAGTTAAAAAGGTAACTATGCTTCGAAAGCGCCACAAAAAAAAATTTAACCGATAAACAAAATATTCCATAAAACTAATCTTAATTACCCGGAAATATTTTTTCATCAGTTAATCATAATCCTTTTCAATAAACAGTCGGCGAATTATTTCCTCAATCGGCGGCTGTTCGATATTTAAATCTTCTACCGGAAACTTTTTAAGCACTTCGGCAGCGACCAAAGAGGCAACTTCTCTTTTAACTTTAATCTGCGCTTTCGGTAAATCAAACATTTTTATCTCGCCGACAGCGGCCAGTGCTTTCCGGTCAACCTGGTTAGCAAGTGTTAAACTAATCAGTTTATAGTCAGCGTATTTTTGGGTAATTTTATCCAGCTGGCCGTCAAAAACTATTTTTCCTTTATCAATAATTATTACCCGATCGGCCAATTCCTGAACATCACCCATATAATGCGATGTTAATATAATTGTTGCCTGGTATCGTTGATTATAAACTTTTATAAAGTCGCGTATTTTTTTCTGCATTACCACGTCAAGACCGATGGTTGGTTCATCAAGAAACAAAATTTCCGGCTGGTGAAGCAAAGAAGCAATCAGTTCGCATTTCATTCTTTGACCCAAAGACAGTTTTCTGGTTTGCGTATTGATGATTTCGCTGACTTCCAGTAAATCTACTAGTTCGTCAAGATTTTTTTTAAACTGGGAATCATCAACCTGGTAAATTTCTTTGTTAAGATAAAAAGTCTCAATCGGTGGCAAATCCCACCAAAGTTGATTTTTCTGCCCCATAACAAAAGCGATCTTTTTTAAAAAACTCGGCTGCCTGTCCCAAGGTTTATATCCTAAAACAGAAACTTCTCCATCGTCTGGATAAAGAAGACCAGACAAACACTTGAGAGTAGTTGTTTTACCAGCACCGTTTGGACCGATGAAGCCGACTAATTCGCCTTTCTTAATTTGGAAGCTTATCTCATCAACCGCTTGAACTATTTTGTAGTCACGTTTAAAAAGTGAAGATAAAGAGCCGATAAGACCGGCTTTTTTTTGATAAACACGATAATGCTTTTTTAAATTATTGACTAATAGATTATTTTTATCCATCTGTTGATAAACACACGGCCCCGCCGGTAAGTAAACCTACCTGCCTGCAGGGCCGTACTCGTCTAAAATTCTTACTTTACTTGACGTTTAAGTGTTGTACCCGGTCTAAATCTAGGCATTCTTCTTGCCGGAATTTTCTTTTTTGGACCGCCACCAATTGGCTTAACTTCCTTGGAACTAAAGAGTTTGGTAAAAAATACACCGAATCCAAAAATCTTAACTTTCTCTCCTCTTTTTAAAGCTTTGGTAATTTCACCGAAAATAGTTTCTAAAGCTTCCCGAGAGGCTTTTTTAGTCAAACCTGTTTTTTGGGCAACAATATCGATTAATTCTCTTTTTGTCATCGTCTTCACCCCCTTTCTTAATAAAGTTCGAAAGGCTCGAAACGCTCGAACTTGTCAAACTTTAATTATCATCATTCTAGCGGGAAAATTCATCTTTGTCAATTGGTGCCTTAACTGCCGCCCTTGTTTCTCTGATTGCCGTAACCTTTATTTGACCGGCCCATTTAGTTTCGTCTTCAAGTTTGACAGCAATATCATGAACAAGAACAGTTAGTTCATCGTCAGAAATCTTTTCTGGATTAACTATAACCCTGACTTCCCGGCCGGCTTGATAACAAACCACATCCTCTACACCTTGAAAAGAATTGACAATTTCCTCAATGTTTTCCATTCTTTCCAGGTACTTTTCGTGGGCCTCATACCGCGCCCCTGGACGGGAGCCGGATGCGGCATCAGCCACCCAAACAATAATTGATTCGGTGCTGGAAAAAGGCTTGTCCTCGTGATGCTCAGCAACCGTATTTATTACTTCCGAGGGAATATTAAAACGCTTAAGAGCGTCGACTCCAACATCCACGTGACTACCTTCTTCATCAATAACTTTGCCAATATCATGAAGCAAACAACCTAATCTAACAACTTTTACGTCGGCGTTTAATTCTTGAGCAATTTTTATGCCGATTTTTGTCTCCTCAATTGTGTGCAAGGCTAAATTCTGACCGTGAGAAAACCGAAACTTAAACCGGCCAATAAGCGAAACTAATTCCGCGGGTAAATGGTAAACACCAACCTCTTGACAAATCTTTTTACCTTCTTCCACCAAGGTCTTGTCCATCTGCTTTTTGGTTTGGTCAACAACTTCTTCAATACGCGACGGTTGGATCCGAGTGTCTTTAATCAATTTTTTCAATGCTCTTTTAGCAATTTCCCGACGAATAGGATCAAAAGAAGAAAGCCTAACAACATTGGTCTCGTCTAACTCTAAATCAACCCCAGTTGCCCTTTCAAAAGCCCGAATATTTCTTCCCTCACGACCAATAATTCGCCCTTTTATATCCTCATTTTCCAATTGCAGTGAAGAAACAGTATATTCGGCAACCCAATCAACTACTCCATGCCTTATAGAATTAAGGACTATTTCCTGGGCCAACTGATCCTCTTCTGCCTCAATAACATCCCTGGTTTCTCGAATTTTCTTGGCTTTCCATTCAACCAATTGTTTTTCGGTTTCTTGCTTTAGTTTCTCCCTGGCCTCTTCTTTGGTTAAATCGGCCAGACTTTCTAGTTTTTTAGTTTCTTGGTCTATCAGCGTCTTTAATTTCTTTTCCAATTCTGCTGTTTTTTCCTCTCGTTTTTCCAGCCGGGTCTCTTTTTCGCGCAGATACCGCTCCCGATCGTCCATTGACTCCAAACGTTTGTCAAGTTCTTTTTCTCTTTGTTTTAATTCATCAACCAGTTCAGCCAATTTTAATTCCTTTAAAGAAGCGGTATCTTTTTTATCTTCTAAATCTTTAGTTTTCGGCTGGCCGAAAATATTTCCTAAATTAATCATTTTTTCTCCTTTCCCGGCCGGCTGATCAGCCCGCCGAAGTATTTTAATATTTAATTAATCTTCTGACTTTATGTCGGTATATTCTAACACAAGAAGGTAAAAACTTTAAACTTAAGAAGCGCGGGATTGAACAGCCTGCCAAATCTCTTTTTCTATTTTGTTGCTGATTTTAGAATTATCTTCTAAAAACTTTATAGCCGCCTCTTTCCCTTGTCCTAAAGTTTCCTTCCCGTATTTATAATAAGCACCGCTTCGTTCAACTACACCGTACTTTTCACCGGCATCAATCAAACCGGCCTCCCAGGATATTCCATTGGTGTTGTAAATTTCAAACTCCGCTTCTCTAAAAGGCGGGGCAATCTTATTTTTAATTACTTTTGCCCGGTGCAAAGACCCAATAATATCGCCTTCTGTGTCTTTAATTTTTTTCCTCTGCCTCAGGTCAATTCGTACCGATGAATAAAACTTTAAGGCCAAACCGCCGGAAGTTGTTTCCGGATTGCCAAAGAAAACCCCGATTTTATGGCGGATCTGATTGGTAAAAATCAAACAAGTACTGGTTTTGTTGATTGTTCCGGCAAGTTTGCGCAGGGCTTGCGACATCAGTCTTGCCTGAACACCAACCTGGGCATCGCCCATATCGCCTTCAATTTCTGATTTAGGCACTAAAGCAGCAACCGAATCAACCAAAATCAAATCCAGCCCGCCGGAGCGAACCAAAGTTTCAACAATTTCCAGCGCCTGTTCACCGGTATCCGGTTGAGAAATAAGTAGATCTTCCAAGTTTACGCCGATTTTTTCTGCCCACTGCGGATTTAATGCGTGTTCAGCGTCAACAAAAGCGGCTACACCGCCGGCTTTTTGAGCTTCAGCAATAATATGAAGAATTAAAGTTGTTTTTCCTGAGGCCTCGGGGCCAAAAATTTCAACAATCCGGCCTCTGGGAACACCACCGACGCCTAAAGCGATGTCAACCGGCAGGCACCCGGTGGAGATTGAGTCAACGTCCATTTTTCCCTGACGGTCGCCCATTTTCATTATCGCCCCTTTACCGTATTGCTTCTCTATCCGGTCCATAGCGTTCTTCACCGCTTCCAGTTTTTGCTTTTGTTCTTTGCTTTTCGCCTTCTGCTTTTCGCCTTTAGCTTTTTTCTTTTTCTTTGCCATAATTCTAGTTTAATTTAATCACAATCAAAATAAAAAAACAACCACTAAAAAAACCAAACTCGAAACCAAGTCTGACTTGATCGAAATCCCAAACTCTAAATTCCAAACTCTAAACTCCTGTCTTTCAATATAAACCAAATCTTGATAAAATTTGACTAACGGGGTGTGGCGCCGCGCCCGCCATGCAAGCAGAGCTTGCTCGGCGTTGCGGGCGGGCAGAGGCTAGCAAAATGTTTTACACATACATTTTAAAAAGTAAAATTTAAATATACGGGGATTGGCGCAGAGGCTAGCGCGTTCGCATGGGGTGCGAAAGGCCGCCGGTTCAAGTCCGGCATCCCCGACCAAGTTAAAGGCCGCCGGTTCCCGCCCAAAACGCTTGAGCGTAGGCGATGGCGGGCGCGGCAAGTCCGGCCAGGCTTGACGGCTAGGCAGACCACCCCAACCAATTACCCCTCTAGGGATTGCAGATATTTTTCTTTCGGCTGGATACCAATCAACCGTTCTACCGGCTGGCCGTCTTTAAAAATTATTACTGTTGGAATAGCCTGCACTTCGTATTCACTTGCTAGTTGTTGATTTTCATCGACATTTAATTTGCCAACTTTTACTTTTTCCCCCAACTCCTCTGCTACTTCTTTAATTATCGGGTCCATCACCCGGCAGGGTCCGCACCAAATTGCCCAAAAATCAACCAAAACAGGTTTTTCTGAATCTAAAACCTCTTCTTGGAAATTGTTGCTTGTTAATTTAAGTGGAGTCATCAGATTCACCTCCCTCCTGCCATTGACCATACTTTTCTTCAATAATATTTTTTTCACGAACTATCCGTTGATGGCGTTTTTTTAAATTTTGATCAATCTTTTTACCATTTTGGGATAAATAATCATAAACCGCCTCAACCAAAGCATCAGCCGCCAACACAGAACAGTGAACTTTTACCGGCGGCAAATCACCTAATCCAGATACTATATCCTGGTTATTGATTTTTACTGCTTGATCCAGAGTCATTCCTTTAGCTAACTCAGTAACCATACTGCTGGTAGCAATCGCCGCCGCACAACCAAAAGTTTTAAATTTAATATCGTCAATAATCTCTTCGCCAGACTGATTTTTGTCCACCTTGATATAAAGCCACATTACATCGCCACAAATAACATTACCAACTTTACCAATACCATCTGGGCTTTTAATCTCGCCGTAATTTTTCGGATTCTGAAAATGGTCTAAAACTTTATCGGTATACATTATTTAAAAGGTGAAATTTTTCTTAAGTCTTTAATAATCTCCGGTAAAACTGACAATAAATAATTGACGTCTGATTCTTTATTATAACGACCTAAAGTCAAACGTAAAGACCCATGAGCTAATTCTGGGGCTAAACCAAGGGCAAGTAAAACATGGCTTGGCTTTAAGTCAGGTGCTGAGCAGGCCGATCCCGTCGAAGCGGCAATTCCTTTTTGGTCTAGTTTTAAAATAATTGATTCCCCTTCTACATAAGCAAAACTAAAATTAGCGTTGTTATATAAACGCTGTTTGGGATGGCCGTTTAACCGCGAATTAGGAATTTTTTCCAAAACACCCTTAATTAACTTATCCCGTAACTCTTCAATTCGTTGAAAATCTTCCCTACCTTGGAAAAATAGTTCCACTGCCCGGCTAAAACCAACTATAGCAGCAACATTAACAGTAGAAGACCGGATATTTTTTTCATGTCCTCCGCCATGAATTAAAGGTGTTAAATTAATGCCGTCTTTAACATAAAGGGCAGCGGCGCCTTTGGGACCGTACATCTTATGGGAAGAAAGAGTAACCATATCTAAATTCATTTTTTCGACATCAACAGGCAGTTTGCCAAATGTCTGAGCGGCATCGGTATGAAATAAAACACCTTTTTCACGGCAAAGACGACCAATTTCTGCGATCGGCTGGATAGTGCCGACCTCATTGTTAGCGTGCATCACTGAAACAACCAACGTATCCGGTCTAATCATTTTTTTGACTTGATTCAGGTCAACTAAACCATGTTCATCTACCGGTATCAATTGCAATTGATAACCCTGGCCTTCCAACCACCGGCCGGTATTCATTAAACAATCATGTTCAATCGCAGAGATAAGAAGATGCTTTTTTTGTTTATTGGCCCAGGCAAGACCTTTAAGGGCTAAATTGTTGCTTTCACTGGCAGAAGCAGTAAAAATCAGATTTTCTGGTGAACTATTTAAGTAACCGGCAATTTGTTGCCGGCTTTTTTCCAGCGCTTGTTTTGCCTGACGGCCAAAAGAGTGTAAAGAAGCGCTGTTGCCAAATTTTCTGTCCAGATAAACCTCCATTGCCGATTCCACTTCTTCAGCCACCGGTGTTGTTGAGGCATAGTCAAAATAGATATTTTTTTTCTTAGTCATCTTTGGTATTATTATACATTAGGAAGGAGGTGACCAATTATGCTCGCAAATTTTCCCAAAAATGATCTACAGGTTTTACGTTTAGGATTAATGGCGGAATTAGACGCAATTAGTCTTTATGAACAATTAGCTGAAATAGCCACTGATGAGAAAGTTAAGAAAGTTCTAATGGATGTTGCTAAAGAAGAAAAAGAGCATGTCGGTGAATTTCAAGCTTTGTTACTGGAAAGGGATCCTGAACAGCTCGAGGAAATGGAAGAAGGAAAAAAAGAAGTTGAAGAAATAAGCAGTTAATGGATTGCCCAAACCAAAAACAAAATAAGACCAATTGCAACTGTACTTATGAACCTTGCCCCCGGAAGGGTCTCTGTTGTCAATGTCTTCAATATCATTTGTCCCGGCAAGAACTGCCAGCATGTTGTTTTACCAACCAGACAGAGTCAACCTACGATCGGTCATTTGCGAAATTTATTGAAGAGAACAAGTAAATAACCGCACGCTGTAGCGTGCTATCACAAGAAACCTCCTGAAGAAAGAAACATACCCTAAGGTGCAGGTATAAACCCACCTCTAAGGTGCAGGTAGTAGTTAGCGTTTTGGGGATTGTTTTTTGGCTCGGGCTCGGCCAGCCTGACCCGGTTTGCTTCTTTCTTTTACCCGGTCGTCAACAGTCAGTAATCCCGCTTCTTTAAGCCCGGGACGGTATTTTTCTCGGTCAATTTTCTGTAGAGCCCGGCTTAAGGCCAAGACAACTGCCTCAAGTTGACTTTTTTTACCGCCGCCTCTAACCAAAACTGTACCCTGGTATTTAGTTTCAGTACCAGTAATTTCAAACGGCTGGTTGTAAAAATATTTATTAACTTTACCCGGAAAATAATCAGCTATTGACAATCCGTTTACTTTTAAATCACCTTTGCCAGAAAACAACCTAACGGTAGCAGTTGCTTCTTTTCGTCTGCCAAGAGCATAAGTGTACTTATTTTTTGAATTTTTAGATGTCATTGAATTGATTTGCTTTTTATAAATTAATTTTTATTGTTTACAAATGGTTAAATGGTTAAATGGTTAGATGGCTAAAACAATATAATTATAATATTAACAATTTAACAATCTAGCAATTTAACCATGTATTTTATCTTCGTATGGATGGTCCGCGTCCGGGTAAACTTTTAAACGTGCTAATCTTTTTTTTCGGAGTTTATTTTTCGGCAGCATATTTTTAACTGCTAGGTGAATAATTTTGTTTGGGTCTTTCTCTATCAGTTTCTGAAAACTAATTGATTTTAAACCCCCCATATAGCCAGTGTGGTGGTGGTAAATTTTGTCCTGTCGTTTTTTTCCGGTAACACCAATTTGCTTGGAATTTACAGCAACAACATAATCGCCGCAATCTAAATGCGGCGTATAATTAGGCTTATGCTTACCGATTAACAAACCAGCTATCTTTACGGCAACCCGACCAAGAACTTGGCCGGCTAAATCTATACGGTGCCATTCTCTTTCAATTTCTTCTTTTTTTAATTGTTTTGTTTTTTGCATTTTTGCTCCTTAGCTTGGCGACACCTCTCAGGAGTCGCTCCCTGCTTCCTCACCTTTATTAACAACCAACTCAAGGCGGGCAATAGTTGCATTGTCGCCCCGGCGCTTTTTTAATTTTATAATCTTCGTATAACCGCCTGGTTTTTCTTTTAATTTACTGCCAAAATCTTTTACTATTTGATTAACAAAGTCCTGATCCTGGAAATAACGGTAAAGCCATCTTCGAGAAGATAAATCACCCTTCTTAGCCCGGGTAATCATTTTCTCAATTCTCGGCTGAACTGCTTTTACTTTGGCGAGGGTAGTTTCAATTTTACCTTGATTAAGAAAAAAACTCCGGCTCAAATTTTTAAACAAAGCCTTCCTCTGCCCAGTGTCCCGACTTAGTTTTTTGCCTTTTTTTCTATGTCTCATCAAATTGCCCCTTGTTAACCTTCAAATTTGACTCCCATTTCATCCAGGACCTCTTTAAGCAATTGAATCGATTTCTTACCGACGTTTTTTACCTCCTTGATTTCATCAGGTGAGGCATCAACCAAATCGCTTACCGTTCTATAGCCGGCCTTTTTTAAGGCATTAGAAAGCCTTAGAGGAACCTCTTCTATTTCCTCAATCGTCAGGTCATAGTTTTTATTGGTTTTAATCTTTTTCTTTGGCTCTTTTTCGGCTTCTCCTTTCGGGTCAACAATCTGACTAAAGACCTCAGCTATTGCTTCTGCCGCTGTCAACATCGCTTCTTCCGGTTTAATTGTCCCATCAGTCTCAATCTCAATTTCCAACTGATCCAAATCGGATTTTTTTCCTCTTCGGGTCTGTTCAACCCGGTAATTTACTTTTTCAACCGGAGTAAAAATAGCATCAACAGCAATCACCCCGTGTTTATCCGGATCATGGTTGTCAGCCGATTGGTATCCAATACCAGAAGATACAGTTAATTCCATTTTAAGAGAGGCTTTATCTCTGGTTAAAGTTGCTAAAACCAAATCAGGATTAGCAATTTCAACTTTGGGCTGAAGAGAAATATCGCCGGCAGTTACTTTTCCTTTACCCTTTTTGGTTAATTCCAGTTTTACCGGCTTTTCACCGTCGTACTTAAATTTAATCTGCTTAATGTTAAGAATAATCTCGACCAGGTCTTCCTTAACCCCATCGAGAGTTGAAAAAGGGTGGCTGGCGCCTTTTACCTTAATTGTTGTTGCCGCCGCTCCAGGAAAATCCCCTAATAATGTCCTTCTCAAACTATGGCCAACAGTATGACCAAAACCAGACGGTAAAGGCGAAATAACATACTTGCCTTTTGCTCCTTTCTCCTCTATTGCTTCAACTGAAAATCCTATTTGATCTAACATTTTCTCCTCCTTTTATCGTCCCGCAGCTGCGGGATTACCTTGAATAAAACTCAATAATTAATGATTCGTCAATATTCGAAACCATTTCTTCTTTCTCTGGCTGCCTTTTGACTTTACCAATAAATCCCTTTCTTTGCAACCACTCAGCTGGTTTTATTTGACCATCTTTAACCCACTGTTCAATTTTAGTCATTTTAGTTGCCTTTTCACTTAATTCAATTTCATCTCCCACCTTCACTTGATAGGAAGGAATTGTTGTTTTTTTCCCATTAACTAGGACGTGACCATGACTAATTAATTGTTTTGCCGTTGCCCTTGAAGGCACTAAACCCATCCGGTAAAGGGCGTTGTCCAATCTGGTTTCCAACAACCTGATCAGCTCTTCAGATATATTTCCTCCCTTTTCAGCTTTTTCGAAATATCTTTTAAACTGCCTTTCATTAATGCCAAATATTCTTTTTGCCTTCTGTTTTTCTCTTAACTGGTGACCGTATTCAGACAACCGGTAGCCGGAAGATAAACCGTGATCACCGGGAGCAACCGCTCCCTTTTGATCAATCGGACACTTAGGAGAATGACATCTAGCACCTTTTAAAAACAGTTTCTCGCCTTCTCGTCGACAAAGCCGACACTTTTTATCTTGGATCATTTTCTCATCCTCTCCTCTGCTTCGGCGGCCGCGGCCCGTTATGAGGCAGAGGCGTAACATCTGATAACATGGTTACTTGTATCTGAGGAGCACTTCTTAAAACCCTTAGAGCCGCATCTCTACCTGGACCTGGACCTTTGATGTAAACCTGAAGTTTTTTGATACCAAAATTATTTATCCGGCTAATTGCATCCTGAAGGGTTGAAGTAGCGGCAAATGGTGTAGACTTTCTCGTCCCTTTAAAACCCATCCGACCGCAGGAAGTCCAATCAAGAACTTCCCCTTTATGATTTGCTAAGGTTACAACAGTATTATTAAATGTAGAATGGACATGCATTCTGCCCAAACTAGTTGATTTTGGCATTTATTTTTCTCCTCCTGCTTTGCGTTGCTGGTCTTCAAGTTTTGCCCAATCTTCTTTTTTCAAGGCGCCAACTGTTTTCGGAGCCCCTTTAACTGTACGGGCATTAGATTTTGTTCTCTGGCCATGGACAGGCAATCCAACCAAGTGCCTTATTCCTCGGTATGACCTGATTTTTTGCAATCGGGCAATATTGTCCTTAACTTCTTTACGCAAATCCCCTTCAATCTTGAAGTCCTCCAAAGCCTTAATTATCCGGCTTACCTCTTCTTTGGAGAGTTTATTAACTCGTTTATCACCTTTAATATTAGCTCTTTCCAATACCTCTCCAACATTGTTCCGGCCAATGCCATAAATAGCAGTTAAACCGTAAGCAACACGCTGATCATCTGGTATATTGACTCCAATAATTTTCATTTCTGCCTTTGTTTGTGTTTGGGATTATCACAAATAACAAACTTTTTACCTCTCCGGTAAACTATTTTGCATTTCGGACACAGTTTTTTAATACTTGATGTTACTTTCATTTTATTAAACCTCGAAACGTTCGATAGACTCGAAAGGGTCGAGTATAATTACAATCGATAAACTATTCTCCCCCTGTCTTTGTCATACGGCGTCATAGCGACAACCACTTCATCCCCGGGAACAACGCGAATGTAATTCATCCTCATTTTTCCAGATAAATAAGCAATAATTTCTTTTTCGCTTTCTTTTAATTTAACTCGAAACTTTGTGTCAGGCAGTGCTTCAGTAACAATGCCTTCAAATTCTTGAATGTCTTTTTTTGACATAAATATTCTTACAATTAAGACCCCCTTAAAACAAATAGGGGGTTATTATTTTAACTCCGTTTTCACTTGCTAAAACAGTCTTTTCAAACAATGCTGATATTTTACCATCCTGAGTAGTGATTGTCCAGCCGTCATCAGCTGTCTTTATTTTGCCTTTGCCCTTAGTGTAAATCACTTCAATTGCTAAACCCATGTTTTTTTTAATTAACGGCGTACTTTCAACCGGGCCAGACAAAAAGCCTGGAATTAGCGGCTGTTGATGCAATTTACGGCCAATTCCGTGGCCGGTTAAACGTTTAACAACCTGATAACCAGCACCAGTAATCACTTCTTCAATCACTCGGGAAATATCACCAATCCGGTTCCCTGATTTTACCTGTTTTATCGCTTTCTCCAGCGCCCTCTCCCCTGCCTCCAAAAACTCGATTATTTCTTCTTTATCACTTTTCACTATCGACTTTTGGCTATCAACCAACTTAGTGTATGCCATATCTCCATGCCAACCTTTATAAATTAGTCCCATATCTAAACTAACCAAATCTCCGGTTTTAATTTCAGTGTCATTTGGCACACCGTGGACAACGCCATTATTAACGTTGATGCAAGTGGCCCAATGATAATTATCTACTGTTTTAAAACCCGGCTGGCCGTTTTCCGCTTCAATAAACCGAACCGCTTTTTTTTCAATTTCTGCCAAACTAATTCCCGGTTTAATTTCGTTTAAAGTTTTGGCAAACGCCCGGCTTAGTTTTTCGCCCGCCTGAAAAAAGTTATTATTCATCTGATTGTTTCTATTTTGTCAACTATATCCCGATGAATTTCATCAATCGGCCGCTCGCCGTCAACGCGGTAAAGAATTCCTTTTTGCTGGTAAAAATCTAAAATCGGGCCAATTGTACTTAAATACTCATTAATTCTTGACTCAATTGCCTCTTTTGTCTCATCTTTTCTTTTTTGGTCATAAAAACTTTTGCCTTTTTGCCATGCTTTCTGCCGGCGCTCCATAATTACTTCCGGCCGGATATCAATATGAATCGCCAGATCAAGGTTATATTGGCTTTTTTCTAAAAAACGCTCAAAGACGTCAATCTGTTCTGGCAAACGAGGAAACCCGTCAAGAATAAAACCAACGTTAGTTAATTTTTCTAGTTCCGGCCTGATCATTTTAAAAGTCAATTCTGCCGGAACCCATTCGCCGTTTAAAACAAACTTTTCTGCTTTTTGACCGATATCGGTTTTATTCTTAATATGTCGCCTGAATAATTCGCCAACCGAGATATGCTTCCAGCCGTACTTTTCTTCGAGCAATTTTGCTTGAGTACCTTTGCCGCC
>CAYYDT010000001.1:21421-27957 GCA_964470705.1 uncultured Gammaproteobacteria bacterium | reverse complement strand
TAAAAGGTTTCGTATTCATAGGTTTGGACTAGATTTTCCACTGACCGGTTAAGCTCCAAAATAACTGAAATAACAATTAAAATCCCGGTACCGCCTAAAGATAAAGTTGAAATTTGGGTTATCCCCTGAACAATTGAGGGCAATACAGCAATGGTGCCTAAAAACAATGCCCCAAGAGCAGTCAGGCGGTATAAATACCAGCGCAGACGCTCTTCTGTCGCCTTACCCGGCCGTATTCCCGGTATAAAAGCGCCACTTTTTCTTAATTGTTCAGAAACATCTTCCGGCTTGAAAACAACGGTGGTATAGAAAAAGGTAAAAACAACAACCATCAAAAAGTAAAATAAATTATAAGTAATTGAACCAGGTTCGAAAAAATTTACCAGAAAGTTGCCAAAAGCAACTAAAAAACCGGCTTCCAAACCGATTTCCGCCGGCAGAGCCACTAAAGCCCGCCCGGCCATTGACGGCAGTAATACCAAAGAGACAGCAAAGATTATCGGCATTACTCCAGCAGTGTTTATTTTAATCGGCAAATAAGTCTGGCCGCCGCCCCCCTGCTGGCCCCGGCGGGCATAACGGATGGGCAGTCTCAGCGCCGCTTCATCAATCATAATAACTCCACCAATTAAAACAATGCCAAGGATTGTAAAGATAATCAAATTAGAAATTAACTGCGGTCCAACAAAAGAAAGGGTTTGAAGAAAACTAACCGGATACCGGGAAACAATTCCAGCAAAAATTAAAGTCGAAGTTCCATTGCCGATGCCGTATTCGTTAATTAAATCGGAAAGGAAAATAAGGGAGATTGACCCAGCGGCCATAGTTATTATCATCGACACCAGCAAAAAGGGCGACAGTTGATCAATAATTTGCTGGCTCTGCAAAATAGCGTACATCCCAAAACCCTGAATTGCAGCCAAGGGGACACTAGCAATTCTGGTATATAAATTAATTTTGGTTTGACCGTACTCTCCTTCCTTAGACAATTCTTCCAACCGAGGAGAAATCATCGTCAGCAAATTAATCATTACTGAAGCGGTAATAAACGGATTTAGACCGAGGGCAGCAATTGAAAAATTAGACAGCGTGCCGCCAGAAAAAATATCGAGGAGTGATAAAAATTGGTTCTCACCGAAAAGCTCCTGCAATTTAGTTACATCAACACCGGGTACTGGAATATGGGATATCATGCGAAAGAACAAAAAAATCAACAGGGTAACTACAATCCTCCTGCGAATTATACTTATCTTTAACCCGGAAACAAAAACCTTTGCTTTTTTAAAATATTTTTTCATCTAGGTTTAGTCAGCTTTTGATCGTCCCGCCTGCTTTTTTGATTTTCTTTTCTGCACCTGCCGAGCAGGGAAGATCAACAACTAGTTTTTTAGTTAATTTTCCACGTCCTAATACCTTAACTCCTATTCCAGCTTCTCTTCTGTTAATCAACCTTTTTTCCAACAAACTCTTTAGACTAACTTCTTCATTGTTTTTGAAGTTAGTTTCCAAACGATCAATATTTATGCCAACTAATGAGGCCGAACCCTTTTGTCGCCCTTTACCCGGCCATAAAGGCAATCTTTTCAGCCAACCCTTTTTGATTTTTGTACCGTCAAAAGTTAATGGAACGTTATATCTGGCTTTAGTTCCCTTAACCCCTCGAAAAGTGGTATGGCCGCCTTTTCCACTTCCATATCCCCGACCAACTCTTTTCTGTTCTTTATCAGTTATTTTTGGTAAATCGTGTAATTTAATCATTATATTAATTAGCTGTTAGGGATTAGCTGTTAGCTGTTAGCTGTTAGCTTTTAGCCTTCAGCCTTTAGCCTAAATCTATTCTTCTCCTCTATTTCCTTTATCTTAACAAGCGCCTCCCAGGTGGTATAAGCACAGTTAGCCTTATTACGTGACCCGTAAGTTTTAGCAACTAAATTTTCAATTCCGGCGGCATTAGCAATATCTCTGACCGCCCCGCCGGCAATTACACCCATCCCCTCTTTTGCTGGCTTTAAAACTACTTTGGTTGACTTAAACTCATGGTCAATCGAAAACGGTATCGTCTTCCCTTTTAAAGATATTTTGACCATATTTTTTTTGGCTATCCGAACACCTTTTTGAATTGCTGTCCGGACGTCTCGTGCTTTTCCCAACCCCAAACCAACTTTGCCCTTACCATCACCAACAACCATCAAAGCGGTAAAACCAATCCTATTTCCACCCTGGGTTTTTTTTGATGTCCGTCGAATATCAACTACCGACTGCAGCATCCGGTCTTTTTTATCCTGGTTATTGTTTCTATTATTAGCCATTAAAATGTAAGTCCTCCTTCTCTTGCTCCTTCAGCCAATGCTTTAATTCGTCCGTGATATCGATAATGACTCCGGTCAAAAGCAACTTGTTTAATGTTTTTCTTTTTCGCTAAAGCGGCAATTTCTTTACCCAATTGATGGGCTTGATCTTTTTTTGTCTTGGCGGCCAACTTCGAATTGCTTTCAATCAACTTCTTGGTATTAGCGCTAATCAGGGTCTTGCCGCTGGGCAGATCAACTATCTGCACCCATAAATATTTATTTGACCGAAAAACAGTTAACTTCCTTCCCCTGTTTGAGGCCCGAATTTTTTCTCTTACTTTGGTTTTTCTTTGCTCTTTAGCTGTTTTTTTCATTTTTTCTCCATCTTATGCTTCACCGGCACCGCCCACTTTGGCCACTTTGCCCGGCTTTAACTTAACATGCTCATCTTTATAACGAATACCTTTTCCATGGTAAATGTTTGGCGGGTTTATTCGCCTGATTTTCGCGGCCGTATTGCCAACAAGTTCCTTGTCAACACCAATTACGGTAACTGTATTTTTATCAACCTCAAACTCAATTCCATCAGGCGGGGCAAATTCAACTAGGTGTGAAAAACCAAGTTTAAAACTTAATTTACCATCTTTTTTTTCAACCCCGTAACCAGTACCTTTAACTTCCAATGATTTTCTCCACCCGGAGGTTACCCCGGTGACCATGTTTTGAATAAGATTCCTTATTGTTCCATGAATTGACTTTAATCTTTTTGAATCATTCGTCCTTTTTACATTTAAAATATTGTCTTCTTTTTTTAATTTAATTCCCATTGGAATGTCTAAACTTAAACTTCCTTTCGGCCCGTCAATTTCAATTTCAGCCGGACGAAGATTAATCTTAACTTCTTCTGGTATGCTTATTGGTTGTTTTCCGATTATTGACATCTTCTTTTTAATAAAGTTTACAAATAACTTCTCCGCCCAAATTCTTTTTCCTTGCCTTTTCAGCGGTCATTAATCCTTTTGAGGTGGAGATAATTGTCGTCCCCACACTGCCCAAACTGAACGGTATTTTATCTGCTGACGCATAAACACGGCAGCCAGGTTTGGAAACCCTTTCTATGCTAGTGACAATCGGCCGGTCTTGGTTATCATACTTTAATTTAATAACCAATTGTTTCTTTACTTTGTCAATTTTTTTAACTTCTGCTTCATCAAGGTAATTCTCTTTGACCAAGATGTCAACTAAAGCCTGCCTTATTTTTGACCAAGGCGTAACTACTTCAGTTTTTCCTGCCATATAGGCATTTTTAATCTGGCTTAATAAATCTGCTATTGGATCCATTCTACCAACTTGCTTTTTTAACACCGGGTAACATACCTTTACTAGCCAGCTCCCGGAAACAAAGCCGGCATAAACCAAAAAATCGAATATAACCCCGCGGGCGTCCACAAAGTTTACACCGATTAGTATATCTTTCTTTATATTTTAAATCCTTTTCTTCTCGAACTATTTTTGCTTTATTGGCCATTTTCTTTTTTTAAGGGTAAACCCAAACTTAATAATAATTGTTTTGACTTTTCAACCGACGAAGTATTGGTAACAATAGTTACCTGAAGACTGTTTGTCTTCTTAATTTCATCGAGATTTATCTCCGAAAAAACACTTTGATCTTTTAAAGTTAGATTATAATTGCCGTACTGGTCAAATTTTTCTGGTGACAGTCCCCTAAAATCCTTAACCCTTGGTAAAACCAATTTAACAAGTCTTTCCAAAAAATCATACATTTTTTTACCGCGCAGGGTTGTTTGTAAACCAATCGGTGAACCTTTAACTAAACCAAAAGCTGAAATTGATTGTTTGGCTCGACAAATTTTTGGCTTCTGCCCAGTAATTAAGCTGATCTCTTTTATCGGCTCTTCTATTGCACCCCGGTCATCTTTACCTTCAGGTACCCTCATGTTTACAACTATTTTTTCCACTTGCGGCACTGCCATCGAGTTTTTTAACTGAAGGCTTTTTTTTAAATCTGGTTTAATTTTTTCTTGAAATTGTTTTTTTAACATAACATTAAAACTTTATAATTTTATTGCATTTCCGGCAAATTCTTTGTTTTTCTCCCTTATCATTAATTTCATATCCAACTCTTGTCGGTTCTTTACAACTTGGGCAAATAACCATCGCTTTAGAGGCGAAAAAAGGTTTTTCGACTTTTATTATACCACCTTTTTGATTTTCTCCTTGCGGTTTAACGTGTTTTTTGGCAATATTAATTCCCTCAACAACAATTTTATTTTTTTTAGGCAAAACACGTTTAACTGTTCCGGTTCTTCCCCGGTCTTTTCCTAGAGTAATTTTTACTTGGTCGTTTTTTTTAATTTTCATCTTTATTTAAATAACCTCCTTGGCCATTGCCGCTACTTGGTTAAATCCTTTTTGTTTAACCTCCCTGGCTACTGGACCAAAAATCCGGGTCGCCACCGGGGTATTATCTTTATTTATAATTACTGCGGCATTATCGTCAAAACGAATATAAGACCCGTCCTTCCTGCGCCTTTCTTTGTTAACCCGAATAATCACTGCCCTTACTTTTTCGCCTTTAGGTACAGCGGCATTCGGCATCGCTGTCAACACCGAGGCAATAACTACATCGCCGAGGGTAGCAGCATCTTGGCGAACATTGCCCAAAACTCTAACAACCCTAATTTTTTTAGCGCCCAAATTTCCGGCTGGTTTTAAAACTGATCTTAATTGAATCATTTTATCTTTATAACCCGAAATCTCTTTAGTTTGCTTAGTGGTTTGGTTTCAACAATTTCAACAATATCACCCTCTTTTGCCCCTAATTCGTCATCAGCATAAAGCTTAGTTATTTTCTCAACCACTTTTTTGTACTTCGGGTGCGGTTTGCGTTTTTTAACCGCAACAACAACCGTCTTCTGCATTTTATCTGATACCACTTCACCTTTAAAAATTTTACTCATTTTGTTTTTTCTCTCCAATTATAGTTTTAATAACAGCAATTTTATTTTTTAATTCGCCAAGATAATTATAATTATCCAACTGCCCTTTTTGTAATTTTATTCTTGCTTCAACTAATTTTTCTTCAGTCTTTGCCAGTTCAGTTTGTAAATCCTCAACAGTTTTTTCCCTTAATTTCTCTTTGTCTTTTTTCTTCATTTTATTTTTTCTTAATTATTTTAACTTTAATCGGCAGTTTATGGCCTGCTCGACGCAGAGCCTCGCGGGCAGTTTCATCGTCAACACCCTCTAGTTCAAAAATTAACTTACCCGGTCTGATCGGAACTGCCCAGTGATCAAGTTCTCCTTTACCAGCGCCCATTGGTGCACCAGGGGCTTTTTTAGATACCGGCTTGTCAGGAAAAACCCGGATCCAAATCTTAGCTTTTCGTTTGGTGTGGTGAGTCATTGCCTTTCTGGCTGCCTCCAGCTGTGCTGCACTAATCCAACCGCGGCCAAGACTTTTCAGTCCATATTCACCAAAAGCCAGTCGTGATCCGGCCACCCTTTTCCCTTTTAGGTTTCCTCTAAACTGTCGATGGTATTTGGTTTTTTTAGGTTCAAGCATAAATTAAAATTAACTTTCCAAACCTCGGTTAATATAAACCTTAACTCCGATATAACCAGATTTAGTTAGCGCCTCTTCTTGATAATAATCGATATTTGCCCGAAGAGTGCTTAGGGGAACTTTTCCCCAGTCAAACTTTTCAACACGAGAAACTTCAACTCCAGCAATCCTGCCGGACAAAACCACTCTCACCCCTTCGGCACCAGCTCGCTCAACCGCCTCAATGGCTTTATTGACCGTCCTCCTGTAGTGGCGGCCCCGCTCTAGGCCACGAGCAATTCTTTCAGCAACTAATTTTGCTGATAATTCAGCGTTTTTTACTTCATCAACTTCAATTTCCAGATTTTTCCGGGCGTCAGGAACTTCAACAATATCTACTAAATCGTCTTTTAATTCTTTTAACCCACTTCCGCCCCGGCCGATGACCACTCCCGGCCTACTGGCTTGGATAATTATTTTAGTTTTATTTTTCAACCTTTCAATTTTTATTGCCACTAAACCAGCGTAATTTAGTTTTTCCTCAATATGCTGTCTGATTTTGTAGTCTTCATAAATAAGTTTTTTATAACCTTCTTTATCTGAATACCACCGTGATTTCCACTCAAACGGACTCTCATCGATTTCCAGTCTAAAACTGATTGGATTTACTTTTTGCCCCA
>CAYYDT010000001.1:14470-21321 GCA_964470705.1 uncultured Gammaproteobacteria bacterium | reverse complement strand
CCTCTCTTATTTTAACAATTAAATGCGATCGTCTTTTTCTGATTATTCCGTAACGGAACATTCT
The DNA here is from genome assembly GCA_964470705.1 of uncultured Gammaproteobacteria bacterium. Lineage (GTDB taxonomy): Bacteria > Patescibacteriota > Microgenomatia > UBA12405 > JAHJSD01 > CAYSLZ01. Next base: position 21,257 of record CAYYDT010000001.1, on the reverse strand, counting down.
TTTTGATTTGTCCCGCCTTTTAAACATCGGTCCTTCATTAACAATAATTTCTTCAAAAACAAGTTTGCCTTTGTCCAACTCAAAATTATGAACGGCATCAGCCAAGCAGGTCTTAATTGCTTTTTGAAGAAAAGTTGCTCCTTTTTTGTCAAGGAAAGTTAATTTTTTCATTGCTTCTTCAGGCGGTAATTTTTTAACCGCCTCAACGATTAAGCGTAACTTTCTTGGCGATATTGGTAAAAATTTCGCCTCTGTTTTTACAATAATTTTTTCTTTCTTGTTTTTATCGTTCATTTTATTACGTTTTCTTAATTATCCGTTTAACAACCCGGCCATGGCCGCGGAATGTCCGAGTTTTAGCAAACTCCCCTAGACGGTGGCCGACCATATCTTCGGTAACAAAAACATCAACAAAATTCCGGCCATCGTGTACTTTAAATGTGTAGCCAACAAACTCCGGCGGGATCTGGCTGTCCCGAGCCCAAGTTTTAACTGGCTGTTTACTGCCTTCTTCTTTCAGTTCTTCAACTTTAGCAAGCAGTTTCTGGTCAATATAAGGTCCTTTTTTAGAACTTCTCATTGTCTCCTGTCTTTAACAATATATTTATCTGAATATTTTTTCTTTTTTCTTGTTTTCTTTCCCATTGCCTTTTTACCCCAAGGCGTTTTCGGCGCTTTTAAGCCGATATTGGAAACATGGCCTCCGCCGTGTGGATGAGAACTCGGATTTTGTGCTACACCCCTAACTGTCGGCCTTATCCCCCGCCGCCGGCTGTCTCCGGCTTTTTTCAGTTTTTTATAAATATGGTCAACATTGCCAACCTGACCAACAGTTGCCCAGGCGTCAAGTTTAAATAACCTGATTTCACCTGAAGGCAGTTCCAGTTTGGCCATATTGTTTTTCTTAGTTTTCAATATTGCCGCTGTCCCGGCGCCCCTAACCATTTGGCCGCCTTTTCCCGGCTGAATCTCAACATTATGAACTTCAATCCCAATTGGCATCGACCTCAAAGGCATTGCGTTTCCCGGCTCAATCGGCGCTTTTTCTGCTGAAATAACCGTGTCACCTGCATTCAGCCCCTGAGGAGCTAAAATGTAACGCTTTTCCCCATCAGCATAACTAATTAAGCAAACATTTGCACTGCGGTTAGGATCGTAATCTATAGACTCAACCGAACCGGGCACGCCTATTTTATCACGTTTCCAATCAATTTTCCTGACAAACCGCTTATGTTCGCCACCTTTATGTCTGATACTAACACGGCCAGAAGTATCTCGGCCGCCTTTTTTCTTCCTAATTTTGGTTAGTTTTTTTATTCTCTTTTTAGACATAATTACTCACTTAATTTTGCAATTGAGATTTCTTTCCCCTCTGATAACTGAACAAAAGCTTTCTTTTTACCACTGACACTTGCCGTCCGTACAGCTAACGGCGTAACCTGGTATATTTTTTCCACTGCCGCTTTAATCTGCGGTTTGGTTGCCTTCGGGTCGACCCAGAAAACATAACAATTTGACTGCTGATTATCTATTGCTTTTTCAGTTAAAACTGGATGTTTGATTATCTGATATAAATTCATTTTAGTAACTTTTTATCTAATTCTTTAAGCGACTCCGGCGTAAATATCAGCCAATCATGGTTAAGAAGATTATAAGGGTTAAGTTGATTAACTGAGCCAACGTGCAAATAAGGCAGATTACGAAAAGCCCTCCAGGCAGATTCTAAACCTTGAGGCAGAATAATTAAATATTTTTGGTCCGATGTGAATTCCTTACCAAACCAAGCCTGAAGGCATTGGTCAGCTGATTTTGTTTTTCTTAACCTTTTTATTCCCTTAACTACTTTTATTCTTCCCTCTTTTTGTTTGGCAGCTAAAACAGAAACCAGGGCTGCTTTTTTCATTTTTTTGGACATTTTTTTAGTGTAAACCTGATTTCCCCTTGGTCCATGGGCGATACCGCCGCCGACAAAAATCGGCGCATATTGATCACCGTGGCGGGCACGGCCGGTACCTTTTTGAGGCCATATTTTCTTACCAGAGCCGCTGACTTCACCCCGGCGTTTAGTTTTCGGGTAAGCTTTTCTCTGGTTAGCTAAATAAACACGAACCGCTTGAGCAATTAAAGGTGGATTTACTTTAGCGGCAAATATTTTTTCTGACAATTTGACTTCTGCCGTATCTTTTCCAGATTTATCTAAAACCGGAAGACTAAGATTTAATTTAGCCATTTTTAACAATTTGAAGCCAACCGCCTTTTGGACCAGGCACCGCTCCTTTAATCAACAACTGGTTATTTTTTTCGTCAATACTGAAAATTTCCAAATTTTTAATGGTTACTCTTTGATTACCGTAATGGCCAGGCATTTTTTTACCTTTTATTACTCGGCCGGGGGTTTGGGGTCCAATTGATCCGGGTGACCGCCAATGCTGTTTCTGGCCGTGCGTCCGCGGTTGTGTTCTAAAATTCCACCGCTTAACCACACCAGTAAAACCCCTCCCCTTAGTCGTGCCAATAATATTAACTTTTGTTTCCGGCGATAAAACATCAGTCACTTTTATTTTCAGTCCTCGCTTAGGCTTTTTCTTACCCAGCCAACTAAACTCACGGATAATTTCCGGCGCATGTTTTAATTTTGATTTCTTGACTATTCCGGCTAATGGTTTTTTCGGTTTTTTTTTCTCACCAGCGCCTAACTGCACCCGGTGGTCATCGTTGGTATTTTTGATATCAACAACCACGCAAGAATCAGCCTGACAACAAGTTACTGGGATCAAATCCCCTTGCTGATTATATTTTTGCGTCATATCTAGTTTCTTGATTAAAAATCCGTTGATCATAAAAAATCAGGGCCGCAGCCCCTTATTAAATAAGTAATTAGTAATTAGTAAATTAGCTGTTAGCTTTTAGCATTTAGCATTTAGCTGTTAGCTTTTAGCTGTTAGCATTCAGCATTTAGCCATTCATTCCATTTTTATTGAAATTTCAACTCCAGCAGGTAAATCCAAGTGCTGCAAACTATCCATTGTCCGAACACTGGCGTCTTCAATATCAATTAACCGCTTGTGGGTCAAAACTTGATAATGCTCTTGTGCATCTTTATCTCCGTGCGGACTGATTGTAACCACAAAAAGCTTTCTATCAGTCGGTAAAGGAACAGGGCCTTTTACCCGAGCACCGGTGGTTACTGCAGACTCAACTATCTTTCTCGCTGCCTCATCGACTACTCGATGATCCCACGCCTTTAACTTTACCCGAATCCTACTAACTGATTGTGCCATCGGTTTTCAATTTTTCAAAGTTTACTTGTGAATTTTAGTTACCACTCCGGCTCCGACGGTTTTACCGCCTTCCCGGATAGCAAATTTTGATCCTTCTTCAAGAGCTACCTTTTTAATAAGTTTAATAGTTACTTCGGTATTATCACCTGGCATAACCATTTCAACTCCTTCCGGCAAAATCAATTCACCGGTAACATCGGTAGTCTGAATAAATATTTGCGGCCGGTAACCGGAAAAGAAAGGCGTATGCCGCCCCCCTTCTTCTTTTTTAAGGACATAAATCTCCGCTCCAAACTCGGTATGCGGAGTTATTGATCCGGGCTTGGCTAAAACCATACCCCGTTCAACGTCATCTTTTTCGATTCCTCGAAGAAGAACACCAGCGTTATCACCGGCTTGTCCTTCTTTCAACTGCTTGTGGAACATTTCTATTCCAGTGACAACTGTTTCTCTGGTTTCACCCAAACCGACAATTTCTATCTTGTCGTTAACAGCCACCTTGCCGCGTTCAATCCGGCCAGTAACCACTGTTCCCCGGCCTTTGATTGAAAAGACATCTTCTATCGGCATCAAAAAAGGCTTATCCAAATCCCGCTCAGGGGTTGGTATGCTTTTATCTACGGCATCAAGCAATTCCTTAATTGACTTTACCGCTTCTTCGTCTCCCTCAATCGCTTTCAAGGCTGATCCGGCAATAATCGGAACATTGTCGCCGTCAAATTCATACTTATTAAGAAGTTCCCGAACTTCCATTTCAACTAATTCCAGAAACTCCTTGTCTTCGACAAGATCAGTCTTGTTTAAATAAACAACAATTGCCGGAACATTTACCTGCTTTGCCAAAAGAACGTGTTCTCTTGTTTGAGGCATCGGACCATCCGGCGCCGAAACTACTAAAATCGCCCCATCCATCTGGGCTGCGCCGGTAATCATATTCTTAATGTAATCGGCATGACCCGGACAGTCAATATGGGCATAATGGCGTTGATCAGTTTCATATTCCTGGTGGGAAACGGCCACCGTCAGGATTTTGTTTGAATCCCTGGCTACCCCGCCTTTGGCTATTTCTTCGTAAGGGACATATTCTGCCTTTCCCTCCTCAGATAATACTTTTGTAATTGCTTCGGTAAGAGTGGTCTTACCGTGGTCAATGTGACCAATTGTACCCACATTAACATGGGGCTTTTCCCGTTCAAACTGTTTCTGATCGTTTGCCATTTTTTTCCTCCTTAAATAAAATTATAAATATTTAATTGTTAATTCTTTCAAATTTTAACATTATGACGTACTATTTGCAACAATCTCTTCTTGGATGTTTTTAGGTACCTGTTCATAATGAGACGGTTCCATGTAAAAAGAACCCCTGCCCTGCGTTAAACTTCTAATTACAGTTGCATACCCCCGAGCCTCAGCTAAAGGCACCAAGGAATTAATCGTCTTTAATTTACCTCTGGTTTCTGTACCTAAAATTTTGGCCCGGCGGGAAGATAGATCGCCGATCACCTGGCCGAGAAAATCGTCCGGGGTATTAACTTCTAGTTTCATTATCGGCTCTAAAAGAATTGGGTCAGCTCTTTTAGCTGCTTTTTGAAAAGCCATTGAGCCGGCAATTTTAAAAGCCATATCTGAAGAGTCAACTTCGTGGTAGCTGCCGTCAAAAACAACAACCTTGATGTCAACTAACGGATAGCCGGCAACAATACCTTTTTCAATCGCTTCTTTGGCTCCTTTTTCAATTGCCGGGATAAAATTATCCGGGATGGAGGCGCCTTTTATTTCTGATTCAAATATAAAACCTTCGCCTCTTTCCAACGGTTCAACCCGAATCAAACAATGACCGTATTGGCCGCGTCCGCCGCTTTGGCGGATATATTTTCCTTCTGCTTCCATTGTCCGGGTAATTGCTTCCCGGTAGGCAATTTGGGGCTTACCGGTTTTAACGTTAACACCAAACTCCCGTCTCATCCGTTCAACTAATATCTCTAAATGCAGTTCGCCCATTCCGGAAATTATTGTTTGGCCGGTATCGTGATCGATTTTAGTTTGAAAGGTTGGGTTTTCTTCCATAAATTTATTTAAGGCGGCGCTTAACTTTTCCTGGTCAGACTTTGTTTCCGGCTCAATTGATAAAGAAATTACCGGGTCAGGAAATTGGATATCTTCATAAATAATCGGTTTGTTTGGATCACAAAGGGTGTCTCCAGTTACCGAGTCTTTTAAACCAATAGCGGCAACTATTTCCCCGGCATAACCTTCATCTATTCCTTCCCTCTTATCTGCATGCATCAATAGCAAACGACCGACTCTTTCTGTCCGGTTCTGAGTTGAGTTATAAATTTTTGAAGAACTTTTTAAACTACCGGAATAAATTCTTAAATAGGCTAATTTGCCGACATGAGGATCAGTTTGAATTTTAAAAAGCAGAGCGGAAAAAGACTCATCCTTGCTTGATTGGCGCTGTTCATCTTTTTCTGTTCTAGGATTAGTCCCGCTAACCGGAGGCAAATCAGCTGGAGAAGGCAGATAATCAACAACCGCATCGAGAATCAACTGGACAGAGACTGTCCGGCTGTCACCACCCATAATTGGGAAAAACTGGTTGCTGATCACCCCCTTGCGGATTGCCTGCTTCAACTCTTGTTCGCTGACTTCTTCCCCCTCAAGGAACTTTTCCAAAATATTTTCATCAACCTCAGCTACACTTTCAATTAATTTTTCCCGGTATTTTTCTGCTTTAGCCAAAAATTCTCTTGGGATTTCAATTTCTTCCAGTTTGTTGTCTTCAACCCCGTCGTATCGATAGGCAGTCATCTTAATTAAATCAATTGCCCCCTGAAGATCGTGGCCTAACCCTAAAGGAAGCTGGATTGGTGAAGAATTAGCGCCAAGCCGATCGTTAATGCTTTCCACTGAACCTTCAAAATCGGCTCCGACTAAATTTAATTTATTAAAAACACAAATTCGGGGTACATCGTATTTACCGGCCTGATGCCAGACGGTTTCTGACTGCGCCTCTACTCCAGTTCGGCCGTCAAAAACCATAACTGCTCCGTCTAAAACCCGTAAAGAACGTTCCACTTCAGCAGTGAAATCAATATGGCCAGGGGTATCAATAATATTAATCCGCCGGTCTTTCCAAAAAGTGGTTACTGCCGCCGATACAATAGTGATCCCGCGTTCCCGCTCTTGGTCCATCCAGTCGGTAACCGTTGAACCTTCATCTACAGAGCCGAGCTTGTAAGTCCTGCCGGTTTCAAACAAGATCCTTTCTGTGGTTGTTGTTTTACCAGCATTGACATGAGCAATAATACCGATGTTCCTTATTTTATCCATCGGAACATCCCGGTTTTCTGTTACTTTTATTGGTTGAGCCATAATTCAAAAATACACCCGCCGTTAAAGCCAATTTAAAGACTTTTTGGCGGGAATTACTTCCTAAAATAACGCACTAAATATGATAACACAACAAAACCAGAGACGCAACCTGAAGGTTGCTACTACAACGG
>CAYYDT010000001.1:0-14370 GCA_964470705.1 uncultured Gammaproteobacteria bacterium | reverse complement strand
GAGACGCAACCTGAAGGTTGCTACTACAACGGTTGCTGCTAAAAATTACATTTTGTATTAGCATGCTTTAGCGTGCGTAAATCAATGCAGCCTAAAGCCTGCTATCAACTGCTGCGATTACCAGCGGAGGTGGGAGAAGGCTTTGTTGGCTTCGGCAGCACGTTCTATCTGCTCTTTTTTGGTGTATGCACCGCCTGTTTTATTGTAAGCGTCAATTATTTCTGCTGCTAATTTTTCCCCAAATCGGTGATATTCAGAGTTCGGCTTGCCACGTGCAGAATCAATAAGCCACCTGATCGCCAAAGAACTTTTCCTTTCCCCGCGAACCGGCATCGGTACTTGGTAAGCAGCACCGCCGACCCGGCGGGAGCGAACCTCTTTATCCGGCTTGATATTGTTCACCGCCTGACGGAAAACAGTCATCGGGTCAGTTTTTTCTTTTTCTTTAATCAAGTCAAAAGCCAAATATACCTGTTTACGGGCAACCGACTTTTTGCCGTCTTTCATTACCCGATTAATTAATTTAGTCACCAACTGACTATTATAAATCGGATCTTTTTCTACATCTCTGGTTTTAACGGCACCTTTTCTTGGCATTTTATTCCTCCGTCTCCTCAACTACCGGTTCGACAACTTCATCTCCCTGATCAGCAACAACCCCGCTTTTCGGCGTCCCGTATTTACTCCGGCTTGACTGACGGCCGATAACACCAGTGGAATCAGCCACGCCACGTACAATATGGTATTTCACTCCCGGCAAATCCCTTACCCGGCCGCCGCGGACTAAAACAACTGCGTGTTCAGCCAAGTTGTGGCCTTCACCGGGAATATAAGCGGTAATTTCTCTTTGGTTGGACAACCGGACTTTTGCTACTTTACGCAATGCTGAATGCGGTTTTTTCGGAGCCATTGTTTTTACATGAGTAACCACCCCGCGTTTTTGGGGTGATTTTATATCAATTAAACGACCTTTGAGATTGTTTAATTTCCCGTGCAAAGCCGGGCTTTTTGTTTTTTTAGTTGATTTCTTACGGCCCTTGCGGACCAATTGGTTTATAGTTGGCATATTCTTAAAAACGAAATTCGGAATTCGGAATTCGGATCTTATTTTAACATATTATATCATTCCAATATGGCTCTCTCCGGAGTTATTGGAATCTTCCGGCCGACAATAACATTTTCCTTTAAACCGATCATCGGGTCTACTTTACCCAATATCGACGCCTCGGTCAAAATATTGGTTGTATGCTGGAAAGAAGCAGCAGACAGCCAGGAAAAAGTATTCAAGGCAGCTTTAATTAACCCCAAAATTACTCTTTTCCCTTTGGCCGGAGTCTTTCCTTCAGATTTCAAATCCTGATTAACTTCCTGATAAATCGGCTGTTCTACATACTCGCCAATTAAAAAGTCAGAATCGCCAGGGTTATTAATTTTCACCCGGCTGCTCATTTCCCTGATTAGGGTTTCAAAGTGCTTGTCATGAATATAAATTCCCTGCGATTCATAAACTTCTTGGACTTCACCTAATAAATAAAGCTGGGCTTGGCGCAAACCCCTGGTCTCTAAAACCTGTTCAATATCTAGTGAACCGGAAGCAAGCTGGGTACCTTTTTTTACAGTCTGGCCGTCATCAACTTTAAGCTGACTTGTCAAAGGAACCCGGTAGGATACACTCTTTTTGTTTTTGCCCCGGCCGCTGACAATGTTTATCTGATAGCCCTGCTCAGTTTCATTTATTTTAACTTTGCCGTCAATTTCAGCTAAAGGAGATAAGTTTTTCGGAGTCCTTACTTCAAGTATTTCCTCTACCCGAGGGAGACCTTGGGTTACGTCTTTACCAACAACTCCGCCGGCATGCTTGGTCCTCATTGTTAACTGCGTCCCTGGCTCACCAATAGACTGGGCGGCAACTACACCGATCGGTGTGCCAATTTCAATCGCTTTTTTATTAGACATGTCCCAGCCGTAACAAACTGAACAAACACCATATTTTGTCCGACAGTATAGTGGCGAGCGGACACTTGCTTTTTCCACTCCTTTTTGGTCAATTAACTCTGCCTCGTCTTCATTAACCAAATGACCCTTTTTAAAAATAACTTTTTTGTTTTTTGGATCGATAACATCTTCGGCTAAGTAGCGCCCAGAAAGCCGTTTAGCAAATGATTTGGCCCGATCTCCTTGCTTTTTAATAACCAATTTTCTTGTTGTCCCGCAATCTTTTTCTCTTATTAAACTGCTGTGGGCAACATCAACCAGCCGACGGGTAAGATAACCGGCATCGGCTGTTTTTAAAGCGGTATCAGTTAGACCCTTTCTTGAACCCCGGGCGCCGGTAACATATTCAAAAACAGACAGACCTTCACGGAAATTGGATTTTGTCGGCAGAGGAACGATTTGACCCATTGGGTCAACAACTAATCCCCGCATCCCGGATACCTGCTTTATCTGGTCTCTGGAAACCCGGCCGATACCAGCGTCGCTGATCATCTTGATTGGGTCATCAGGGGTAAACCGCTCCCAAGTCAAATCAGCAATTTTTTCAGTCATTTCAATCCACATATTCTGAGTCAACTCGCTACGCTCGGATTTGGTTATTAAGCCTTCATGGTAATTATCTTCTATCTGACTGGCTCTTTGATTGGCTTCGTCAATAATTTTGTCTTTTTCAGGCAGTAATTTGCAATCAAAAATCGACGGTGAAATCCCTGAATAAGTCGCCCCAAAAAAACCAAGGTCTTTTAAACCGTCAATTAAATCAACTACCCTTGAGGATTCCAAATTTTCATAAGCAGTGTTCACTAGTTTCTTAATTTGAGCAGACTCAACCGGCTGGTTAATAAAACCAAGTTCGTCTGGAACTACCTGGTTGAAAAGCAGACGGCCGACTGAGGTTAAAACTATCTGTTGATCAACAGGAACAGCAATCAACTGACGAACATTAAGTTTACTCTGCCGCCAAGCAAGCAAAGCCTCAGCCTGGCCGCTGAACATCGGCACTTGTTTTAAAGCCTCTTTTTTATTTTCAGCTAAATCCAGATCCCTTTCCCGAATTGAAGTCAAAAAATAACAACCGACTACCATTTCTTTTGAGGGTACATTGATCGGCCGGCCGCTGGCAGGTTTAAGCAGGTTATTACCGGGCATCATTTTTTCTTTGGCTTCATTTTGAGCTAATTTTGACAGAGGCAGGTGTACTCCCATTTCGTCGCCGTCAAAGTCAGCGTTAAAACCAGAACAAATACAAGCGGGTACCCGGATTGCCAAACCATCAACAAGTAATGGTTTAAAAGCCTGAATTGATAGTTTATGCAAGGTCGGCGCCCGGTTTAAAAGAACAATTTTATTCTTAATTACTTCTTCCAAAATATCATAAACTTCGGGTGGTTTGTGGTCTAATATATTTTTAGCGCTTCTGACATTCGGAGCCAAACCCCTTAAAATCATTTCCCTAAGAATAAACGGCCTGAATAACTCCAAAGCCATCTCCCTGGGCAGACCACACTCATTTAATCTCATATCTGGCCCGCTAACTATTACACTCCGACCAGAATAGTCAACTCGTTTACCAAGCAAGTTGCGTCTAAATCTACCCTTTTTCCCTTTAAGAAGATCGGATAAAGACCGAGGTGGTCTTTTTGAGTAGCGCTGGCGCCTGCTCTTGCCGGCATCAATAAGCATATCAACTGATTCCTGAAGCATCCGTTTTTCGTTGCGTAAAATTATCTCCGGCGCCCCAAGTTCCATTAACCTTTTAAGCCGGTTGTTGCGGTTAATCACCCGACGGTATAAATCATTCAAGTCACTAGTGGCAAACCGGCCCCCGGTCAACTGCACCATTGGACGTAATTCCGGGGGAATAACCGGTAAAGTACTTAAAACCATCCAGGCCGGCTCAATATCGGCGGTAAGCATCCCGTTAATTACCCTTATCCGTCGCATTAATTTTTTCTTTTTTTGTTTGCTGCGGGTCTTTTTAAGATCTTTTCTCAACTGAGTTACAGTTGCCGATAAATTAAAATCACGAAGTATCTTCAAAACCGCTTCTGCTCCAACCTCAACCTCAAAAAAATCATCAGCACCAAACTCTCTCAAATGATGGAGTTCCGGTTCAGTTAAAACTGATAAAACGTCGATTGATTCCGCTTTAGAAATCAATTTTTTCTGGAGATCATCTAATTTTTCATGCTCAACTTTTTCTTTATTCTTCAGCCGCTGTTTTTTTTGCCTGAATTTTACTGTTAGTTCTTCTTTAACTATTGCCAGCTGATCTTCAGACTTAATTTCTTTTTCCAACTTTTTTTCCTCTTTATCTTTAGACTCAACCAGTTTTTTCATTTTTTCCTTAACCTGGCGGCTGATCACTTCTTTTTTAACCTCAATACCTTCTTTAATTTTTCCAGCCGCTCCCCGCTGGACCCGGCCGTCACAGGACAAAACCATATAACGGGTAAAATAAATTACTCCCTCCAAATCCTTCCTGGTAATATCGAGAAGATAAGACAAGGGGGAAAAAGTATTTTTCCAGTACCAAAGATGAATCACTGGCGCCGCTAAATTAATATGGCCCATTCTTTCTCTCCTTACCCGGGAGTGAATAACCTCAACACCGCATTTGTCACAAACAACCCCCCGGTACCTTCTTTTTTTGTATTTACCGCAATAACACTGGTAATTTTTTGTCGGCCCAAAGATTTTTTCGCAAAATAAACCATTTTTCTCCGGCCGCCAGGTTCGGTAGTTGATCGTTTCCGGTTCGGTGACTTCACCATGAGACCAATCTAATATTTCTTCTGGAGAAGCAAGTTTAATTTTCAAACCATTAAAGTCAGCCAAATCGCCAAAATCTTCAATCGACATGTCCCGTTTTTCCTTTTTTATGTCTGCCATTTATTCGTCTTTTACCGGATTAACTTTTAATCCCAAACCAGCTAGTTCCTTGACCATTACTTTAAAGGATTCTGGTATCCCTGGTTCAGGTATATCTCTGCCTTTAATTATCGATTGGAATGCCTGGCCCCTGCCTTCTATGTCATCAGATTTTATTGTTAACATTTCCTGAAGACCGTGGGCTGCCTTATGGGCTTCTAATGCCCAAACCTCCATTTCCCCCAAACGCTGGCCGCCCATTCTTGCTTTTCCTCCCAAAGGCTGTTGAGTAACCAACGAATAAGGTCCGGTTGACCGGGCATGAACTTTGTCCTGGACCATATGAATTAGTTTCATTATATAAGCAATACCAACCACTGACTCTTGTCGGTAAGCCTCACCAGTTTTGCCGTTATACAACTGAGCCTTGCCTGAGACAGGAAGTTTGGCCTCTTTTAAAAGTTCAACTAGTTTTTCTTCGGACATACCTTGGAAGGCAGGCAAAGCATACTTTTTTTCAAGTTTTTTACCAACCCAACCGAGGTGAGTCTCCATAATCTGGCCCAAATTCATTCGAGCAACAACTGATAAAGGCGATATAACAATATCCACTGGTGTGCCATCTTCCAAATAAGGCATATCTTGTACCGGAACAATTTTTGAAATCACTCCTTTATTTCCGTGCCGGCCGGCCAACTTGTCACCAACTTTTATTGACCGCAGTTGGGCAACAGAAACTTTGATCACCTTATTAATTCCCGGATCCAGTTCATCACTTTCCTGGCGGTCTAAAATATTAACATCAATAACGGTACCGCCTTCCCCGTGAGGAATCCTTAAACTGGTATCTTTAACATCTTTAGCTTTTTCCCCGAAAATTGCCCTTAACAACCGCTCTTCAGCACTTAACTCTTTTTCACCTTTTGGCTCGACTTTACCAACCAAAATATCATGAGCATCAACGTTGGCGCCAACAGTTACAATTCCTTCTCCTGTCAGATTAGCCAAATCCGACTCGGCAACATTAGGAATGTCCCGGGTAACTTCTTCTGGACCAAGTTTGGTTTCAACAACCTCTGCCTCGTATTCCTCTATTTGAATTGAGGTAAAAGTGTCATCCTTTAGTAAACGGTCTGAAATGGCAATTGCGTCCTCATACACCAAGCCCTCAAACGGAGCATAAGCAATTAGAAGATTTTTACCGGGGGCAAATTCCCCCCCTTGACACCCAGGTCCATCAACCAGCAGCTGGCCTTTTTTAACTTTATCGCCGACATCAACAACCGGCCGCTGACTGTAACAAGTGCCATAAGGGCTTGTCCGCCTGAATTTTACCAAATCATAGGTTTTAGACTGTTTTTTTCCCTTTGGCCTGAGTTTAATTTCATTAGCATCAACTGCTTCTATTGTCCCATCCTCTTCAGCCTCATTTACCCACCCCATCGCCCGGGCAACAACACCTTCCAGGCCGGTACCAACAATTGACGATTCAGTCTTAACCAGGGGCGCCCCCTGGCAAAGCATGTGAGCACCCATTAAAGCTCTTTGCGGCTCGTCATGAGCAACAAAAGGAATTAAAGCGGCGGCAATACCTAAAACCTGCTGAGAAACATAATCAATGTATTGTACATTCTCGACTGCTGACTCAAAAAACTCACCCTTGTGTCTTACCGGCACCCAACCCTGAGTAATAATACCGTCTTCATCAATATCAACACCGCCATGAGTAATGTAAAAGTCTTCTTCGTCATCAGCGGCCAAATAAACAACCTCATCAGTTATTTTCATTTTTGTTTTTCCACCAGATTTTATTTTTTCAACTTTGCGATAAGGCGTTTCCAAAAAGCCGTATTTATTTACTTTTGAAAATAAGGCCAAATAAGTTACTAAACCAATGTTCATTCCTTCCGGTGAACGAATCGGGCAGATCCGTCCATACTGGGAATCGTGGATATCCCTAATGGAAAAAGAAGCCCTTTCTCTGCTTAAACCACCTGGACCAAGAACTGTTACCCGTCGAAGCAGATCTAATTCTGACAAAACATTTGTCTGCTCCAAAATAGACGACAGTTGATTAGTTCTAAAAAAGGAGTTAATTGAATTAGTGAAAACTTGTGAAGAAACCAGCCGAGTCGGAGTTGTCTCGTCTTTTGTCGGACTGGCTAGGCTCATTCTCTCCTTAACCATCCTTTCAAAACGCATTGTTGCCGACCGGAGAGCAACTTGAACAATAATTTCACCAACCTGACGGATTCGCCGATTTCCTAAATGGTCAATATCATCGATTTTTTCAACTTTACCCTGCTGTAACGAAATTAAGTATTTTACCGTCGAAATTAAATCTTCTTCTTTTAAAACCCAGTTCTCTTCTTTTTCATCAGAAAACGACAAACCCAGCCTCTTATTAATTTTATATCTACCAACCTGACCTAGCTCATAAGACCGGTGTTCAAAAAAACGTTCCCGGAAATTATTCCGGGCGGTTTCTAAAACAGCCGGTTCACCCGGCCTGATTTTCTGATAAAACTCAAGCAGGGCTTCATCTTTATTTTGAGTCTCATCCTGTTCAATGGTTGGTTGGATAAAACTGCCAAAAGTGTTGATTAACTGCCGGTTGGTCTCTATTCCTAAAGCTCGAAAAATAACTGTTGCCGGAAACTTTCTTCTCCGGTCAACCCGGGCATAAATAATTCCCCTTCTGCTGACTAAAAACTCCAGCCAAGAACCTCTTAACGGCCTAATCTCGGCTTCATGGAGTAACTTACCTGTTCGGTCATCCTCTTCTGCGGTGAAATAAACTCCCGGCGACCGGACCAATTGGTTTAAAATACAGCGTTCAATACCACTAACTATAAAAGTTCCTTGTTCAGTCATTAAAGGCAGATTAAGGAGAAAAACATTTTCAGTATTTTTTTTATTTTTTCTTTTGTTGGTTAAAATTGCTTCAATTTCAACTGGTGCAGAATAAGTAAGGTCCTTGCGAAAAGCTTCCTCCGGTGCGACCGAAGGCCGGCCGATATTTACTTTACCAAATTCTAATCGCCAGTTTTTCCCGGTATAATCATCAATTGGTGATATTGACTGAATTGTCTCACCCAAATCATGGTCAATAAATTTTTCCCAAGACTTTTTTTGAACCTTGGTTAAATCCGTTGGCTTAGGGGTGAATGGTCTCTTGCCCAAATAAGTTCGTTTGTTTACCATCTGGTTTTCCTTAAGATATGCCAAAAAAAGACACGGACCTAAGTCCGTTGTCCAATTAGTGGGACAATTATAACATAATAAAAAAACAATTCAAGCACCTGTCGGACCTTTCGAATTTGTCGAACCTAATTCAAATACTTTCCAATATTCACATTTTGTTCATCTAACGTCCGAGCATAATAGACCTTTCCTTGGTGGTCAGAGAGGTAGTACCAATAATCAGTCGGCCGATAGCCAATAACTGCCTTTATCGATTCCAATGAAGGATTGCAAATAGGAGTCGGGGGCAGTCCTTTATACATATATGTATTATAAGGAGAATCAATTGTTCGCAAATCGGCTCCACTAACTTTTGGCCACCAGTTATCAGCACCGCCTTTAGCGTACTGAACACTGGCGTCAACCTGGAGCGGCCAATCGTTTTCCAGGCGTTTAACTAATATCCCAGCAACAATCTCCCGATCCTCATCAGTTTTCACCTCCCGCTCAACCAAAGAGGCAAGAACTAAAATCTCATCTTGGCTAAAATTTGTCTGGTTGTCCAGCTTTTCCCATTTTGATTTAAAATTATCATCCATTTTTTTTATCACCTGAGGAACTACAACATCAGTAGGAAACAAATAAGAATCTGGAAATAGACGGCCCTCTTTGTTCTTAGTTAAATCTAAAAACTCATCAACCGGCAAATTTAACTCTTGGTTAATAATCTCTGCGTACTCTTCCCGTCGCTGGCCTTCAATAAAAGTTACCCAAACGTCAATTCTTCCTTTTCTTAATTCTTCAGTTAAATCCGGAACTGAACTTTGAGGAGACAACCGGAAACTACCGGCTTGGAGTTTACCAACTTGGCCGGTTAATTGCAAATAGGCAAGAAAAGCATAATAATTCTTGATTAGACCCTGTTTTTGCAGACGCTGACCAATAGACTTAGTAGACTCTCCCTTGTTAACAACAAAAATCACTTCGTCGCCATTCCCTGCCGGCTGCAAGTTATAGTAGTAAAAAAAAACAACTCCACCAGCCGTTAAAACCAGTAAGGAAAAAAAAAGTAGGATAACTTTCTTCATTGCATTGACCACTAATCCCTATCACCTATCCCCTATCTTACTTAAACTTCCTCAAACAATGCCCGCCGGTAGCTTTCCTTAGTTGGATCATAGATAAATATTCTTCCGCATTTACAAGTAACTTTTTTGGTTCCATCCTCCCTGTCTTCTTTTTTGCCCTTATCTAATGGAGTACCACAACCTACACATCGGCCTTGAGACAAAAGCCAAGCTTGTATTGGAGCAATAATGTTTTTGAACATCTTCCACCTCCCCTCAATTTAAAATTTAACTATCTGTCTTTGATTTTAACACGCAAATCTCTTTCTGCAAGCCTCTAAATTAAACGCGCTCTAACAATCAACCTTCTTAGATAAGTCCCCGGAGGCGTACAAGTAATTATGGTTAAATAACGGTCATCATAACGCTGTTCAAGAACTGAAACATCACTTGGCTCAACTTCAAACATGGTTTCTACTAAATATTCATACTTTATGCCGTCATAGTCAAGAATAATTTTATCTGCCTCTTTTAGTGTATGAAGAGTTGAAAATATGGAAACATAATTTTTAGGGTTGTAAAACTGCGGCAGAACTGAATGGCCAAAAACGACTGTATTGCCTAACTGGCCGGGAAGAGCAGTATCCGGATAATGAACAAGTTTGTTTTTTAAATCTTCCCCGCCAATCTGGACCCAGGCATTTTCAATCCTTAATTTGGGAATGGAAAGCCGGTAATCAGTGATATTGGGATTATCCTGGTGACTGAGATTAATCGGCTCGTCAAACCAGGAATCAACCATTGTATAATCCTTGTTTTCCTCTTGAGCGGAAACCGAAAAATTGCCCAAGGTCTGCTGACGATGCTGACTAATCGGACTGATCATTTTACTGTTGAATTGAGAAGAATAACGGAATTGATAACTTAAAAGCGGAATAACTGCGTTGCCGACCAAGACAAGACCGAAAATAGAAAAGGCCAAAGACATCATTTTTTTATTTTTCGTCTTGGCTTGTTTAAACACTGGTTTATTTCTGGTTTTTGGTTTTGCTTTTTGGTAACAACAAAGAGACATATATTTACTCCTCCACTTTAATAATAATGTTTTCTGGTTTGGAAGGCAAGTAAGAAAAATACTTTAACCAAGGAAATTGATAATTAATATTGTGGCGGTAAATCCTTGGGTATGACTGACGGATCAGTTCCTTAGCCCTGGCTTCTTTCTGGCCGGCCAATTCTTGTCCTAAAACTTGATCTTCTATCCTTGGGTAGGCGTCGCCTTTTAAAATCAAATTACCGGTAATTAAATCCTCTTCACTGTCTTCATTAATATCTAACTTCACCAAAAGACTCTCTTCTTTTAACTGATATCCATCTTCAAGTTTATCGGCAAGAACTGTTTCTGCAATCTGAAAAAGCTGCTCCTGGTTTATTCTGGAAGCAGCAACCTCAACCGTCAAGTCTAAGCCAACACTGTCGACTTCATCGCCAACCTGGGCAGTAAAATCTTCTTCAATAACCGTTGAAGAAAAACTGCCTTCTATTATTTGACTGTCAGCCATTCTTTCTTCTAAATCTTTCTCTGCTTCCGCTACCAAATCCTCGGTTAGGGTTTGGCGCAGTTTAGTTTGATCGTCTTCAGAAACTGCTTTTATCTGACGGCTGGTACCACCGGAAAATGCCTCTTCATTTCTGGCCAAGTAATCATCTTCAGGGAAATCAGCAATAGTAAAGACACTGTCAGCGGCCAGATTGTAATCTGTCCCAATATTAGCAGCGGTAACTGAAGCAATTGTCTCACCCCAACGGTCAACACCAGTGTTTAAATCGGCTGTTTTTGAGGCAACAGAAACATCGTTGTCTAAGACAAACTCTAAATTATTCGGGCCAAATAAGCTGGTCCCGGCTGAAAATTCTGCCTGTTCAGATGTCCGGTTGAAAACCTTGACTTCTCCCTGAGCCCTTTCGCCGATTAATTTTTCTCCAGTTGCCGGCTGGCTTTTACTGCCTGTTTTTTCAACCGTCACTTCTTCGACCGGAACTATACCTTTTTCTAAATCTAAAGAAACAGCTCCTGGATCCAAACTAACTGACAACTCTTCGGTTAATTCTTCGGGCGTCACGTAAATTTCAACTGTCGCACTTGAAAACCGCCAACTTAAGAATAAACCAGCAATTAAAATAATCGGTAAAAGCAGTAAAATCAACATCCGCCGGCCGGAGATAAAACTAAAATTCGGCCGGGGCAGTTTGGGCAGTTTAGACAGTTTGCCAGTCAAACCGGGTTTTTTCGGTTTTGGTTCAACTGCCGGCTTCGGCTGAGGCTGAATTTCAGGATCGGCTTCTGATTCTGGTTGCGGCTTAGGTTTGGGCTGATCCCCGGTCTGCCAATCGTCTTTTTCGGCTACATCACCAGAACCGAAACCAAACTTATCATCTTTCGGCTTATCTTTTGACGGCTGAGAATCGACCGGGACCGGCCCAGCTGGCGGCTGGGGCGATTTTTCTTCGATTACCTCCAGCCTGACTTCACCTTGGACAACTCTGGCGGTTGATTGTAAAAAATCCGACCAGGAAAGTATTTTGACCTCCGGCGGCTTGTCAAATAGATTGCTTTCCTGCCAATTATGGCTGAGTAAACGGTCCTTATTTCCCGGCTGAATCCTTCCCCAAAAAACCATCTGGCTGGGGACAATTGCTTTTCCATTTAATTGGCTTAAAAATACAGCAACATCCTCTGGGTCAATATCTTCACCGTTTTCCAGTTCTTCCTGTAATTCAAGACTCTTGTCCTTAATAATTGAAAATCTTAAATATTCTTTGCCAAAATAGATACTCACAAAATCAGTATAAAAGTTTGATAAAACCTCTTCGCCGACAAGAAAACCTTCCGGCCGAAGATTTAACTGTTTGCATAAACGCTGGAGTATTTTTTTACGGCTGGGAAGTACTTCTGCCTCCTGGCTGACCCAAAAAGGCGGTAAAATAAAAATAGTTTTTTGGGGCCGGGAAATACCCTCTTCTTTAGCCAAACAAGCGCCGATGCCGGAATCAATACCGGCAATCAAGCTTTCCGGATCATCGCCGTCCCAGCCTTTTTCTTCACTGACTAAAAGATTTTTTTCATCAGTAAGCAGGCTGACAACCACTTCTTTTTCCTCAATTAAAATCAGCCATTTATTCTCCTGAGTATTATTCATACACAAATAGTAGCACAGAAGACGGTGAACAGTAAACAGTAATCAGTAAATGGTGACTATTAGCTTTTAGCTGTCAGCCGGCCATAGATTCTTCTTTTTCCGGCGCCGGAAGACTCTTCTTTTATAATTTCAAAACTGCCTAATTCACCTGTTTTCTCAACATGCGGCCCGCCGCAGACCTCCCGCGAGTAGTCTCCAATTTTGTAAACCTTAACTTCATCCGGGTAATTTTTCCCAGGAATATAATCAGCCCCACTCTTTTTGGCTTTCTCAAAAGACATTGTTTGATAAATAACCGGAAAATCTTTTTCAATAACTTTATTGACAATTTCTTCAACTTTTTTAATTTCTTCGTCAGTTAAAGCTTTGGGATGAGGAAAATCAAACCGAAGTTTTTCTTCGGTAATCGCCGACCCGGCCTGATAAACATGATCACCCAAAACCTTGCGCAGGGCCTGATGGAGCAAATGCGTCGCTGTATGCAGTTTGACTGTTTCCCTATTTTGGCCGGCTAAACCGCCCTTAAATATTTTTTTGGCCGACTGGCGTGACAATTCTTTATGGCCTTTCATTGCTTTTTTGAATCCGCTGATATCAACAGCCGCATCCGGCCGCAGACGGCTGACTTCTTCGACGGTCAATTCAATTGGAAATCCATAACTTTGGTACAAATCAAAAGCATCAACTCCGTTTAACTGGCCGCCTTTATCAATTTCAGACAATTTTTCTTCAACCATTTTCAGCCCCCGATCCAGAACCCGGTTGAACTTTTTCTCTTCGCCGGCCAATTCCGACAAAATAAAATCTTTGTTTTTTTCTAATTTTTGATAATCATCGACGTAAATTTCAATTACTTTTTGGCCAATTTCTCTCGTAAACGGCTTATCAATCTCCAGCAGCCGGCCGAACCGGACCGCCCGTCTGATCAGCCGGCGGAGAACATAGCCGTGTTTCTGATTGGACGGGGCAGTTCCCTCGGCCAAAACAAAAACAGCCGCCCGCAAATGGTCAGCGACAATCCGCATGTATCTGTCAACTTCTTTATTCTTACCATATTCCTTATCACTAATATCTTTTAGTCTTTTAATCATCTGGTCCAGCGGGCCAATCCGGTAATCATCAAAATGTCCCTGTAAAACCGCCGCCATCCGGGCCAGACCCATGCCGGTGTCAACATTTTTCTGATCTAATTTCTCGTAACTGCCGTTTTTTTTCCGGTTGTATTCTATAAAAACATTATTCCAAATTTCAATCCATTTGCCGCAGTCACACCCCGGCTGGCAATTAGTACCGCACGCTGGTTTACCAGTGTCATAAAAAATTTCCGTATCCGGACCGCCCGGTCCGGTTTCCCCGGCGTCCCACCAATTGTGACCCCTGTCTAAAGGAAAAATTTTCTCTTCCGGCAGCCCCACACTAAGCCAAACCTGTTTGGATTCCTCATCAAAAGGGGCGCTGTCGTCGCCCTTAAAAATTGTCACTGCCAATCGGTCCGGGTCCATTTTTAATTCCTCAGTTAAAAACTGCCAACTCCAAGCGATTGATTCCTCTTTAAAATATTCGCCCAGCGACCAGTTGCCGAGCATCTCAAACCAAGTATGGTGGTAAGTATCGCCGACTTCGTCGATATCTCCGGTGCGCAGACATTCCTGAACATTAGCCAGCCGGTTGCCCATTGGGTGATCTTCGCCCATTAAATAAGGGACCAGTGAATGCATGCCGGCGGAGATAAAAAGGGTTGAAGCGTCACCTTCCGGAATCAGCGGCGCCGACGGAAGCCACTTATGCCCCCGGTCCTCAAAAAACTTCCTGAATTTAGCAATCAATTCTTCCCTGGTCATATTAGATAGTATATCAGGTTTATCTTGGTAGGGGCAGGGTTTATCCCTGCTCGTGGCGGGGGGCGTATTACATACGCCGCTACCTGGGTAACCAGCGCAGAACCACACGGGGTCCACGGCCGGCAAGAGTTACCCGCTACAAACTGCCCTTATACAAGTCCCAGGCGGTGATCAGGCCTTTAATCTCCGCCGAAGGCTGGCCGCCGGCTGTCA